>JAPKCH010000084.1 GCA_026421185.1 Dehalococcoidia bacterium | reverse complement strand
CCGGGCTGGCACATCGAGTGCTCGGCGATGGCGTTCAAGCATTTGGGTGAACAGATCGATATTCATGGCGGCGGATTAGATCTGATCTTCCCCCACCACGAAAACGAGATCGCACAGAGCGAGGCGGCTTCAGGAAAAACTCCGTTCTCTGGTGTGTGGATGCACAATGGAATGCTGCGAATCGCAGATGGTCAGGAAATGAGTAAGTCGCTGGGCAACGCGTTCAATGTGAAGTCAGCTCTGGAAGAGTTCAGTTCAGACGCTATACGACTTTGGATTTTGCAAAGCCACTACCGTACGAATCCCCTTTTGGATAAGAAGCTGATCAGTGATGCCGAACGTTCAATGCGCAGGATTCGACAGGCGGTTGAGGCTGAACCTGTGGTTTCGGAGAAATCTCTAGATCCTTCACCTTTCAAACGACGTTTCATGGAAGCTATGGACGACGATCTGAATACACCCCAGGCATTGGCAGCAATTTTCGATCTTTGCCGAAAGATGAACCGAACTCGCAGCGACGGAAACGGCGTTGCCGCCGCCGCAACGTTGGTACGAGAGTTGACTGGCGTGCTTGGCATGACGCTCGCAGCTCCGCCGAAGAAGGCTCACGGCTTGCGGGATGGCGAAGTGGAAGCACTAGTCCAGGAACGCAAAGACGCTCGTGCCAAAAAACGATGGGGCGATGCGGACGCTGTTCGAGATAAACTCGATGATGCAGGGATAACGATTACCGACACCGGTGGCGAAACGACGTGGTCGCGTAGCTAAACCATCGGGTTAAGCGTTACGGTTCCGGCTGTGCCATCGAGGCTGATCAGTTGTCCATCGGCGATTTTAGCAGTCGCATCTTTAGTCTGAATTACGCATGGGATTCCATATTCTCGTGCGATCAATGACGCATGCTGGAAATTATCTCCACCGTCGAGAACTAGGCCGCCAAGCAATGGGAATACCGGCACCCAGTCAGGTCCTGTGTTTTCGGTGACGAGAATCTCGTCTTTTCGAATATCGGGCGGTGTTGATGACCTCGTGATTACCACCCGAGCGACACCTGTGAACGATCCTGCTGACGACGGTTCTCCATGAAGTAGCTGGCCATCTTCACTTATGCCGCGCAAAGGATCTTCTTCATCATTGTTCGCTACGTCAGGAAGTTTGGCTCCGATGAACGGCAGTGGAGTTAGCTTCGAGTCTTCAGAGAATTGTTCTTTGGCGTCGATGATTTGCGAGCGGAGTTCTGAGTAGTCATTATTGTGCGCAGCGTCTTCAAGCTGTGTAAGCAGCAGGTAATAAATGTCATTAGGCGTGTCGATCCATCTACCATCTGTGAGCGAAACGGCAGCTCGGTTTATTGACTCGCGATATTCGCCGAACGTGCATTGCTCGATTAGGTAGTTGTGGTTCTCCATCATTTTTATGTGGTGAGTTCCACGGAACAGTTCGAAATCGAACTTTTTGCGAAGCTTAGTGTTTCTGCCGATCTTCTGTCTCACCGCTTTTATCGCAGCTTCGCGTCTTGCCTTGAGATTGGCGTGAGATCGACCTTGCGTGTCGAGGTTCTGGCGCACGTACGATCCGATTGAATCGAGTGGTATTTCCGGTTCCATGTTCCAAGAAGGATCAGTTGGCTTCCAAGCACTGCCGTAGCCAATGCCGTTGCGTCGCCCCCATATTTTCATGAAAGAACTGAAGCGCAATCGGAACTTCGCAACAGTTGGTCGACTGCCGTTGCCGCGAGCGAAAATGGCGTCGTAGTTTCTAGATTCGAATACCTCGGTGAGCCATGCGTCTGACTTCACGAGCTTCGACATGCTGATCATGCGTGCCGATAGGCGTGCCGTCATATGGTCGATACCTAGTATGAGATCGGAAGATTCAACTTCAGGTCGTCCTGTGATTTCTGCGAAAAGTTTTGAGAGGTCGTCTTTTGTTTTGAACCCTGCCCATGATCGCCAATGCAGATCGCACTGGTGATCTGCCGCTAGCTGCATTGCTCGTCGTAGATTCACGATGTGATCGGCAAAGGGTGCATCGTCGGCGGGTCGGACCGCTTCGATTTCAGCGAGGTTTTTCAAGAGTTCAGGCTCGATCACATCGTAGAAATAAGTAGAACCTTTTTCCAAATGGCGTCGACCCATCAAGTGATGTTTCAGGCTTAGGGCATCGAGCTTTTCTTTATTTCGCGGTGTTTCTGCGTTGTAGATGTAGCCATTGGTCCATTTTTTTCGATCCCAACGCCCCATATCCTCCCCTGTGAAATCGACCGAACGTTTTTCGGCGACGCCTGCCATTTTGACGTATTCAATTACAAGTGGGAGCGATGGGGTTTTTGAACCCAATCTCCAGGCTAGTTTTTCGTCCTCAGAGTTCTCCCACTCAACTGAGAACTCAGTCTCTGATTCTTGTTTCGCTCCGGTGGTTATAGGGCGTGACTGCAGGATGTGGACTGTTTCACCAACGACAGCAAATTCGATGTCGCGGTCGTCGCCTGATGCTTCCTTGATAGCGGTTGCTGCTTTCGCTGTCTCAATCAGTTGTTCATCAGATAAGGCTGGTGAACTGCGCTTGTCGGCAGGCACGGGGACTTTGTCGGTTGATCCAGTTGTGCCCTGAACGAACATCACTTGTTTATCGATAACGTTTCGATTGGTGATCTCGAACGTTTCGGAATTGAGCGTGAACGAGTCGGCCTGTGCTTCACCTGAAACGACACCTTCGCCTAGACCTAGTGCGACGTTGATGAGGATTTGGTCAGTGCCGTCTCGTGGATCACGAGTGAATATCACTCCGCCAGCATCGGCGTTCACTAGCTCCATAATTAGGACCGACATCGAACCGGCTTCGTGGGCGATACCTTGGCGCTGGCGATATGAGATTGCTCTGCCGGTGTAGTAAGACGTCCATACGTCTCGTACTCGCTGTAGCACCGAGGCAGTGTCAGTGGCATCGAGGAACGTGTCGTACATACCTGCGAATGATGCGCCTTCGAGGTCTTCGGCTGTGGCCGAAGAGCGGACGGCTAAGCCGGTGGATGCAGAGCTGATTCTTGTATTTATTGCTTCAAATAATCCAGCTGGAGTAACGACTGTTTTCAGCAATATTGCGATTGAATCGGCAGCTTCGAAAGCTGATGAAAGGACTTCGATATGTACAGTCTTGAGAATCTCAGAGATCTCGGTTTTTACCGGATCAATGAAATCTCTGAATAAGTTCGCTGGAATAGCGAATCCCGCAGGAACTATCGCACCTTTTTCGATGAGGTCGGCGAGCGAGGCAGCTTTGCTTCCAACGATCGATGCTTCGAGAGCTTGCGGATAGTCGAGTTCAACGAGAAGTGATGGCGCTTGAGTGTTAGGCATAGCGGTGGATATTACACGTGCCTACGCTGCGTTTGGCATTAGTCGCTTGGAATCCTGGCAAAAAAACAGGCGCTCAATTGGCACCTGTGTAATTCGTGACCGTTAAGGTCGTGTGCTAGCTGAATCGAACGTTGGCGATTGCGACAGCAACGAAGACTACTGCGAGCACGATGGTGACTCTGAACAATAGTTGTTCAACACCACGACGGGATCGGAATGTGCTGGACGCTTCGCCGAATAGCGACGATCCAGAACCGCGAGCCTGTAGAAGCAATATAGCAATAAGCGTAATTGCGATGAACATCAATATGAGGCTAAATACGGTTTCCATAAAATCTCTTAGGACAATTCCTGTGCTCCAATAAGTGGCGCAAGTGGTCAACAGCTATCTATGTTAGGGCTACACAGCCAGTATCGCCACAATTTGCAGCACCAGTTATGTACCGGCCGGCAATATGGCAGTACGAGTGTTCGCTGCTTGGTTGGTTATTTAGAAGCCAGCTTTTCTTTGATCAGTTCTGTTGCCTGAACAGGGTCGGCCTGTCCACGAGTGGATTTCATGACCTGACCCATGAGCGATTTGAGGGCGACTTCTTTTCCGCCGAGATAGTCGTTCACTGCTTTTTCATTGTTGGCGATGACTTCATCGACGATGGGACCGAGTGAATCGGTTCCGGAAACTACGCCAAGTCCTAGATCTTCGATGATCGTATCGGGTGGAGTTCCCTTTTTGTACATGATTTCGAAGACTTGCTTCGCTGTGTTGTTGTTGAGTTCACGTTTACGGAACTTTTCAACAAGAGTGGCAAGAGCTTGGGGCGAGACTTTGGTATCGGCCATGTTCACGACTTCATCGTCGTTCATCATTCGAGCCATCTCACCCATGAGCCAGTTTGATGTAGCTTTGGCGAACCCGTGTTTAGTTTCTGCCGATTCAGCTTTCACGTCCTCGCAAACTTCTTCAAAGTAGTCGGCAGTCGAACGAACAACGGTGAGCAGCTCTGCATCGTACTCGCTGAGTCCCCATTCCTTTATGAAGCGGGCTTTGCGCGGAACTGGAAGTTCCGGCATTTTAGCCTGAGTACTTTCGATCCACTCTTCACTGATCATCAGCGGCGGAATGTCAGGCTCTGGGAAGTAGCGGTAGTCGTTCGCTTCTTCCTTGCTGCGCTGCGAGTTGGTTATGCCTTTGCCATCATCCCAACCGCGGGTTTCTTGGACAATTCGTTCGCCACTTTCGTAGCAGCCGATCTGACGTTCGATTTCATATTCAACTGCTCGAACTACTGCTCGAACACGGTTCATGTTCTTGACTTCAACTTTGGTCGTGAGTTCAGTGCTTCCTTTTTTACGGACACTGATGTTGGCATCGCAACGAAAAGATCCCTCTTCCATGTTTGCAGTGCCAACGCCCAAATATCGAATGATGTGCTGAAGATTGTTGATGTATGCCTCAACCTGTTCAGATGTGTGCATATCTGGTTCGGTCACTACTTCCATAAGTGGAGTGCCGGCTCGGTTGATGTCGATAAGTGAGTGAACGGTTCCGCCCATTGGTCCTTCAACGTGGATGAGACGGGCTACATCTTCTTCCATGTGAACACGGTTGATGCGGACTCGGATTGAGTTTTCGATAGGAAGATCGACGTAGCCTTCATAGCAAATCGGCTCGTCCATTTGGGTTATTTGGTAACCCTTCATCAAATCTGGATATGTGTACTGTTTACGATCGAACTTCGTGATTCTGGCGATGTTGCAGTTAGTCGCCATT
Organism: Dehalococcoidia bacterium; assembly: GCA_026421185.1. Lineage (GTDB taxonomy): Bacteria > Chloroflexota > Dehalococcoidia > Lucifugimonadales > Lucifugimonadaceae > Lucifugimonas. Next base: position 564 of record JAPKCH010000084.1, on the reverse strand, counting down.
CCAATCATCATGGCGTACTCGACAGCCGTCTGGTTTACGACGGGGAGAGTTCCGGGCAATGCCATGCTGACTTCGTCGACGAGCGTATTTGGCTCGGCAGTCTGGTACTCGGCGCTGGACGTGCCGAACATTTTGCTACGTGTCTTGAGCTGCACGTGAGTTTCGAGACCAATTACTGCTTCGTACTCCACGAGGTGGTTTGCCTTTTTGCCCGGTTGCTAAACCGAATTACTGGAAATGAATAGTTTTAAGTTTGCCTGAATCAAACAGGCAATGACGGGACTTTGAATATAGTACCGGCTTGACTTAGTCACATACTGCAGTTTTACCTCTCTAAAGGGCTGAGTCAATAATTGATAGAGGACGGAGCAATGACTTATGTTGTCCCTATGGATACTTCAACAGATGACTACAATGTCTTGCAAGAAAACAGAAGTGTTCGAATGCTTGAGATGGTCGTTCCCGCAGGTGCGTCGTGTGTCAGATGTACTGTATTCACATCCTGACGAAGATGTGTACCTCATAACCGGAGGCAGCCCGGTTGACCGTGCAGGGTGGCTAGCA
>JAPKCH010000083.1 GCA_026421185.1 Dehalococcoidia bacterium | reverse complement strand
GTTCGAAGACACACAGAGCAAATAACGCCATGAAAATCACAGCCATAGAAACATTCGTAGTCGACGCCGGATGGCGTCCCTGGCAGTACGTTGCAGTTCGTACTGACGAAGGAATAACCGGATACGGCGAAATGTCGGACGGACGTAACCCATACGGAATCGTCGGAGCCGTCACCGACTTCTTCCCAATTCTCAAAGGACAAGATCCTCTAGCCGTCGAGAAGCGCTACTGGGACATGTATCGACTCGCCAGGCAATCCCCAGGCGGAATCGCTGCAAAGGCGATCGCAGGAATTGAACTAGCCCTTTGGGACATCAAAGGTAAGACGCTCGGAGTTCCCGTTTATTCGTTGTTTGGAGGCCCGACACGTCAGAGTCAGCAAGTTTATTGGTCGCACTGCGGCAGTTCACGAGTACGACAGCATGAACTCATCGGCGTTCCGCCACTCGATTCATTCGAAGCTGTAGCTGAACTCGGTGCCGAAGTACGTGAAAAGGGATTCAAAGCCCTCAAAACGAACATCAACTACCCAGGCACTCCAGCTCGCGGATATGACGGCGGATTCGGAACCGGCGCAACCGACCAGAACGTCACTTGGCAGACGCTGAATCACATCGAAAAGTACATCAGTGCGTTCGAAGACGGCACGAGGGGCGAAGTGCAAATAGCGCTCGACCTCAACTTCCACTTCAAGCCGCTCGCCGCAAGGCAAATCTGTGAAGTGATGGAGCAGTTCAACACAATGTGGGTAGAGGTCGATATGTACGAACCAGAAGGACTCGCCGAGGTGAAGGCTGGGACGTCGGTTCCGATCACGTCTGGCGAAAACTTATTTGGCATTCGCGAATACAGGCCATACTTCGATAATCGCTCGATGGACAACGTGATGATCGATGTGCCGTGGAACGGATTCGCCCGATCTCGTGATATCGCCATGCTCGCCGAGAGCTACGAGTTGAACATCGCTCCGCACAACTACTACTCGCACCTTTCGACGATGCATTCGCTCAACTTGTGCGCAACCGTGCCCAACGTGCGAATCATGGAAGCCGATATCGACGACGTGCCATGGAAAGACGAAATCACCGGCGGTCCTCTAGATTACACCGGCGGCGAACTGCAAATCCCAACCAAGCCCGGCTGGGGCGTAGACCTCGACGAAGACGTAGCCCGAGCCCACGTTTGGGAACCGGGTCGAGGGCCGGGGTTTTAAACTCAAAATCAACTGGGTGACTGATAAATTACCCAAACCATGAACATCATCGACGCACATCCGCATATCTACTCTGGCGACCGCCAAAAGTATCCGACTATCGACGATCCGTGGAATCCGGGCGAACCGGCTTCTGCTGAAGATCTGAAGTCAAAGATGGACGAATCGTGCGTTGCGAAGGCTGTGTTCATCCAAACCAGCACGTTCTACGGTCACGACAACCGATACGTGATGGATTCGACTCGCAAGCACTCGGCATGGGCAACTGGCGTTGTAACGCTAAGCCCCGACGATCCACAGCATTTAGAAGTTCTCGAAGACGCTGTGAACAACTATTCCGTTCGAGGATTACGCGGCACTTCCGACCAAAACGGCAGAATCGATTCAACGAACGTAAAACGAATTTGGTCGAAAGCTCGCGATCTCGGCATCGTGGTGAACTGTATGGTTCTCGACGATCTTGATCGAGTGTCAGAAATCGAAGCACTGGCAAGCCAGCTGGACGATTTAAACATCATCATCGATCACTGCTTCATGCTCAACAAAGTGCGCAAAACAGAAAAATCTCTCGAAGCCCTTGAAAGACTGGCGAGCAAGCCGAACATCCACGCCAAGCTAACGAGCGGTACCCACGGTTCTTCGCGTGTGTATCCGCACGAAGATATGCACGCCCCGCTAAAACGAGTGATAGAAGCGTTTACACCGCAGCGATGCGTGTGGGGATCGAACTTTCCAAACGTTCTGTGGTCGAAAGGCACGACGTACGCACAAAATTTGAGCCTCTTCACCGAAGAGATCGGCCTGTCGCAATCCGACAAAGAAGCAATACTTGGCAAAACCGCAGAACGACTCTGGTTTTCTTAACCAATCAACCCACCTGTATGTAAACGCCTTTTTCCCAATTGCCAAAAGATAAGGCGGCTCCATGGACATCGTCATATTCCGATTCGGCGCTTCGACCGAAGTCGAAATGCTGCTGAGAATATTATTTGCTGCAATCGTCGGATGCATCATCGGCTTAGAACGCCGGCAAGCCGCCCGATCATCGGGCATACGCACCCTCGCACTCGTTGCAATGGGCGCAGGAGCATTCACGTTCGTATCGATCTTCAGATTCGCCTGAGAAGAAGGCCAAATGCACAATTGGGGGAGCGCTGATCGTTACGATAATCCTCTCATTGCTCCCACGCAATCGAGACTCCATCGAAGATTTCTCTGAGACCTAATAGAATCACTGTTAGCCATTCGCACCAAGTAGAATTCAACACCATATGACCACGCCAACACAACGCCCGCCAATGCAACGCCCGCTCGCTGTTCACGTAATGGCGAAGCCCAGCGGAGCCATCTGCAACATCGATTGCACGTACTGCTTTTATCTTGAAAAAGAGAAACTGTACCCAGAAAAGGCACGTGGCTCATGGAAGATGGGCGACGAAGAGCTTGAACTGTACGTAAAGCAGTACATTGAAGCCAACGATATCCCGGTAGTGGCATTCGCTTGGCAGGGCGGCGAGCCAACACTTCTTGGAGTCGATTTCTACAAGAAAGCCGTTGCACTGCAGAAGCGGTACGCCGGCAGGAAGCAGATCACAAACGCTTTCCAGACCAACGCTATTCTTCTTGATGACGAGTGGGGCGAATTTCTAGCTGAGAACAAATTTTTAGTTGGTGTTTCGATTGATGGACCTGAAGAAATTCATAATCGCTACCGAGTAACGCAGGGCGGCGAGCCAACCTGGCACAAGGTGATGGCAGGTATCGAGGTGCTCAAGAAGCACAAGGTCGAGTTCAACACTCTCACAGTGCTCCACAAGCACAACGCCGATCACCCGAAAGAGCTGTACGAGTTCCTAACTCGCGAAGTCGGAAGCCACTTCTTGCAGTTCATACCGATCGTTGAACGTGTTGCCGATAAACTTCCCGCACACCTTCTGCAGCTGGTTGGCCCTGAGTTCCGAGACGGCGCAACTGTAACCGAATGGTCGGTAGGCTCCGAGCAGTACGGCAACTTCCTGACCGGCGTGTTCGACCAGTGGGTACGAAAAGACATCGGCCAGTATTTCGTTCAGATATTCGATACGGCTCTTGCTAGCTGGATGGGTCAGAACCCCGGACTTTGCATCTTCGCCGAAACCTGTGGCGATGCCATGATCATCGAGCACAATGGCGATGTTTACTCGTGTGATCACTTCGTCTATCCCAAGTTCAATCTCGGGAACGTTAAAGAAAAATCGATTCGCGTTATGGCCCAGAGTCCTGAACAGCGTAAGTTCGGAAACGACAAGCGAGACACACTTCCCGAGTTCTGCAGAAGCTGTGAGTTCAAGTTCGCCTGTAACGGTGGCTGCCCCAAGCAAAGGTTCACCAAAACGCCCGATGGTGAAGAGGGACTGAATTATCTCTGCGCTGGTTACAAAAAGTACTTCGCCCACACCGAGCCTTATATGAAGGCGATGGTCGGTGAACTTCGAAGTGGGCAGCCTGCTGCGAACATCATGGCAAGGGCAAGTGCCATTCCGAAGATGTCGGACGACCCCTATGCCGGAGTAGGCCGCAACGATATGTGCCCTTGCGATTCAGGCAAAAAGTTCAAACGTTGCCACGGTGCGCAGCGGTAGTTCGCCAACCAGTAAACAGGTAAATCAGTCGTAAATAACCCTCATACCGACCGTAGCGATAACTGAGCGGAGGAGTGATGGGTGACTGATATCCAGCGGTTATGTTCGTGTTTAAAAAACACGAACTCCAAAACCCTCTTCCCCCAAACCCGCCTAGCGGGTTAGAATTCCGGGGGTTAATTCATCAGCCCTTTTATTACTCATCACATTTATGGAGCAACTCCAGTGAAACTCAGGACTAACCGCGCAAAACAGAAGCTCGCTAACGGCGAATTAGTAACTATCGTCAGCGGAATCACTCATCCAGACGACATCGACGCAGTTGGACCAATGGGCTTCGACGGCATCTGGTTCGAAGGCGAACACGGTGCGACCGAAGCCGGTGAACTCGGAAACCTCACCCGAGCATGTGACCTCTGGGGCATGACCTCCGTCGCTCGAATCAACCTCAACGAGCAGGGACTCATCTACCGAACGCTCGACCGTGGCGCACAGTCAATCGTTGTTCCTCACGTTAACAACGCTGCTGAAGCACAGAACGTTGTCGATGGCGGCAAGTTCACTCCAATCGGCAAGCGCGGTATGTTCACTAGCCGACAGGGGCTCGGTGTGGAGAATTACTTCGACCAGGCAAATGACGAATCTCTGTTGGTTATTCTCCTCGAAGACATCATTGCATGGGAGAACCTCGACGAAATTCTCGCCGTAGAAGGTATCGACGTGTTCTTCGTCGCTCCTTCAGACTTCGCGGCTTCGATGGGGCACATGGGCGATCTCAATCACCCTGATGTAGTCGCAAAAATCAACGATTCACTCAAGCGAATCGTTGCTGCAGGCAAGCACGCCGGTGCATTGGCAACAAACGAAAACGTTGCTGCGTATGTAGAAATGGGTGTCAGGTTCTTCATGACTGGCGCAGGACCGTGGATTGCAAGTGGCTACAACCAGTTTGTTGCCAATGCAAACTCTGGAAAAAAGTAGACAATTAGACCTCTACAAATTTGGCGACTAGCCTGAACCTAAGATTCAGACAGTGAGAAATTTCGAATTGAAAAGTGTGATATCCAAGAGAATACTGATTATTGCGGGAATGCTCGTACTGATCGTACTGACAGCATGTCAGGCGGCAGGCAAGAACCCTGAAAACATCGCAATTCCGGTTATCCAACCAACAGTCGATATAGCTCTCTGTCAGAACGAGATTTACCCAGAGGATGCTCCGATCTTCGGAGACGTCCTGAGCAGTCAGCTCGTTGGCGAGACTGATGGCGTGAAGATTTTCGACGTCATCGTCGGTGAAGGCGATTCCCCAAATCTGGAAGACATGGTCACGGTCCGATACACCGGCTGGCTAGATGACGGCTGTATTTTCGATTCATCACATACCCGTGGTGAAGACGCAGACCTACTATTGGTAGCCCTAATTCCAGGCTGGCGACAAACGATGCTTACTATGGCATCCGGTGGAATTCGACGAGTAGAAATTCCGTCTGACCTCGGTTATCGAGAGCTTGGATCCCCACCTGTTATTCCCGGAAACGCCACTCTTACTTTTGAAATCGAACTTTTGAACGTTCTTACGCCCACACAAGCAATTGCCACGGCAACGGCTATAGCCGCCAACGCAACTGCAACCCCAATTCCTACCGCAACGCCCGAAGGAGGGCCCATCGTGTCTTGTGAAAATCCCGGTTACCCAGATTCCGCTCCTAAGTTCGAAGATGTAACCGACGACCAGTACTCAGCAGAGCCTTCAGGCATTCGAGTATTCGACTCTAAGGTCGGAGACGGTGCAACTGTTAGTCCGGATCAAACTGTTGATGTTCACTACACCGGTTGGCTTGTTGCTGACGGCTGTGTCTTCGATTCTTCGTACTCACGTGGTGCTTCAATTTCGTT
>JAPKCH010000082.1 GCA_026421185.1 Dehalococcoidia bacterium | reverse complement strand
AAAAAAAGTGCTCGAAGTTAACGCAAAAATGAAATCTCCGCTGTATCATCATTTGTGCGTTAAATGCATTCCCGAGTAGCTCAGTGGTAGAGCAGCTGACTGTTAATCAGCTTGTCGTAGGTTCGAGCCCTGCCTCGGGAGCCATACTGAAATTGAACTGCAAGAGACCTCGGTGAAAACCGGGGCCTTTTCGCTTAATGGTCACAAGCGTTTCTGTAACGTCTAGTTTGGAACTTGTGCAGTCCATTACCGGATACAGGTTTCATGTAATTTTCAGCCCGGTTACCCTTGCCAAGTGGCTGCCACCGCCATCGATCCAGCGAAAGCTCTTCCGGCCAAACGAGCAGCATTCGCCCGAGAGTACTTAACACCGACCTCAACGCATCCGGAGCGACACGAGACTCTGGCTACATCGCCAAGTCGGCAGTTCTTGAAGCGTCGAGAATGCCTGCCAATGTTGATATGCAAGATGATGTCGATGTGATCGACGCCAAGAAAGTTCCTTGAAAACTCCATACGAACATTTGATTCAAAATAAGGTGCGAATCTATGCCTAATGATCGTAGTTGGCTATCAGTGCTATCCTGACGCAAAATACTACTTACGTCTGATATTCAAGGCATCCTGTGCCTAGAAAGCAACGATATGCACCTACTCGAAGTCAATAATCCAGTAGCTGTTCAGCGAGGTGTACTAAATGCCATTAGCGCCAGCAATCGACCTGAGTCTCTAGATAACAAGACTGTCGGTCTGATTTGGAGTGGCACACATGGTGGTGATATCGCCCTTAAGCGTGCCGGAGAAATGCTTCAAGAACGATTCGAACACGTGAATGTCAATTTCTATACAGGTGGCAACTATCCGACACCGCCAGCAATCGTAAAACAGGCAGGAGATGAGTGCGACGTCATAATCGGTGCCACCGCCGACTGAGGGACGTGTGCGTCGTGGATGGTCCACGACATGATTGTGGTCGAGAAAATGGGCAAACCTGGTGTTGCCATCGTTTCAGGTCGATTTGAGAGCGATGCTGTTGCAAGTTCTCGAGCATTTGGAATGCCTGATCTTCAGTGGATCGTGGTTCCTCATATTTATCGAAATCTCGATCCTGAAACTTGCCGGACGCAGACTGAAGACGCTATCGATGATCTAGTCCGATCGCTTACTTCTTCGATCGATGCCCGCGAGAACACTGAAGCCACCGACACTCGTCGTTACGAGGGTGCTGATCGGCACGACTCGATTTTGAAGATGAATCAAGAATTCATCAACGAAGATCTAGGTGATGGTCTCTTCTTACATCCAGCAACTGCTGAAGCTGTAACAGAGATGCTTACAGGCACACATCTACCTGCCAATCACGTCGTTTGCGACATGCCTCCTGGTTTTGGTGTTGCGACCGTCGAGAAAATCGCCATTAATTCGGTTATGGCCGGTGCCAAATCAGAACACTTACCCGTCGTAATCGCCGCGGTGAAAGCGTTATCTAAACTCGGCGGACAGGGTGGTAAGTCGCTGTTGATGTCTACGAGCCCACAGGCTCCGCTATTGATCGCCAACGGTCCAATTATTAAACAGCTGGGGCTCAATACAGGATCAGCACTAGGGCCAGGTAGGGATAATCAGGTCAACACACTAATCGGCAGAGCGTTTGCTTTGTGTTTCCGAAATATCGGTCACTGGTACCTAAATAAGATGGATATGGACACTATCGGGACATCTCGAAAGTTCATCCAATGCATCGCTGAGAATGAAGATGCTAGCCCGTGGGAAGGATTTCACGTAGATCAAGGTTTCAAAGCAAGCGAAAGCACTGTGAGTGTATTTGTCACTGATGGCGAACTTGATGTGCAGGATCAAGGTAATCACACGGCAGAAGGTTTGTTAAAAAATCTGGCTTACGGTTCAACCTTCGGCACAATGAATCTGCAGAGTCCGAGGAGCGGTCAGGAACGTTTGATTCTTATGCCACCGGATGTCGCCCGTCCTGTGGGGGCTCAAGGTTTCACCAAGAAAGAGGCGAAAGAGTTCATACATGAGCACGCCCGTGGAAGTATTGGCAAGTTGATGCAATACATGCCGCTCGAAGGGGAAGCACGTGTTCATGATCATTGGAAGTGGTTAGAAAACTTATCCGAGGAACAGCTCCTTGAGATAACGATACCGATCATGAATGATGCCAATGATTGTTACATTCTGGTCGTCGGTGCTGATCGCGCTAAGACAGGTGTATTCCCGTCGGGACCTGCTCCTGTTACGGAAGGAATCGATCAGTACATGTCGTAAGTGAATTCGACTTACATGTGATTCTGAGTTGAAAGTGTACGCGTTTGTTTTTATAGTCTGGGGCACTTTGTCTGACATATACATCTAATGGGCAGAATCCTCAATCAAACATTGAGAATTCGCAACTCAATCAATGAAATCACCGATTCGTACACTTCGCTGGAAGTGCAAATTAGTGGGGATCTGTCAGAACGAAGTGTCGGGGGAAAATAAGATCATTCGTTATTCGCTAAGTTCTAACAGAACCCGTTTACTCGTGTATCACTGGCAATATCAGTTGTGACGGGTACTCCAGTGAATGATGTACGGTCTGCTGTGCCACCCGTATATCCGTAGAGTTGTATAGGTCGCCGCCGGTGTTCAGATTACGATCAAACCTAGGAAAGTTAGAAGACGATACCTCTAAGCGCAATCGGTGTCCTTTCTTAAACACATTGCTAGTGACACCCACCTTGATTTCGTACTCGTAAACGTTGCCCGACTTGAGCAGTTTCGGCCGCTTAAAACCCTCCCGGTACCGGCCACGAATGATGCCGTCGCAAAGATTTTTCGCATATCCAGTCGGCGAAACGTCGACCAACATGGCAGTCCAATCGGTATCGAGACCATCGGTAGCAGCAAATAATTTCAGACGAATCGGCCCCGTAATCTCAAGATCTTCTGCCAGAACATCAGTTGTGTAGCAAAGCACGTCGTTACGAGCTTCAGCTGGTCGCTGGTCATACGGCCCCCACGGGACAATTTCTGGGGAGCAACAATTGTTCCCGCCCAGGGTCTGAACAGGCATCTCTGGATCGTACGTGAAGCGATCTGCAGACTCATCACCAGCAGGTTCTAGCGATAATTTACCGTCACCCGTCGAGTTATTGGCACTACCGTCCGAGCGAAGATTCCATGATTGCCAGTCGGTTCGAGCAAGAGGCCATTCCTGTTCGTCGCGCCACTGATTAATTCCCATGACAAACAACCGTAGTGGCGCTTCTTCTTTGTCTGATTTATCGCCCTTTAGCCATATATCAAACCAGTCTCGTTCAATCGAATCGAGGTCGAGCATCGATTCAGCTCCAAAGTCGATGTCACCTGTTTTCGTCGAGGTACTAAGGGCATGTGGCCACGGCCCGACGATTAATTTCGACCCCCGTGCTAATTCAGATCCGCCCCGTTCTTTCAGCCCGGTGAAGTTGTCAAATGCGTCGGTGGCGTAAAGGTCGTACCAGCCACCCATAATTAGCGAAGGTACCTCAATTTCGTTAAAGCGCCTGTCGGTATTCACCTCGTCCCAATACTCATCATCATTAGGGTGTGCCAGCCAGTCTTGCCAGAACTTCATTTCACGACCGGCATTACCGGCAAGATCTGTCAACGGCAGAGACCGAAACGCCTCTGTCCAGTTGTGATAGTCGATGCTTTGACCCGTCCGACCGTTCGTTCGCATGCCCCACGTCATCATCACGTTGAGTTGAAACGCACCACCCGGGTGCATCAGACCCTGATAGTAGTCGGTACACATAACTCGAGGAACCATGGCCTTCAGATACTTGTTTTGGAGCGGTGCACTCAACCACTGGACGCACCCACCATACGAAGATCCAGCCATTCCAATATTGCCGTCACACCAATCCTGTTGCCCCGTCCATTCCTGAGTATCGAAACCATCATCGATTTCTTGATGAAACGCGTAATACTCGCCCTCAGAGTCAAACCTGCCCCTGACATCTTGCACCATGCATACGTAACCACGGTTTGCCAATTTTCGCGCCTTATCAATCACCGGATCGACATTGTTGCTATAGGGCGTCCGTATCAACACAACAGGGAATGGTCCGTCCGACTTCGGAAGATAGATGTCTGCCGATAGTTCCACGCCATCGCGCATTGGCACTTTCACATCTAGCCGCATTTCAACATCAAAATTTTCCGACATATCGCTATCCGCTCCCAATTCGAGTAATCACTCAATTTGAAAAAAGTTCAAAGTTTTCTACACATTGCACAATATATCCCAGTGCAGCCTGAGAGAGTGGTTCTGTCAGAACTCATCAACACAGCCAACAGGCAACGTTCGCAAGATGGTCATCCACCCACATCACTACAACCCACCCGACATATAAATTGGAGGTTGTGTCAGGAATATTCCGTTATCCTGTCATTCAAAGTAAAAATGAACGAATAATCAACAACGGTCCCTTCGCCGAGGGAAAAGCCATGGAGTTCACACAAGCATGAAACCAAACATACTGAGACAGAAGCTTGACGCCGGGGAGTCGACGCTTAGCACACACATCCACAGTGTTTGGCCAGCCGAAATCGAAGCTATCGGACACACGGGGTTTTATGACTACGTGGAGTTCGTGGCCGAATACGGACCGTCGGACCTCCATGACCTCGACAACATGTGCCGCGCTGCCGAGCTGTTCAACATGGGCAGCATGATCAAGATCGATCAGAGTCTCATGCCGTTCCTCGCACAAAGAGGAATCGGCGCCGGTTACGGCAGCATCCTGTTCACTGATACCAGGAGCATCGACGAAGTACGTGACTGCATCAGGGCGGCCATGCCCGACCACCCCGACCACGGCGGTCTGTATGGCGTGGCCACCCGACGAAACTCCTACATGGAATACGGCGGCACGCCCGAGTACGTCGAATCAATCGCCGACACCGTGCTCGCCTTCATGATCGAAAAGAAGGGCGCAGTGGACAACCTGGAAGAGATACTCGAAGAACCGAAGGTCGAAATGGTGCAATGGGGCGGCTCAGACTTCTCGATGAACATCGGCCACCCGGACGACATGAACCACCCGGAAGTCGTGGCTGCGAAAAAGAAAACTTTCGAAACCGCTATCAAAATGGGTGTGCCACCAAGGGCCGAGATCGAGAGCAGTGACGAGATGAAAGAGTTCCTGGACATGGGGGTGCGCCATTTCTCTATCGGAACGGACATTACGATCCTCTACGACTTCTGGAATCGTGAAGGCGAACAGATTCTTAGGGCACTCGAAGGAGAGTAACTGCCCCGGTAGGAATCTAAATGTTGATGCTCGTAACGCAGGTGAATGGAGTATCGACAACAACATAATTATCCCACCACGATACTCAGTTCTGACAGAATCGTTGCTGTTGTCCCCGAAGTAATCCGAATTTCTTCTGAACAATAGGCATTGAGAAGTTGTGGCCGACTAACCAGAATATTTTGCCCGTTGCTTGGAGCCGGAAAGATCAGTCAGACGTCACAACGTCGAAGACCTGAAGGCGATGCCGATTGCTATCGACAACCAAAACGTGACCATCGCTGTCGAGCGCTATCGAAGTTGGGGCCCAGAACAGCTTCTCAATGTGAGCCGATCGCTCATGCGGATCGTCGCTGTTGAACACAAGATCCATATCCAGATCGGATGCATCTCGCGCCGCACTCTCTTCGACATTGGCGTCCAAAAAGTCCTGCGCCCATTTTGAAATCGTAGCCTGACCCTCGTTCTGTTCCAC
>JAPKCH010000031.1 GCA_026421185.1 Dehalococcoidia bacterium | reverse complement strand
CGCGCTTATGAAGCGCGCGCTCTAACCGGCTGAGCTACATCGCCATGCCATTCGAAGCTTTCAGTGATCGAAATCACTAACCGCGATCATTTATGGTAATCACGCCGCAAACGTGGGTCAACGAATTCACAGCTCACAACGCACCGTAATTAATCGTTAGCTACGTAGTCCCCACTCTTACCGCCCGATTTACTCAGCAGCCTAAGGTCGGTAATTCGCATAGCACGGTCTACCGCTTTGCACATGTCGTAGACAGTTAGCGCTGCGAGACTCGCAGCCGTTAACGCTTCCATCTCAACACCGGTTTTTCCGGAAGTACGAGCGGTGCTGGTGATAGAAAGTCCAACCTCATTGGCGAGATCTCCGAAGTCGATAGTGATCTGGTTCAGGGCGAGTGGGTGACAAAGAGGTATTAGGTCAGAAGTCTTTTTACCCGCCATGACTCCAGCAATTCGAGCGACTCCGAGAACATCGCCCTTATCGAATCCACCAGAACGAATCAGATCGAGAGTCGACTGCTCCATGTGAATTTCACATCCAGCCGTAGCTATGCGCTCGGTAATTTTTTTTTGACTGACATCGACCATCCGGGCTTTACCCGATGAATCGATATGGCTGAGTTTGTTTTCACTCTTCGAGCTATCTGTCATCTGACATTCTTTCCAGCAAGGCTACTGACCGATCCGCTATCCATTCTGTTTCATAAACTCTTCGTCAACGAGCTGACCGGAGAAAGGACCCCGTGCGGCATCGTTGGCAAGCGTGTCACAACGTTCGTTTTCCACGTGCCCCGTGTGCCCACGAATCCACTCGAAACTTACATCATGCTTGGCGCACGCATCGAGAAGTCGCTGCCACATATCAGGGTTCATGGCGCGCTCTTTCTTGTTGCGCATCCAACCATTAGCTTGCCACTTCTTGGCCCAGCCCTTCTCAATGCCGTTGATCACATATTGAGAGTCAGTTGTAAGCACGACACGCTGCCGCCCTTTAAGAGCGTCGAGAGCGGTGATCGCTCCAAGCATCTCCATACGATTATTGGTTGTGTGCTTGAATCCCTGACTAAACTCTTTTACGTTATCACCGTATTTGAGAACAGTCCCGAACCCACCGGGCCCAGGGTTTCCGATAGCCGATCCATCGGAGAAAGCATAAACGGTATTGTCGTTATTGTTGGTCATTACATCTCATTGAAACAAACATTCGCTTCAGCCACAATCTGACCCAGCGTGAAAAGCCTCAGAAAATCTAGTCAGCAGTTCACAACATGACCGTCGATAAAATCATTGCTCTAACAGTGCCAGTTCTCACAGCTGGTGATTCCACAGTCCTGCAACCGGCAGAACTAGATGACGCAGAACGATATCTAAACCTGGTCGAAGATAACTACAAGCAGCTAACAAAGTGGCTTCGAGTATCCAAGCCACCGGCAACCGTTGAAGACCGACGCAAAGCCCAAGCTAACGATATAGCGAACTGCGATGGTGGCAAAGGGTACTGGTGGTTGATCGAGGAAGATGGAAAATTAGCTGGAACGATCGCACTTCACAGTGTAGAGTCCACGGAAAAGTGGGCGCTCGTCGGTTACTGGCTCGATGCAGCATTCACTGGCAAAGGAATAATGACTCGCAGCTTGAAAGCTGTAATCGATTGGTCATTTTCTGAACTCGGACTAAATAGAGTCGAGATTCAAGCCTCACTGAGCAATACGGCAAGCATAGCCATTCCTGAACGGCTCGGAATTAAGCGTGAATCTATAAGGCGACAGTCCGAGGTCATCAATGGCATATCTCTAGATATGGCTAGTTACGCAGCGTTTGCCGACAACTGGCCGCCAAAACTACCGAGTCTGGCGTTGCCATCTACAGAAATTAGAGTTGATGAAGAAATATTGCTGAGGCAACATGTCGCTAGCGATTACGATTTGTTGTGGAGCGCATTTTTTGAAGGCCGTGACTACTTGGGCGAGTTCCTTCCGTGGATGTCGGCTTACAAAACGAAGGATGAATACACCCGCCTGTATACCACTCGACGATTGGAGCAGGATAACTTTGATGGCTCCTGCGGTTATGTCGTTGAGTACAAGGGTGAACTAGCTGGAACGATTGGATTCGGCGTTCCGAATCGAGATAACGTGATCGAGGTAGGGTACTGGATACGAAAGGACTTACAAGGCGGAGGAATAGCGACTCGTTCACTTGAGGCAGTCATGACAATGCTGTTCGTCGAATTGGGCATCCACCGCGTCACGATTCGAGCCGCAACTGCCAACCTGCCGTCACGTAGAATCCCTGAGCTACTAGAATTCAAGCACGAAGGAACGATGCGAGACGGTGCATATGTGAACGACGAGTATCTCGATTTGGAAATTTATTCGATGCTCGATCACGAATGGCTAGCACGTTCAAAGAACGCTTAGCGGAAACTCACCCTCATCCCGATCTTGTCTGAGAGACCTTGGACGTGATTGACGCCTACGATTCCCACTAGCGTCGGTCTTTTCTTCTGGACATTCGTTCCCGACGTTAACATCGAAGTTACCTCCGATCCGCTATCGCCGCGGTCAGGGCGAGGGAGTTTCCGGTGAATCAATGCTGTGAAGACGTGAACAACGACGACGACTAACTGGCAAATTGACTACCCTCCACCAAACTCAGCGGTGAATGCGTAATGGTCGACTACCCACCGATGTAGTACATCTCGACTTTATCGCCACCGGTCGCATTACCCTTGAATTCAGTGTCCTTAGATCGAAGATCTGAGTATCTGTCGGTGCGACCAGTCCATACCCTGCCAACGATCTCTGCGATCTCATTGTCAGTCGCACCTGATCGCAGCGATTCTTTTAAGTCCGTTCCGCCAGAAGCGAATAGACATGTGACCAACTTGCCATCAGTAGAAAGCCTGGCTCTTGTGCAATTACCGCAGAATGGTTCGCTTACAGAAGAGATAACACCAATCTCGCCATCGCCATCGGCGTAGCGATATCGACTAGCGACTTCGCCAGCGTAATTGGCAACAACGGGCTCAAGCGTGAACTCTTCACCAATCTTCTCGATAACTTCTTTGGAAGTTACGACTTGTGAAAGATCCCAACCGTTCTTAGTTCCAACGTCCATGAACTCAATGAAACGAACTATCGCTCCGGTGCCTTTAAAATAACGAGCTGTATCGACAAGTGTGTGATCGTTTACGCCCCGTTGCACTACAACGTTGATCTTGATAGGTGAAAATCCAAGCTCGGTAGCAACCTTGATGCCTTCGAGAGTGTTGGCAGGACCCTGTGGTCGTCCCGACATCTTTTTGAAAATATCCTCGTCGATCGAATCAAGCGAAATCGTAATACGGTTTAATCCAGCGTCTTTCAAAGCGTAAGCGTTCTTGGCAAGCAGATATCCGTTGGTAGTCAACGCTATATCGTCTATGCCGTCGATCTTCGAGAGAGTAGCGATCAGATCAGGAAGACCCGCCCGTACAAGCGGTTCGCCACCTGTAATTCGAAGCTTCGACACACCGGTTGCTGCAAATATTCTCGCCAGTCGTTCGATTTCTTCGAAGGATAGGATGTGTGGGCGAGGAAGGAATTCATATCGTTCGCCAAAAATTTCAGCAGGCATGCAGTACGTGCAGCGGAAATTACAGCGATCAGTCACCGAAATGCGCAGATCACGTACAGGTCGATTAAGTTTATCGGTAATCCCGTTTATGAGGGGGAATTCAGATTTTTGTGACATGAAGATCAGATAGGCGTTAAAACGTAATTATTCAAACCGTTATCTCAATAGTATCGCCATAAGGAGAAATATTCGCCCTGTGATGAAATCTACGTTTTACACAAGCGCTTCCAAAGTTTCTGTCAGGCCACGTAAAGCGGCTCCACGATGGCTCACGGCGTCTTTTTCTTCGCCAGATAGCTGAGCGGTCGTTTTTGTGAGACCAACCAACCAGAAAACAGGATCGTATCCAAAACCGTTTTCGCCTAATCGTTCGTGACAAATAGCGCCTTCCACAACGCCTTCGCTAGTAACGAGTCCATTCGGAACATCGCTTCCAACCAGTGCAAGCACAGCTACGAAACGGGCTGTTCGCTCCCAGCCCGGTAGATGTTCCATCTTGTCGAGCACTAACTGAACGCGCCCGTCGTCGTCGAGACCTTCACCGCCGTATCGTGCAGAAAGTACGCCCGGCTCGCCATTTAATGCATCGACTACTAATCCGGAGTCATCAGCCAACGTGAGTTCACCTGAGGCCTCCGCGTATGCGCGTGCCTTTATTACTGCATTTTCTTCGAAGGTAGAACCGGTCTCTTCTACTTCAAGATCGATCCCCAAATCATGAAGCCCAACAACGTCAAAAGACAAGCCTGACAGCATTCGTGAGAACTCGCTGACCTTGCCGGAATTACGGGTCGCAACGAGCAATTTCTTAATCATAAACACAAACCTAACCTGTACCCATAGTAGTCGGGGAATCGAAGCGAACGAAAAAGGCTACTTATTCGGGATTTATTGACCGTTGCGAGCGTAAATTCCGAGTGTTACGCTTTCCAAGCTTTTAAAGTTACTTCACCGATTTTAGTAGTCGGTGATGTTTTCATGACGAATATTAATTACCCATTCCTAGCAGGCACGTACAGCTCCCAGATGCACCGAGTCTCAAAGCTTTCCTTCCCACTCCGCCCGGCACTATTTTTATTAGTTCCGATGGCGATTGCCCTACTGGCAGCATGTACACCAGAGAACAATCAGTCTACGTTCGGCACCGCGGGACCAATCGCTGAAGATCAGGCCGACCTGTTCAAGTTCATTTTCTGGATTGCAGCTATCGTCTTTATACTTGTTGAAGGCGCAGTCATATTCATTGCGATAAAGTTCCGTCGCCGGTCTGACTCGGACAAACTTCCGTACCAGACTCACGGTAACACTAGGCTTGAAATAACTTGGACAGTAATTCCAATCTTTATTCTCGCCATTATTGCAGTACCAACACTTACGCAAATATGGGAACAGCAAAACTTGGTACCACAGGACCAAGGTCAAGTTCTAAACATTGAAGCGATTGGTCACCAGTGGTGGTTTGAGTTCCGGTATCCAGATCATGAAGTCGTTACTTCAAACGAACTTCACATCCCGGTGAACCGCCCTGTAGCGTTCAAACTCGATTCTCAAGATGTAATTCACAGTTTCTGGGTTCCAAAGATCGCCGGTAAGGTCGACATGGTTCCTTTGAACGATAACTACATGTGGATGATTGGTGATGAAGTCGGCACCTACTACGGTCAGTGTGCAGAGTTCTGTGGAATTGCCCACGCTCACATGCGCTTCCGCGTAATCGTCGACACTGAAGAAGATTTCCAAGCTTGGGTCGCAGGAATGCACACGGCTCCCAACGCTCCTGTTGCAGGTTCACCTGAAGCATCAGGTAAAAACCTGTTCGCAGCTAACTGTTCTTCTTGCCACACCAATGACAGCACTTCACCGGGATCGTACGCTCGCGAGATCAGCTCACAGCAGGCTCGATGGAACGGTTGGATCTCAGATATTGAGAACTCTGGAATCGTCTCAGCACCAAACCTAACTAACTTCGGCCAACACTCAACAATCGGTGCAGGTCTGAAGGATCTAAACAAGGAAACTCTTGAACAGTGGATTACTGATCCTTCTTCAATCAAGATTGGCACCCGTATGCAGAAGCATGCCGCCGTATATGACACTTCCGATGGCGCCGTGAAGCTCAGCCCTACTGAAGTTTCCGACATTGCAACTTTCTTGCTTTCATTGAAGCCAGGTTCTGCACCTGCAGGATCAGTGGTTGAAGCAAGCGGCGATGTTGATGGTGCCGAAGTATTCGCAACCAACTGCGCAAGCTGTCACTCGACTGGCGACAACACCGTTGTTGGCCCCGGTCTTGCTGGAATTGGCGACCGAGCCGGCACACTAGTAGACGGTCTCAGTGCCGACGAATACATCGAACAGTCCATAAGGGAGCCGGGAGCCTTCATCGTAGACGGATTCCCCGCAGTAATGCCTGGATGGTCTCACCTTGGAGACGATTCAATCGACGCACTCGTCACCTATCTAAAGACACTCAAGTAACGGAAACCACCTGTAAAGGCGCATTAGAAGCGTCTAGCAGCGGAGCTCACACCTAGTGACAACAAAATCACTGACATTTCCACAAGCATTCCCACGACCTAAATCGTCGTCGGGAATTTGGAGCTGGCTCGGCACTGTCGATCACAAGCGTATCGGAACTATGTACGGGATCGTATCGTTCATATGGTTCATCGTAGGTGGCATCGAAGCAATGCTGATGCGATTACAGCTGTCTTCCGCAGAGAACGACCTGATCGGCCCTGAAGCGTATAACCAGTTGTTCACCATGCACGGCACGACGATGGTGTTCTTGGTGATCATGCCGCTCTCCGCTGCATTTTTCAACTGGCTAATACCGTTGCAAATCGGCGCCAGAGACGTCGCATTCCCGAGATTGAACGCCTTAAGTTTTTGGATTTTCTTATTTGGCGGGCTGATCATCAACGCAAGTTGGATCACAGGCAATGCACCGAACGGCGGCTGGTTCGGTTATGCACCTAACTCGGGCGCAACGTTCAACCCTGGTATGGGTATGACTTACTGGGTTGTTGGACTGAACGTTCTTGGTGTGGCATCTATCGCAGCAGGTTTGAACTTCATTGTCACAATTTTGAACATGCGTGCCCCGGGTATGAGTATGTTCAAGGTTCCGATTTTCACTTGGATGACGTTGATAACTTCGGTTCTAATCGTGCTCGCAATGCCAATTTTGGCAGTAGCGGGCATCATGCTGATGACCGACCGGGTCTACGGCACTCACTTCTTCAACTCACTAGGTGGTGGAGACCCAGTCATGTGGCAACACATATTCTGGTTGTTCGGCCACCCTGAGGTTTACATTCTGATTCTTCCTGCGATGGGTATCGTTTCTGAAGTGCTTCCGACATTCGCTCGTAAGCCACTCTTCGGTTACCCCTTCGTAGTATTCGCAGGTGCGGCTATCGCATTCATGGGTTGGTTTGTATGGAGTCACCATATGTTCACCGTTGGGCTTGGACCTGCAGCTAATACTGCGTTCTCGATATCGACGATGCTTATTGCGGTTCCAACCGGAGTGAAAATCTTCAACTGGCTTGGCACACTATGGGGTGGAAACATTCGCCTCAACACGCCAATGCTCTTCTCAATATCGTTTATTGCGATGTTCACGATCGGTGGGCTTAGTGGTGTCATTCACGCCTCGCCTCCGACCGACGCACAGCAGCAGGACACATACTTCGTCGTTGCTCACTTCCACTACGTTCTCGTAGGTGGTGCGCTTCTGGGCATATTCTCTGGAATTTACTTCTGGTGGCCTAAATTCACCGGTTACTTCCTCAATGAGAAACTAGGTATCGCCAACTGGGCATTGATGCTTATCGGATTCAACCTACAGTTCGCTCCAATGCATTGGCTAGGAATGGACGGCATGCCACGGCGTATCTACACTTATGCTGAGAATATGGGCTGGGAATCTTCAAACCTCGCATCCACTATCGGTGGTTTCATACTTGCACTCGGCATTCTTGTGTTCATTATCAACGTCTTCTACTCGAAGATGAACAAAGTGATAGCCGGAAACGACCCGTGGGATGGTCGAACACTGGAATGGGCAACTTCATCGCCTCCACCAGTACACGATTTCGACGAAATCCCTCAGGTTCAGTACCGAGATGATTTCTGGTTCAAGAAGTATCCGGAAACTATTTCGGAGTACTACCACGACGAGCACGATCTTGTTCCTAAGGGAGCACTGTTAGATGACGAAACTGAAGAAGCTAGTCCGGTTGTTTCCGGTGGTGCTGAGGGACACGGCGACGATCATGGACACAGTGCAATCCACCTTCCTGATATGTCGTACTACCCGTTCATACTTTCGTTCGGCGTCGCTATCATAGGTGCTGGTTTCCTAACCAACACTTACGTTATCGGTGCCGGTGTTCCTTTCCTCCTCTGGGGTCTCTTCGGTTGGTCGATGGAACCCGTAAACGACCCAGAATAAGTAAGCAACTTCAACTTTTTGAGTTTATTTCAACTTTTCAAAAGCATCAGGAATCAACGAACGTGACACAGGCCGCAGCAACAGAACACCACGCACCAGTAGAAAACACTTCTACCGGACTGAACAGCCGAAAGCTCATGATGTGGGCTTTCTTAGGTTCAGATGTGATGTTCTTCGGAGCATTTATAGCAACCTACCTCGTTTACCGAGGTAAAAGCCTAGTCGGGCCATACCCATCTGAGATTCTCGACATTCCAATTACGTCGGTATCGACGTTTGTGCTGTTGATGAGCTCACTCGCTATGGTTCTCGGACTTCACTATGTGAAGGAAGGACAGAAGAACAAAGGAACGATTTGGATTCTGATAGTCGTGGTGCTTGGTGCGGTATTTATGGGATTCCAGTTCTTTGAATTTAAGACCTTTGCACACGAGGGGCTAACTCCTCGAACAAACATCTTCGGTACAACGTTCTTCATTCTCACAGGCATCCACGGTGCTCACGTAACTATTGGTGTTATCTGGATGGCGATCCTAGCTTATGGATCACACAAAGGAACACTCCGATCTGACAACTCTCTCGACCTAGAAATTGCTGGTCTTTACTGGCACTTTGTCGACATCGTCTGGATCGTAATTTTCACGGTTATCTACTTGATTTCGGCCACCGACGGTCCACCTTTAGGGGTTGGACCAACGATTGTTCACTGATACACGGGACAGGCACGGGAGCTAATAATGGCTAATCTCTGGCAAAGACTTACTCAGCACGACGGCAATGGCTGGTGGAATCTTCCACACACCAGCAGCAACGAATTGAACCCTGATTTTGAGGGTCCAATCGGTGGTGCTTGGTTCGGAAATATGTGGCGAACGTTGACCCACGGTGGCGTATCTCACGCTGGTGTTGCATTCTACTGGGTAATAGGATTCGCCCTCGCAGTTGTAACACTTCTTGAGGTGTGGCTATTCACCGTTGAAGGACTTGGCGGATGGTACATTCCGATCTTACTAGCACTTTCAGTAGCTAAGTTTATCGGCGTTGTTGCGTACTTCATGCACCTACGATTCGATCACCGAATGTTTACGTACTTCTTTGTGTCGGCGATGATTGTTGGAATACTAATTTTCACGCTACTCCTGCTCCTCGCAGAGTACGGACATCAGCCAGCACTTTTCTAGAAGAAGTCCGCACTGTCTGATTGAAACCGTCCCGCTATGGAGCTGCGATCTAGAAGCAGCAACTGACACCCGGGTCTGACACAACGTCGACCCGTACAAGCTTGGTGTTATTTCCCACAAATAAACACCAAACACTCCGGATGACTCGAGGCCATGAACGGCGGATCAGAACCCAACCTCATCGATAGTTTCGGCGAATTCATTTCCGCTTGGGACTTCTCATCACCACCCGCTGTACTGTTCCTGCTACTCGCAGCTGCGTACACCATCGGAACCGCTCGCATAGCTCTTCGCTCAGATACCCACACGGGATTCTGGTCGAAGGTCGGAGCAAGCGTTGGGGCATTCGCCCTTCTCGCGATAGCTCTCGCAGGTCCGCTCGATTATTACTCTGGCGATCTGTTCGCAGCCCACATGGCACAGCACATCGTTATCGCCATGGTTGCAGCACCACTGTTGCTGATGGGCCGACCAATGCCTGCGTACATCTGGGCGCTACCTCGCCCATTGCGAATCGGTGTCGGTTCGGCTCTCACAGGCTCAGGGCTAATAGTACGAGTGCTTACAGCACTTACCCGTCCTCAAGTGGCTCTTCCACTGTTCATAGGCACGCTGTACGTATGGCACATCCCTCAGGCATACAACGGGTCGTTAGAGAACGAATGGCTGCATCTGTTTATGCACTTCACGATGTTTGCAACGGCCATATTGTTCTGGTGGCCAATTATTGGACCACCACCGATTCGCACGCAGCTCAACTACCCGCGACGAATCGTTTACTTGCTTCTGGCAGTTACGCCAACGGCGCTGCTTGCTGCGATCATCACCCTCACTAAGACTGTTCTGTACGACTTCTACTTAAACGCCCCCGGTCACTTCATGTGGTCGACTATGGAAGATCAACGCGTCGGTGGACTGTTTATGTGGATCCCGGGCAACTTCGTCTATCTCTTAACTCTGACGGTGTTGTTCTTCAAATGGTTCAATGAGGAAGAACGCAAGTCGTCACGCAGTGCCCAACGGCGACCTCCGCCGCATAAGCCATAGATCACGTCAGCGTTTGTCATTGCGAGGAGTTCGCATCCTGCCCTGAGCAGAGCCTAATGGGTCGTAATCAATGATAGAAGCGACGCCATGTCAGCGTTCCACATCGCCTAAGTCCCCTCTCTAATGGAGAGGACTTCATAAGCGAGTGACTACGAGCAGTTCTATCTAACGATCCAATCCACTCTCCTTGCTAGGGAGAGAGAACGAAGTCACACACAACCTCCCCCATCGAAAAAAATCTACAGGAGGGTATTTATCTCCTAAAAGAGAAGCTACGAAGCGTTTCGACTACGCCGACGTCGGATGACTGCACGCTTGATGAAGTAATCATTTTCCTGATCGAGCATGCGTCCCAGAACTTCATCTGAAAGGTTCTTAAGGTAAATCACGCTTGCCCAGGCTGTGGTGAGACCCGACTGAATTTCGTCGAGAGTCATTGCCTTGTTTGTGTTGGCAAGCAGCAGCTTGAATACAGCCTCGGTAATTGGAGTACCAGGGAGGAGGAAGTCTGGCTCTTTAGAGCAGATGTTCGACATTACCTTCATGTACTCGGCAGCAGAACCAAATCCGCCTGGAGTCTTGCCATCATCAACAACGGCTTTACCGCTCTGTGAAAGCCTTGTGTAAGCGGCATACTCGAATGATCGACCCGAAACATCGAATGCTTTGGTGTCAATATGGTACTTTGGATCTTCCACCGGCTCTGGAGTCGGGGTTTCGTTCTGTTCGGTTTGTTCTGTCTGATTAGTCATGTACTTATAGTGCGTGAAACGGCGCGTAAACGCACGGGTCAACAGTGTTAGAAAATATCGTCTGGCCAGTCGAGCATTTCGACTATAGCAATTTCGCCTACATCAATCATACCAATGTCATCGGGGCAGATGGCTAATCCATTTGCAAGAGCCATAGAACTTAGTACGCCAGAACTCTGATTTCCGGTCAATTTCGCCCTATAAACCCCGTTTCCATCTCTGTAGGCGTGAACTCTGGCATAGACTCGACGACCGTCGTGATTACGAATCGGATCATCCATAATCGCTTCGATAGTCGGTTTATCGGCCAGCGGCTTACCCAGCATCAAACGCAAAGCAGGTCGCCCAAACTGTTCAAACGCGACCATTGCACTAACCGGATTACCCGGTAAGCCAAGGTGCGGAACCTTCGTTCCATCCTTTCGGTCGAGAACACCAAACGCTAGCGGCTTGGCAGGGCGCATTCGTACGGACCACAGTGCGATCTGACCTTTCGATGAAAGGACGTCCTTCACGACATCATAGTCCCCCTTCGACACACCTGCCGAAGTAACGACTAAATCTGCGTCCATCGCATCTTCAAGTGCTTTTTCAAGCGATTCGATAGTGTCTTTCGCAATGCCCATAATTTTCGGTACGCCGCCGTAGCGGGTGACCATTGCGGCGATGCTGTAAGCGTTCGAATTATAAATCTTTCCGAACTGGTGATCTTCACCCGGCTGTAAAAGCTCGTCACCAGTTGAAACTATCGCAACTACCGGCCTGCGAAATGCTTTAACACTTGAATGACCAAGCGAAGCGATGAGACCAATTTCTCCGGCACGTAATATCTGAGATCTACTAATAACAGTCTCGCCCACTTCTACATCTTCTCCGGCACCTCGAACGTTGTCCCACGTTTCTGCCTGAAGATGAATGGAGATAGATTCTGACGATCCGCCTGCATCCCGTCTCTCAAGTTCATCAGTGTCTTCAAACGGAACCACTGCATCAGAGTTTTCAGGCACCGGAGCGCCCGTCATGATACGAATA
This sequence comes from Dehalococcoidia bacterium, assembly GCA_026421185.1. Taxonomy (GTDB): domain Bacteria; phylum Chloroflexota; class Dehalococcoidia; order Lucifugimonadales; family Lucifugimonadaceae; genus Lucifugimonas. Next base: position 12,440 of record JAPKCH010000031.1, on the reverse strand, counting down.
GCATTACCAGGCTCTAGAGCGTGGTCGGGGAGCTGTCCTGCCGCAATGACTCCCGTAACGAGTAACTCGACAGGCGATTCCTTAGACGCGCCTGCTGTGTCTTTGGCGATCACTGCATATCCGTCCATCGCAGAGTTGGCGAGTGGCGGAATATCAAACGATGCGACCAAATCTTCCGACGTTACCTGCCCAAGCGAATCGACGAGTGGCGTTGCTTCTGCGGGCAGCACCGAGAAGTACGAAAGAATTCTCTCGCGTGCTTCTTCAACGCTGAGCATCTCGGCATCGTAGTGGTGTCGATGCGGTCGATCATGGTGTTCGTGGGATTTCTTAGCCAATGATTATTGAGCCCTTAGTTCTGCACCGAGTTCTTTGGACATCTGTTTCATGATTTGGGTTTCGATTTTGCCGATCTGGTCACCGCTAAGAGTTTTATTTGGTGACTGGTAGACGAGTCTCACTGCGACAGCTTTCTTGCCTTCAGCAACGCCCTTGCCTTCAAACAGATCAAACACGGTGGCGGTAGTGACAATTCGGTTTCGCTTGGCGATATCAATGATCTGGCCGGCGGTCACACATGTATCAACAATCAATGAAAGGTCGCGGTGCGAAGCCGGCAGTCGCACGAATTCTTGGAACTTATCATCATTATTAGAATTGGTGAGAATCTTCAAGATTGCTGCGAGATCTAGTTCGAACATCGAAGCTTTGTCGGCTTCTGGATCGAACTTAGCAAACACTTCTCCAGAGACTTCACCGACTACACCGATCACAGCGTCATTTGCGGCCTTCACCTTGATAATTGCTGTTCGACCGGCTGCAAACGTTGCGTCTTCACCGACTTCGAATGTTGGTTCAATACCGATATCAGCAAGTGCAGATTCGACAGCACCTTTAGCGTCGTAGAAATCTGAAGCATCAGTCGACTCATCCCAATGCAGTTCGTTTCGTGGCCCAGCAAACGCCCCAGCTACCATCTGACGCTCTTCAGGAAGCCCATCACCGTAGTCAAGAAATACTCTACCAGCCTCGAACATAGCGATAGGACCCCGCCAAGTTCGTGAGTTACGCGCAACAGTTTCGATAATTGCTTCACGCAATGTACGACGCATTACTGCGTAGTCTGCGGTAATCGGGTTCCGTAGCTTCAGTGCCGACGCTGTCTCGCTCGTAAGCTCGACTCGTGCTTCGCCTTCGCTGGTTGTCGCAGCGTACGAAATTGTCTCTTGCATTCCAGATTGAACCAGTGCGTCGGTTACGCGGTTACGAAGATCCATATCAGGCTGCGGCTGCCACTGTGGCGGTCGACCTGAAAGAGTCGTGGTTGGAATGTTGTCGTATCCAACAATTCGAGCGATCTCTTCAATAATGTCTTCAGTAATAGAAATATCTGGGCGCCAGTAAGGAATGGAAACGTCCCATCCATCTGAATCAGACTTCAGATCGAAGCCGAGATTCCATAAAGTAGATTCGATGCGACTATCTTCAAACTCAACGCCGAGAACTCGAACGATGTGAGCGCGATCGAGTCGAACTCTCTCCTGCTCTTGCCCCTTGCTCGGATAAACATCGATGATTCCTGAAGCTACGACCCCGCCAGCGATTTCTTGAATCAGCTTGGTTGCTCGGCGAAGACCAACTTCGCTTAGCCCTGTTCGCAAGCTCTTTTCGAAACGAAGTGTTGCTTGGCTTGCCAGCTCCAATGATCGAGCAGTCTTTCGGTTGTTTACACCGTTGAACGTTGCCGATTCCAAAATTACGGTTGTAGTTTCATCGGATATTTCCGAATTGGCCCCACCCATTACGCCAGCAAGACCGATGCTTTTCTCAGGATCCGCAATGACCAACATTTCAATGTTGAGATTGCGTTCCTTATTATCAAGCGTCGTTAGTAATTCACCTCTGGCGGCTCGCCTAACAATGATTCTGTGGTCGGTGACTTTGTCATAGTCGAAAGCGTGCAGCGGCTGACCAAGTTCAAACATCACGAAGTTTGTGATGTCGACGAGGTTGTTGATCGGTCGTTCACCAATAGATTTGAGCCTATCCTGCAGCCATTGTGGCGACGGGCCTATCTTCACAGCCTGTATCACAGATGCTGTGTATCGCAGGCACAAATCAGGCTCGGCGATTTCAACCGAAACTAACGAATTTACATCAGGACCGGTAGCTTCAAACTCGATATTTGGATTCTTTAGCGGGTTACCGGTAATCGCCGAAACGTCTCGAGCTAAACCGACAACACCAAGACAGTCGGGACGGTTTGGTGTCAGTTCAATATCTAGAACCGACTCACCAAGCACTTCACCAATCGGTGTGCCAATCACAGCATCATCATCGAGCACCAGAATGCCGCTGTGATCATCGCCAATGCCTAGTTCAAGTACCGAGCAGACCATTCCGTCGGATACGACTCCACGAATCTTTGAACGCTTTAGCTTTTTAGTTTTACCGGGCTCGTCTGCGTATGCGTCGTTTAGAACCGCACCGATCGATGCGTAAGCAATCTTCTGGCCTTCAGCCACGTTAGGCGCACCGCACACGACTTCCGCTTCGCCGTTGCCATGATCGACTGTTACGAGCCGTAGTCGGTCGGCATCGGGGTGATGAGCCACGGCTTTTACATGCCCAACTACAACATTATCGATCCAGCCAGTGCGCTCGATTTCTTCGACTTCGTTTCCGCCCATCGTTAGACGATGTGCGAGATCGTCGAGACTAATGTCGACATCTACATATTCTTTTAGCCAGGAAACAGGAACCTTCATACGTTTTACTCAGTTGCCAAAATTACGGCGGATTTATTAATTGTGAAAGGGAATGTGTCAGACCGCAGAACGATCTTTCGCAGGTGACGGCGCATTCGCCGTTTCTAAAACTGAGTTAGGAACCGCAAGTCGTTCGAGAAGAAATGTCGGATATCGGTAATTTCGTTACGCAACATCGAAATTCGTTCTGGTCCCATTCCAAAAGCAAAGCCTGTGTATTTAGTCGAATCGTATCCAGCGTTCTCAAGAACTTTTGGATGAACCATCCCGGCTCCCAGAATTTCAATCCATTTACCGTTCCAGTCGATCGACATATCAACCCCCGGCTCAACAAACGGGAAGAAGTCGCAACGAAATCTAACTTTTCGGTGTGGCCCAAATATTCGCCGAGCGAATTCGTAAAGCGTTCCTTTTAAGTCGGCAAATGTAATGCCTTCATCGACTGCCAAGCCTTCGACTTGGTTGAAGTGCCATTCATGAGTAGCGTCGGTAGATTCATATCGGTAGCACTTACCGGGAACGACCACGCGAATAGGAGGATCGTTCGCTTCCATAGTTCTTGCTTGCATTGGCGATGTGTGCGTTCGCAGCAGAATGTCGTTGTGAGTATCATCGTCTACCCAAATCGTGTCCCACTGGTCACGCGCAGGGTGATCGGCGGGAATGTTGAGCATGTCGAAGTTGTACTTCTCGAGTTCAACTTCAGGACCTTCTATCGTCTGGAAGCCCATTTCGTTAAACGCTTGAGTGATCTCTCGGATCATCTGCGTCGAAGGGTGTAATCCACCAAGTGAAGGTCTGCGCCCCGGTAAGCTGATGTCTATAGATCCGACAAGAGCTTCCGAAGACTTCGACTGATTTACACGTTCTTCGAAAAGCAATTCCAGTTCAGAGCGAAGTTTGTTGGCTGAAGCGCCTGCGATTTTACGTTCTTCAATATCGAGCGATCCAAGACCACGAAGTAACGCTGTAAGTCGCCCTTTGCGTCCCATAAATCCAACTCGCCAAGATTCGAGTAGCTCGATGGAATCAGCAGAATCTAGGGAAGCAACAGCTGCAGCCTTTAGCTCCTCGACTGATTCGCCCGTCTGAATAGCTTGAACGCCTTGATCATTTGGCAACGGCATTTACCTGACATAACTACTTGTGTACCGGGGCGGACTACCCTTTATAGGAAGTTAACCTCGGAGTTTCCGACTCCAAATTATAGTGGATAATCAGCACTCTACCGGGGGTTTATCGTTCTTGTTGCAATTTAGGCTAAAGTTGGGGAAACAGGCGATTGAACCTAAAACCGTGGTTTTCAGTCGTAATTGAGTCGGAATTTACAGTTTCGAAAAAATAAACTTAACCAGAGACTATGCTGCTTAGTTATTACGTAATTCGTAACATTACCAGCCTGAGCCGTTACGATTCCCTCACACATGCCTTCTTGCGTGAACGTCGGTAACAGTCACCATCGAAAGACTTAGCCGACTGAACTAGCGACAAGTTCAAAAAGTTGTAGTAGGGTCGAGCGACGATCAATGATCCGCCGCGGTGTCGCACGATGCGCACAATGAGATGCGGTACACAATAATATCCGAAATGACGGGGGTCCAATATGGAAGCCTATTGCATGAAGTGCAAGACCAAACGTGAAATGCAGAACCCAGAGCAGATCACTATGAAGAACGGTCGCCCGGCATCCCAGGGCACTTGCCCGGTTTGCAGCACCAAGATGTTCAAAATTGGTAAAGCTTCGTAAGCTAGCCGCTATTGAATTAATTGACCCGTGCTTCGGCACGGGTTTTTTTTGTCTAAAAATAGTCGATGGAATTCCTAGTAAATATCTTCAATTCGATCAGCACGTAGTAAGCTGCGGTTGCAAATATCACTAGCAGTCGTTGCTTAGCTTTGGGAACTATCTTCTATGCAGACCGTGCCTTTCGGAAAAACAGGATTCAATGTCAGCCAGCTCGGAGTCGGTCTTTCAGAAATTGGTTCGCAGCTATCTGTCTCTGATCAAGATCAAGCCACCACGATGCTGAACACCGCTCTCGATAGCGGTATCAACTTCCTCGATACATCAGCCTGTTACGGAATATCTGAACTGCTGATCGGTAAGGGCGTTGCAGATCGCCGAAATGACTACTTCCTCGCTACTAAAGCAGGACACGTCGCTCTTGGAGCAGACGGCGATGAATGGACCTACAAAGTAGTTTCCGAATCGATCGACCGCAGCCTGCGTTTACTACAGACCGATCATGTCGACCTCGTTCAACTTCACTCTTGTGAAATAGATGTTTTAGAACGTGGAGATGTAATTAGAGCGCTTCAAGAAGCTCAGCAAGCCGGCAAGACTCGATTCTTCGGATACTCTGGCGACAACGATGCTGCGCACTGGGCGGTTGATTCCGGACTCTTCGCCACGCTGCAAACCAGCTACAACCTTGTTGAGCAGCGGGCACGAACGTCAGGGCTTCTTGAAAAGGCGACTGCCCAGGGAATGGGAACGATCATAAAGCGACCAATCGCTGGAGGCGTGTGGGGCAAGTCACGTCCTGAAGCAGGAATCGATGACGCTGGCCGATACAACACCCCGTACCTCATTCGAGCTAAAGCAATTCGAGCACTCGGCGAAATTGAAAACGAGCCAGCCGACGGTATCCTGACTGCTCTCGGTTACACACTCGGAGATCCCAACGCTAACGTAGCTATCGTAGGCACAACGAACCCGGCTCACATGGCGACCAATATCAGCCAAATCGACAACGATCTACCAATTACAGAATCAGTAATTGAAGAACTCAAGAGCCGATTCGAGCAGCTAGATAAAGACTGGGCACAACGCACATAAGGTGCCTTAGGTGCCAAAGACACGTTTTATACCTGCTTGTGCCTTTAGTGAACATTGAATCCTGAACGAAAGCCTACTTGTAAAAATGAAAATTGATCGAATAGAAGTCCGATTCGTTGAAGCTGAACTCGATCAACCTTTTGGGTGGTCACAACGCTGGACCAACACGCGGAGCGTGGTTGTTTTAAAGGTCATCACTGACGACGGCATTATCGGCTGGGGTGAAACGTACGGATCAATAGAATCAGTTGCAGCAATTGCTTCGGTGGCGCGATCTGCAATCGGTGAAGATCCCGCAAACATCTCTCAGATTTGGCACAAAATCCATCGAGCAACGTTCCAGAGTCACAACTACGCTGGTGCGCCTGTAATGGCGGCCAGCGCTATCGACACTGCACTTCACGACATTGTCGGCAAAGCGACCGGCAAACCTGTTGCTGAAGTTATGGGCGGCAGAATTCACGATTCGATCGCTGTTTACGCAACAGGGCTTTACTACGTCGATAACTACGCCATGCAGCCGCACCTCGACGAAGCTGTTGGCTACGTTGAACAGGGCTTTGGCGGAATGAAGATGAAGGTCGGTGCCCTTTCATTGAAAGAAGATGCCGACCGCATCAGGGCAACCCGCGAAGCTATTGGACCCGATGTACGCCTAATGTTCGACGCTAACGAGTCGTACGACGTGGCGAGCGCACTCACGTTTGCCAACATGGTCTCCGACCAAGACATAACTTGGTTCGAAGAACCGTGTGCATCGAGAGATTTCATTGCGAACAAGATGGTTCAAGACAAATCACCTATCCCGATTTCCGGTGGCGAGAGCCTTTCTACGCGGTGGGAATTTGCTCCAAGATTCGCTGAACGCACGTTCGATATTGTTCAACCCGACATTTGCGGAGTTGGTGGCCCTTCCGAGATGCATCGAGTCGGATTAATGGCTCAGGCATTTGGCATCAAGTTCAATCCACACTTCTGGGGCACAGGCATCAGCTTTGCGGCAGCGCTTCACGCTTTGGCGTTGCAGCCAATTGGGCAAATCGGGCAAACGAATATTCCGTATCAGAACGAATCAGTGCTCGAGTTCGATCAAACACCTCACCCGGTTCGAGAAAACCTAACTGAGCCATTCTTCAATCAAAAAGACAGCCGAGTGCAGGTTCCAACAAAACCGGGATTAGGCATCGAAGTAGACGAAGCAGTCCTCGAACGATTTACCAAAGGTGAAATAGCAATCGTAGAAACCTCGTCAGACACACAGCCATTCTTCTAGTCGCAAATTGGAAACTACAGTCCTCCCTCATTCGGGAGTGATTGAGGGACGGTAGATTTCAGCGAGCGACCAAGTCCCGATAGGGACGCCCGGAGCAAACCAGAAAAATATGAAGATCACCGATGTAACCGTCACGTTGTTCAAGTGGGAGAACATTCCTACTACAAACTACAACGCACTCTCCGGCAAGATCGGTGGCGAGTCTGATCTTGGCCTTGTGAAGATTTCAACCGACGAAGGCGTTGACGGTCACGCATTCTTAGGCAGCTCCAGCCAGCCAGCCAGCCTCGACACAAATTCCCTAATCAAGTACATGAAGCCGGTACTGATCGGCCAAAACCCGCTCGATCGTGAACGACTCTGGCAATTACTCAGTCAACTCACTCGTAAAGCAGGAATTCGAGTAGTTGGAGCCTGTGATATCGCACTATGGGACCTCGGTGGCAAGGTCGCCAACATGCCAATTCATCAAATGCTCGGCACGTACAGAACCACAGTGAGAGCATACGCGTCATCAACGGTCTATCAGCAACCTGAGACCTACGCCGAAGAGGCGGCTCAGATGAAGCGCGAAGGTTGGAATGCGTACAAAATTCATCCACCAACTGATCCTGAACTCGATATCGAATGCTGCCGACAAATTCGTGAAGCCGTTGGCGACAAGCACACCCTGATGCTCGATTCGACATGGTCATACGACTACCCGCAAGCAATTCGCGTGGGCCGGGCTATTCAAGATCTCGACTACTACTGGTACGAAGATCCACTCGCCGACGATGACATATACAACTACACGAAGCTAAAACAACAGCTGCACATTCCTCTGATGGCGACAGAGTACTCACCCGGTGGATTCACTGCTTACGCACCGTGGATCACCGAAAAAGCGACCGATTATTTACGTGGTGACGTCGCTGTTAAAGGCGGCATTACGGCGATCATGAAAACGTCACACCTCGCAGAAGCGTTCCATATGAACTACGAAGTTCATCACGGCGGCAACTCACTAAACAACGTGGCGAACTTGCACACGATCATGGGGATGAAGAATTGCGAGTTCTTCGAGGTTCTTCTACCAGCAGGTGCACAAAAATACGGCCTAGAAACCGACATTGAAGTCGATTCCGACGGTAACGTTCACGCATTCAACAAACCCGGCCTCGGCGCCGATATCGATTTCGACGTAATCAATCGCAATCTGATTTCAATCGTTTCCTAAACTTTTCTTCGAGAATAATTCGCGTAAATGACAACTTCAGACAACACCGTTACGGAACCCAAAATAGTCGATCCTATTAAGGCGCAGTCATATCAGCGAATAAAGCTGACAATGTCGATTATTTCTATGACATTGAACGTCGTCGTACCGCTAATTTTCTTGCTAGCTGGCGGGTCGGAGGCGATAAGAAATCTCGTCGAAGGCTGGACCACCGTATCCGCCCTAATCGTGGTCGTTTACTTGCTCGTGATTGGCATCGGATTCCAAATCATCGAGTTTCCAATAGAGATTTACTCAGGATTCATCGTCGAAAAGAAGTTCGGACTCAGCAAGGTAACGGTCACAAGTTGGTTGTTCGACTGGCTAAAAGGCACACTGTTGCAATCGGTTCTATTGGTTGTACTGATATCAGGAATGTACTGGCTACTCCGATCTCAACCCGAACTTTGGTGGCTTTGGGCAGCGATCTCAGCGACCATCCTCGTCATAATCCTGATGGCGTTGGTCCCGGTGCTTCTTTTGCCTCTGTTCTACAAGTTCGAACCCATTCCTGAGGGAGAACTGAAAGACCGCCTGTTCGCACTAGCCGACAAAATAGGCACACACGTTCAAGGCGTTTACATCTGGCATCTCGGCGACAAGACTTCGAAGGCAAACGCAGCTGTCACCGGATGGGGACGCACTAGAAGAATCATCATTTCCGACACGCTAATCGAATCGAACTCGATCGAAGAAATCGAAGTGGTCATGGCGCATGAACTTGGTCACCACGTTCGATGGGACGTTTGGAAGATGCTCGCTGTTTCGACCGTGCTTATATTCATCAGTTTCTTCGTAATCGATCTCGCTCTAGTCGCATGGATCGACTCGCTGGGGCTTCGAGGTATCGACGACATCGCCGGGCTTCCTCTCGTTCTAATCGTCGGTGCAGGTGTTTCGCTTGTGGCACTTCCTATATCAAACTGGCTGTCTCGAAAAGCTGAAACTGCCGCCGATATCTACGCACTAAACCTCACCGGAATGCGAGACGAATTCGTTTCCGCAATGGACAAACTCGGCGATCAAAATCTTTCGCAAAAGAAGCCAAATGCGGTAGTTGAATTCATATTCCACTCCCACCCTTCTATCCAACGCCGAATCGACAACGCAAATGCGTGGTCGCCGAAAAAGTAACCTGAGCACATCTGAATAAAATGCCCGAAGCTTCATTCGCTCCTAAAACTACCGTTTCAGTCGATGGCGACAGCTTTCTCATAAACGGCGTTCCCACTCATCAAGGCCGGCTTTTCAGAGGACATTCTATCGAAGGCCTGATGATGAACAGTCGCATGGCAAACGCCATGTTCGACGATGAAAACAAGTTCACCAAACATCTCTGGGCATACGAGAAAGTCGACCGTCGGCGAGCAGATCGAAACACTGATGAACTGATCGAAATGCTGCCGACTTACCAATCAAAAGGTCTCGATTGTATCGATATAAATTTGCAAGGAGCTTCACCGATCGGCTACTACCGATCCGATGAAGAAGGTATCGCAGATCTGATGCAACGCATTCACGCAGTTCGCCCCAAAGCGACTAAAGATCAAATCTGGGCAGATGTGCCCGACACAAAATCGCAACCATGGATATCAGGCGCATTCACGGCTTCAGGAGATCTAAAACCAGCATTCATGAACCGCACTTCGAGAATCATCGAAGCTGCCGATGAGCTTGGAATGGTTATCTGCCTCGGCTATTTCTACTTCGGGCAAGACGAACGACTTACAGACGAAGACGCAGTTAAAGCGGCAGTCGACAACGCTACGAAGTGGGTGCTCGAAAAGAGATACACAAACGTACTGATCGAAATAAATAACGAATCTGATGTACCGCGCTACGAGCACGAAATCCTGTGCCCTCCGCGTGTTCACGAACTGATCGAACGAGCTTCAGTTATTAAAGTCGATGGCAAGCGATTGCTCATCAGCACCAGCTTCAGCCGACGCATGGTTCCGACCGACGCTGTAATAGCCGCTTCAGACTATATTTTGCTGCACGGCAACGGGATGCACGACCCGTCTGAGCTAACAAAGCGTGTGATCGACACACGGGCGTCTGAATCGTTCCGAGGTCAACCAATTTTCTTCAACGAAGACGACCACTTCGACTTCGAAAATGATGACAATAACTTCACAGCTGCACTTGAGCAACGTGCCGGGTGGGGCTACTTCGATCCTGGGCCCGGTGCGGGGGGAGCGGCGGCATATGGCGATTACGAAGTCGGCTATCAAAACCTGCCGATCAACTGGACCATCAACACACAACGCAAAGAGAGCTTTTTCTGGTTCTTAAGCGAAGTCACTAGCAAATAATTTCAGGCAGTAATAGATCCACTAAATTTCGACAGGAACCCGACACAAAATGACTCCAAACCCAAACATCTCACTTAAAGGCAAAGTCGCATTCATCAGCGGTGCATCCAAAGGCATCGGCGTATCGATCGCTGAACTATTCGCTGCCGCAGGTTGCGATCTTGCACTTACTGCTCGCAACAAACAGGAACTCGAGCAGACATCTGATAACACTCGCAAATCAGGCGTGAAGGTTTGGACTCAAACTGCTGAAATGGCAGATGCCGACGAGGTGAAAGCTGTTGGTAATGCAGCCCTTGCTGAGTTCGGTCACGTCGACATTCTCGTTAACAATGCCGGAGTCACGATTCCTCAACTGATCCTAGAAACCACGCTAGAAAATTTCCATACGATCATCAATGTGAACGTACTCGCCCCTTTCTTGCTTACTCAAATTTTCGTACCAAGCATGATTGCAAAAAAGAAGGGCAAGATCGTCAATGTGACTTCACGAGCGGCGATAAGGGCGTTCCCAACCGGCAGCGTTTACAGCGCATCTAAAGGCGCACTTCAGCTGCTTACGCAGTCGATGGCTGTTGAGTTCGGGCCACACAATATTCAGACCAACAGCGTTGCGCCAACAGTCACGATGACTCCGATGGGCAATAACGCATGGCCGCCAAGCCCACGACGTGACTCCAAGCTCGCAAAGATTCCTACAGGTCGATTCGCAGAGCCTGAAGAAGTCGCCGACGCCGTGTTGTACTTAGCATCGGAAAACTCCAATTTCATCAACGGAGCAGAACTACCAATCGACGGCGGCGAAGGCGCCGGGTAGCTCTGGCGGGGTGCAGGATCTAGCCGAGTAGATGTCTACGCCCGTGAGCCGCCGACCCATTTACTCAGACTGTTGCCACTTTTCTTGACAGCAGAAATAACCACATGCCCCGCTGCTTTGGCATCTTCAAGCGCGTCGTGATGTTCAAATTCGTATCCGAGTTGATCGCACAATTGGTTCAATTTGTAGCCTCGGTTCGCGTGCTCGGGCCATGTCCGCTTTGCGACAACTATTGAATCGACCCATTTTGCCCGAGGTGGTCGAACCCCGTAGCGAACGGCCGATTTTGTGATTGCCTGTTGATCGAATGGCGAATGGCTCACGACAATCGATTCATCGAGAAACTCGTATAGCTTGTCGACTACATCTGAATAGGTTGGCGATCCTTCAACTGTTGAAGCTTGAATACCGTGAATCTGAACTTGCCAGACTCCAAACTCGCTCTCAGGATCGATGTACGAGACCCACTCGTCCGTGAGTATGCCGTCGATGTAGCGTGCCACACCTATCTGACAGATCGATGCTCTTGCCGAGTTTGCCGTTTCCACATCAATAGCAACGAAATCCATGGTCCACTTTCAGTGCGATAGTTTTGAACTAAGGAGATATTAATTTAGCTAATCCCGTCCTAAGAACATACCGGAAATCAACTACCGTAAGTTCATCCCGCCGCTAGTATCCGATCTCTATCTTCATGAACTGCTCGGCTAGCTCTACACCGTACTTCTTTCCGGTTTCGGACAGGCGTTTTCGTGAGCGTTCGTCACGCTCATCACTACGTTCGCCTACTTGGCTTACGTGCGAGTGCAGAGCGTTTTGTCGTGTTTCGAAGTGTTCCGTTACATCGACGTGAATGTTCGGCTGTTCGGGTCTAAATAACCAAACCTCTTCAACCTTGTGCGGCTCGATGCCCTCTTCAAGATGCTCTGGGTACGCAACGTGATCTCGGGCGTAGGGAAACACCGCGTCCAAGGCGACTCGACCCGTCATCGAGTGGTCACGGTGACGAATGTAGGGCCGATTCGGGTCGATAGTCAGCAACAATCGAGGTTTGTGAATACGAATCTGCTTAACAAGCTTCTCTCGGAACTCGTCGTTGTCATCAAGACCCTGATCTTTCATTCGCAGAAACACAACGTCCGCCAAGCCGTATGCCTTGGCGGCGTTCAA
>JAPKCH010000081.1 GCA_026421185.1 Dehalococcoidia bacterium | reverse complement strand
ATTTCGGGTAGTTCGAGTGCGTAAAAACCTATATCTATGATCAGGCTTCCTAGGCGTACCGTAAATCGATGACAGATATTTCAGTTGCGTAGATTGAACTGATGGGGCATAAGCACGATTATGTGACTTGTCCGGTATCAAAATGAGTGAAGATCGCCCCACAAATTTGCTTATCCCTGCAGATGTTGTATTTGTATAAGCTTCGCGATATTCCTTTGTGCATTCATGAAACTAAACAGGAGCAAATATTCGATGACAGTTAACTGGCCATCCCAAGACGTTCTGCTGAATTGGATGAAAAATGATCTCAATAATTGGGGACGATGGGGTGCAGACGATCAAAAAGGCACTTTGAACCATCTTTCAAGTGAGAAAACTCTTCAGGCACTCAGTTTGGTGACTGAAGGTGTGACGGTGAGCTGTGCACGGCCGGTAAGTTTCAACGCTTCTGCCGATGTTCCTCGCCCACCTCAGCACTTCATGGTTTCAGCTGGGGACACTTACCGAAAAGGAGAAACCGGTGATCGGCAAGTGGCTATGGATTACTTCGGAATGATCTTCCACGGCCACACAGTGACTCATATCGATAGCCTGGCTCATTTCTTCTGGGACGGTGAGACATACAACGGGCGCCCATCCAGCGTTGTGTCTACGGCAGAGGGTGCAACTGAGTTTGATGTGATGGCGGCTTCTGGAGGCATAGTCACTAAGGGAGTTCTTGTCGATGCACCGCTATTGAGGGGTGTCGACTTTATCGAGCGTGGTGATGGCGTTGGGGTAGCTGATATTGAGGCTGCTGAACGGGAACATGGCGTGAAAGTAGAGCAGGGTGACGTTCTTCTGCTACGAACGGGGCAACTTGGCCAGAGAGAAGTAACCGGACCAGTAGATGTGAACGTGGCTGGGTCGTCAGGTCCGTCACCAGAAATACTTCCTTTCCTTCACAAGAGGGAAGTGGCTGTGATGGGCTCGGATACTGGTAACGACGTTGGACCGAACCCATACGAACGATTATCTAACCCTGTTCATCAAGTTGGAATCGTCGGATTAGGACTTTGGATCTTAGATAACGCTTGGCTCGACGATCTCGCTGCAGAATGCAGGAAGCGTGATAAATGGGAATTCATGATTTCGATTCTGCCGTTGAAATTGCCTAGCGTTACTGGATCACCAGTGAACCCTGTGGTGATCTTCTAGAAGCTACCAGTGTTTCAGTGTGTGATCGGAGCTGCTCTTCTACGGCGTAGGTTATATCGGTAACTCGGGCTTAATCAGTTTTCACGACAATACCGAGTTCGCCGTTTGAGGTTCGTAAGTTAGGTTTAACAATTTCATAGCCTGAAGTCACGATTACAAATTCCCTAGCCAAAGTTTCTATTGTCCTGCCAACGCCGGGGTAAATGAGTTTTCCAATGACCGAACCATATTTAGTCCTGATTAAAGTTGATATTCAAACGTAAATCGAATACAGAGGCGTTAGTATCTTCTCAGGAGTTCAGTTGGTCTCTAACCGGTTTGAAACTTCGTCTGTGTATCGGTGTAGGCCCAAATTCTTTCAATGCCGACATGTGAATCGCCGTTCCATAACCCTTGTGAGCGGCGAAACCATAGTCTGGGTATTCCGAATCGAACACTTCCGCCATTAACTTGTCTCGACTGACTTTCGCAATAATCGATGCAGCTGCAGCACTCTGACTCCGTGAATCTGCCCTAATTATCGAAGTTTGCGGAATATTCACAGCGTTTAGTTCGATCGCGTCGATGAGCAAATGATCGGGTTGGGGATCTAGCTCAGCAATTGCCCGAGACATCGCCAATCGTGTCGCCGGAACTATTCCAATCGAATCAATTTCAGTGGCAGTGCAAGCGCCAATTCCGTAACTCACACACCATTCGATAAGCCAAGTAAATGATCGTTGTCGTTGAGAGGCAGATAGCTTCTTACTGTCATTCACGATGTTTTCGTATTCTGCAGGCACAGGGCCAGGGAGAATTGCTGCACCTGCAACCACAGGCCCGGCAAGTGTTCCTCGTCCGACTTCATCTACACCTGCTACAAGAACACGTTTTCCGGCAGCGATCTCCGTCTCGATAGAAAAATCTGGAAGAACCTTCGTGGTCTTTGCCAATAACTGATCCCAGTGAAAATTATGCCGGCGCTAGAAATTAACTGACGAGTTCTCGTATCTCGAAAAACGTCAGATACGAAGCTTATCGCTATTATCTGAAAAGTCAGATCGTTATGGCAGTCGACTCGGAGGAATCGACTGTTTCGTTCACCCGGTCGCCTTCAGCACTCGTAGTTTCAGGAAGTGACGATTCAATAATTCCACCACCGAGAACGACGTCTTCTTTGTAGAAAACTACCGCTTGACCTGGAGTGATTGCTCTAACAGGCTGATCAAATTCGATTTCAGCGCCACTAGAAAGAGCTCGTACCTTGGCCGCCGTATTTTTTCCGTTGTAACGAATACGTGCTTCAACTTCAATCGGTTCTGTGGGGGACGTGCCCGAAATCCAATTTACACCTGATGCATAAAGCCGGGTCTTCATCAAATTCTCGGAAGGACCTACAGTTACCTGACCTGAGTCCGCATTAATTTCAGTGACATACATTGGGCGAGGTGTGCTGTTATAGATCGGTATTCGCTTGCGCTGACCGATTGTGAAACCGTGGATGCCTTCGTGATCACCAAGAACGTTCCCATCGGCATCGACAATGTTCCCAGGAGCTTTACGCTTTAGACGAGGCTCAATAAATTTGTTGTAATCGCCATCGGGAATAAAGCAAATGTCCTGCGAATCAGGCTTATCGGCAATCGAAAGATCAAGTTCTCGCGCTACTTCCCTGATCTGATCCTTTGAGTAATCACCGATAGGGAGAGCCAGTTTGGACAGCTGTTCTTGGTCCAGAGTATAGAGCACATACGACTGATCCTTGAGAGGATCAATTCCAGCGAGAAGGTTGTATTCACCTTCATGTTCATGAATTCGAGCGTAATGACCTGTAGCGACTACATCCGCATCCATTAGTTCAGCGCGCCGAATGAGGAATTGAAATTTCAGTCGATCATTGCAGGCTAAACATGGGTGGGGAGTTCGCCCGCGCTCGTATTCTCCTACAAAGTAGTCGACCACATGCTTCTGGAATTCTTCTTCGAAGTTCAGAAAGTAGTGCTTAGCTCCGATTTTTCGGCAAACTGCTCGTGCGTCTTCGACATCCTCAAGTGAGCAGCATGACTTGTTGAGACGAGCGACTTGCTCATTGGGCGCACTGAATAGTCGCATGGTTACGCCAACGACTTCATATCCATCTCGAGCTAGCAGGGCAGCTGCAACTGATGAATCGACTCCACCACTCATTGCTACGACCGCACGTTTTTTCTTGTTCTTAACTTCCACCATTAATCCAGATTACCAAATCATTGGCTATTAACGGCTAAACCTAAGTTAAAAGTATTGAGTAAAAATCGTCAGTTGGAATTCTTATAACTACCGCTATAATTTAATCAATGGAAGATACCGCTAAAATAAAAATAATTCCCACGAACGAAGAAATCGCCAGAGCAGCCGTCGACGAAGCATCCGAGAATCTCGGATCTGACATTGTTCTGCTTGAAACGGAGGGGATCAGCAGTTTTGCTGACTATTTCGTAATCGTCAGTGGTGAAACCGACCGCCACATCGAATCGTTGGCTGAAGACATCAGTCGTCGATCACGAAAGTTGGGGGTTCACGTTTCTCATCGTGAAGGATCGGGAAAAGGCGGCTGGCTTTTGATCGACTTCACCGGTGTTGTGGTTCACCTATTTACTAGGGACCAACGTGAGCACTACGGACTAGAGAAACTCTGGGCACGTGCCACGGAGATCGTCCGGGTTCAGTAAGAGACAGTCACCACCGGGCAGCATCAGTTACCCGGTGTTCCTTTGAGTCTATTTACTCTACGATCCAAGGCTGGGTAGCTCGGGCGTATGAAGTCAGTTCATCCTCATTGAAGAACAATGCGACTTCTCGTGCAGCATCATCTTCGTTAGCCGAACCGTGAATAAGGTTACGACCCATGTCGACGCCGAAGTCACCACGAATGGTTCCAGGAGCTGAATCAGCTGGGTTGGTTGCACCCATGAGTTTACGAGTAGTTGGGATTGCGCTTGGACCTTCTAGGCACAATGCTACAACTGGAGAAGACGTAATAAAGCTGACGAGGCCTGCGTAGAAGGGTTTGCCTTCGTGCTCGCCGTAGTGTGTGCCAGCTAGTTCATCTGAAATCTGCATCAGTTTCATTCCAATGATCTGCAGACCAGTGCGTTCAAGACGTCCGATAATCTCACCGGCAAGTCCGCGCTGCACGCCATCAGGCTTTACTAATACGAGTGTTCGTTCCGTTGTCATTTCTTCTCCCTAAGAGGATTTACAGGAATTGTGTCCAATCATTGTGCCGTGAAAATTATGAAGTTGGGCGATGATAGGAACGAAATAGGCTACTTGGCAGGTTTTGGCTTGCTAATAGAAGGCGGACGGGCGTAGACAGGTCGAAGTTTTTCGTACGGTGTCGATAATCCTGAATTGAATTTCGCCGCAGCGATTTCGATGATCGATTTTGGATTACGCGTAGGTAACTCATGACTGCGGAACCGGGATTGATCTACTAATTCAGCCATAAGATCACACGCCTCACCGCAAATAAGTGCAGTTGGCTCCATTAGTTGAGACAGTTCTTCAGGCGAAGCTATTCCGATTGTCTGTTCTTTAGATACCCCGTGGCGCGTCCACGAAATTTCGTTACGACCTGCAGGAATTAGCGAATAAAGCGGTGAAGATTTAGTCACGTCGCGTAAGTGGGGTTCGGCTTCAATATCGTGAGTCGGTATTCCCAGTACAGGCAATTGCTTTGCGACGGCGAGCCCCAAAGCTGCACTAATGCCTACTCTAACGGCACTGAATCCACCAGGGCCAAGTCCTACACCTACGTGAGTAATGTCTTGAGCTGTTAACGATAGCTCTGCCAGCGATTCGACGATTGCAGGCATCAGTTCGCGACCATGATTCTGATTTGATCGCCACGAGCGGGTCGCCTGTTTACCATCGTCGTTCATAACGCCGACACCAGCAAAGCGAGTCGATGTATCAATAATGACTAGATTCAATTGTCTGATCGACCTGACTGTTGTGACTCTGGCGATGATGAGTGAGTAAGACCAACTGAAGCGTCGAGTGCTTCATATACGGCTGCAGATCTACTAAGAAGTCCAGCTGAGCGTGGACCTGTCGGTGTGAACGTGATGAACCGTTGATCGTCGTGATCACCATTTTCAAGCTTTAGGAACAAAACGTCTTCTGGAAGAACATTTCCGCCAACTTCAGGCCATTCGATTACCAAAGCTCCGTTCGTAAGTCGCTCTTCCAGTGCGAGTTCTTCAACCTCATCTATCGATCCTAGTCGATAGAGATCGCAGTGACTAAGATGAATTCTGCCTGGATATTCATTAACGATCACAAATGTTGGGCTTCGAGCCGGAATTGGGCTTTCGATGGCGTCCGCCATACCGTGAACTAGCCGAGTCTTACCCGCACCGAGTTCACCAGATAGCAATACGGTGTCGCCAGTGCGCAGGGCATGGCCAATAGATATGCCTATTCTTACCGTTTCCATTTCTGAATCGGATATTAGAAGAAGAGCAGGGCTCGGGACGTTGGTTGAGTATTGATCATCCATTCAGATGATCCCAACCTTTGCGGATGGGTTCGTAGCTGTCGCCATTTTTGTCGACCACTACTACATTTCCACCTTCGAGCTGATCGCTCGTCACGCTTCCTATTACGGTTATTTGATTCAACGCATCTTTCGGC
>JAPKCH010000030.1 GCA_026421185.1 Dehalococcoidia bacterium | reverse complement strand
ATTGTTGTTACTTATCCCTGTTTCGTTACGGCCTCGATCATGGCTTGGATATAGCCGTTTGCGAAGGCACGTCCACGGTGACCGAACTGGGTGTCTTGGTGGGTGTGTGGCACGTGATCGTCGATGAAGAAACTGTCGTAGCCATTATCGTTGTACGCCTTCATTGCTCGGTACATGTCGACGTGACCTGTGTTGATGAATTCTTCTCGGAAGTCTTCAGGGTTTGGGGCAGAAACGTTGCGGAAGTGAACGTAAAGAATTTTCTTTTTGGCGGTCATTTCAGCGATAAATTCGTAGAGTGCGTCGCCTTCTGAATCGAACATTTCAGAAATGGTGCCCTGACAGAACTCGATTGCACAGTTGTCGGAAGGGTAGATGTCTAGGTATCGACGGTAGTTTTCGTACGAGTTGAACAGCATCGGAATGCCGCCAAGCTTCTTCACTGGAGGATCGCAAGGGTGAATTCCGAGTCGAATTCCTTCTTCTTCAGCGATTGGGGTGATGATTTTGATCCAGTATTCGAGGTTGGTCCACATTTCCTCTTCGGTGTATTCTCGACCGTGGGACAGGGGCATTTCACCGGCGGTTTTGTAGTTGAACGCTGTGGCTCTTGATCCGCCACGAATTAGCTGTTCAGGTGTACGCCATACGTGCGAAGGCATCCAGTGATATCCGAAGATTGGGATGCCTGCTCGTGCGATGTTTCGCACGGTGGTAATCATGTTGTCGACTTGTTCATCACGTTTCGGACCGTTGAGCATGATGTGGTCGTAGAAAGTGGTTGGAACATTTTCTAGAGCCGATAGCGTTAGGCCGTAGTTTTCGACGTTCCGGCGCAGGTTCACGAGGTCGTGGACAGCCCATGATCCGTCGGCGCTTGGGAGGTCAGGGGTATTGAACACAATGTCGTTCATCCCGTACTGCTGTGCGTACAAGAGAAATTCAGGGGAAGCTTGTCGAATTTGTCCGAGTCCGGAGCGCATATTTTGGTCTTTCCTATTACGTAGATCAATTGTTGAGGGTTATTGATTCCACTGTTTGTCGTACGCCAAGTTACACCCGGTGCGCCATAAACGGTAGTCATAGCTAACGCTTGTGGCGGCGTTACTTTTTCTTTGCAGAGTGCGTATGAAGTGTCATAGGCTGTGGTTTGCCGATAATTGATCTAATCGTTCGCAATTACTTGAATGAGGAACGCCTGAACAATGACCACTTACACTCCAGATATTCCACCTACGAGGCCGTCAAACGCCTTCCCGGCGACTTTGAACATTGATTACGTCGACACTGAGCGAAATCGGCTCACGGTGTTTTTACGGTTGATTACGATGATCCCGATTGTGATTTTGCTTGGAGCTATTGGTGGGCCGACTTTCTCCAGCTACGAGCCGAACTACAGCAGTGTGAGCAGCGGCAGTGTCGTGATTCTTTTTCTGCCGGTATTGCTAATGATCGTGTCCAGGCAGAAGTACCCTAGATGGTGGTTTGATTTCAATTTGGAGTTGTTGAAGTTTTCAACGCGGGTTGGAGCATATGTTGGATTGCTTACGGACGAGTACCCATCATCAGATGAAGAACAAGGGGTTCAGATAACACTCGAGTACCCGGATGCTACGAAGCTGAACCGATGGCTGCCTCTTGTGAAATGGCTACTCGCGTTTCCGCACTACATAGTGCTTTTCTTCCTGTACATCGTTGCGATTATTCTGATCATTCCCGGCTGGTTCGCAATTCTGCTTACCAGCAGGTTCCCACGAGGGATACACAATTACCTTGTTGGAGTGACTCGTTGGTCAATACGCGTCGAGGCGTACGCTCTCTTCTTGACTACTGACATATACCCGCCATTCTCGCTTGATTAGTTTTTACTAGACGGTCTCAAACTACGGATTGAACCAAGGCGTTAGGGTCGGCATTATTCGTGTCTTCCCGAGCGTTTTTGTTGTCGGGAATACAACCGGTAAGCCCACTACCGCAGCCTGGTTATTCAATCTAGATGATGGGATAGGCTTCCTCGGCAATTTCGGCCAAATTACTATCTGAAGTCGATGATGATAACGAGGGGGATCTAATGCTTGGTTAGAGAATTCGTCATCAACACCGCTCACTGTAGATTTTTGTGCAGCATCCATCGAGCTGTATACGCGATACTTTCTTAAACGATCGACATCACCACTCGAAACCATTTAGACCACCGTTCCGTGGAGACGCAATTGACAAGAGTTCTGGTCGCATATGCCACTCGCTTCGGCTCAACTCGTGAAATAGCAGCGGCTATTGTCCACGAGCTTAATTCGGCAGGGTTAGATGCCCAAGCCGCTGAAGCGAGCAGCGCACTGAGTCCTGACGAGTACGATGCTTTCGTGATCGGCTCTCCTCTTTACGGTGGTAAATGGATGGGCATTGCCGGCATGTTCGCCGCAATCACATCGGATCGAATCGACGGCAAACCAGTTGCACTTTTTTCGATTGGAACGCTGCGGGTCGTCAACGAAGAAGCCGGAAATACTGAGCATCGCGAATTCATGGCAAGTCTGATTGAAGTCGCACCGAATCTGAACGTTGTGAGTGACGTCCTGTTCAATGGGTACTTCGAACGCGCTAACTTACCGTGGTATTTGAGAATAGTCGACAGATTTGCTCCAACGCCCCAAGGCGATCATCGTGATTGGTCGGTGATCCAATCGTGGGCTAAATCGCTGGTATCTGAATTCAACTTCGAGTAGCCTCGAAAGTAAACATGTTTATAGATACCCACGCGCACATACATCAACACGCCTCCGATGAATCCGCCGACATTGTTGAGCGAGCGACTGCTGCCAATGTTGGGGCAATCATCACTGCTGGCACTACGATCGAAGATTCGCAATTGGCGATCGATATGGCGAACTCGCACGCACGAGTCTTTGCCGGAGCGGGTGTGCATCCTACTGATATAGAACATCGATTGACGACAGATGACCTTGCGAAACTCAGTGCGCTTGCGGCGTTACCACAGGTAGTTGTGATGAGCGAAATCGGCGTTGATCATCAGGACAAGTCGCCCGATAAAGAGTGGCAAGCTGAGGCGTTTCACGCTCAGATAAATATCGCTCGTGAGCATTCCTTGCCGATCGTGTTTCACATTCGGGAGCAGGCTGATGATTATGATGCTCATTCGGCTCGTGACGTTGCACTTTCCATTCTGAAAGAAACGAGTGCAGGCGAACTACGTGGAACGGCTCACTACTTTCAGGGTCGATGGGATTTCGCCCAAGAGCTGCTCGATCTCGGATTCAACATATCGTTCGCAAAAACGCTGACTCGTATTAAAGATCTTGAAGAAACGGCGTTACAGACACCGGCTGATCGAATCCTTGTCGAAACTGATTCGTATCCACAAACGTTCAAGAAGAATCGAGCCAAGTGGACCGAGCCTCGTGATATCCCGATAGTGGCAGAAAAACTGGCTAGCTTACGAGGCACATCTGTCGAAGAAATTCGAGAAGCGACGACTAAAAATGCACTGGTATTGCTTGGTTCGAGAGCTAAGATCGTCGAGTCGGTACTCTAACAAGCGCTAAATCTGTGAACGCACGCCGGTGATTTCACTATAAAATTTGCTGACGACGCGTTGTTTCTCGCAGGTGAGCAAACCGTGAGTGATAGACCCTAATAGAACAGTCAATATTCGTTTTATGTTTCCAAATTCATCGAACATAGGCCTGAAGGAATGGGCGGTAACGTCCAGCGCCCTCGGTCGCGGCGAACAGATTTTCATGCTCCGTAAAGGTGGTATCCGTGAAAACGGGCGTCATTTTAATATCGAGCATGAACTGTTCTTCCTGTATCCGGGGTTATTTCACGAAGGTGAGCTTCTTCTGAAGAAGGAAAAGAAGGGACTTTTGGCTGAAATGGCGAATATGGATTTCAGTAAAGAGATCACGCTCTCGGTTTTCTGTGAACTTGTGGAAACGATTGAAATTTCAGAAGAACACCATCTGCGGGCGCTCGATGCGTTCCACATATGGTCGGAAGAGTTTTCAGTGAAACGTTTCAAATGGAAACCTAAACAGCCTCTCAAATTGATGATCATTCGGGCATACCGACTCAATAGTCCAGTGACCTTGACGGTCGATGAAACGTACGCCGGTTGTAAGTCGTGGGTTGATCTCATAAATAAAATCGACCTGAGCGACGTAACGCCAGCAATGTCTGATGCAGAGTTCGATGCTCAGGTATCAAATATTCACGAAGCTCTCGCAGCATAATCAATTAACGCCTAGTAGCCTCGACTACTCAATAAGCAATCATTCAGGAATAGCCCGTTGAAATACCGCCAGATACAGTCAACCGACCTCACCGTTTCCGAAATTGGATTTGGTGTTTGGAGTGTGAGTATGAACTGGTGGGGCGAGGTGAAAGAAGAGGACGGAATCAATCTGCTTCAGAAAGCTGCTGACAAGGGAATCACGTTCTTCGACACTGCCGACACTTACGGTGCTGGCTACGGTGAAGAGATTATCCCCAAGGCGCTTGCTGACCGACGAAAAGACATCGTGATCGGCACCAAGTTCGGTTACGACATCGAGACGCCTCGTGAGGGTCACAAAGAGCGTCCACAGATTTGGGACGCAGACTTTGTAAAGCGCGCCTGTGAGAACAGTCTACGACGGCTACAGACCGACTACATCGATATTTACCAGTTCCACAATCCGCGTCTACATGCTCTTCAGCGTGACGATACTGTCGCTGCGCTTGAAGACCTGAAGGCCGAAGGTAAGATTCGAAACTATGGAGTAGCTGTGGGCCCTGACATCGGTTGGCTCGAAGAGGGCATGTACACGATCAACGACATGAAAATTCCCGCCGAAGTGATCTACTCGATCCTTGAACAGGATCCTGGCGATGTAATGATCGAGGCTGCTGAGAAACAGGGTGTTGGACTGTATTCACGAGTGCCGCACGCTTCGGGAATGCTCGACGGTAAGTACACCAAAGACACGGTTCTTGATGAGAGCCCGTTTGATCCTTCAGATCACCGGGCGTACCGACGTATGCACTGGTTGAAGAATTCAATCAAAAAGCTGAAGCAGATCGATTATATGATCGCTGGCAAGCCGGCTACCGTTGGTCAGATTGCTATCAAGTTCACTTTGATGCCACAGATTATGGCTTCTTGCTTACCGACGATGACTTCGATTGAACAGATCGACGAGTACGCAGATGCTTGCGACGTTGATGATATTCCGCAGGACGAGCTCGACAAACTGGCTCTGCTCTATGCTGACAACTTTGGTGTTGGTAATCCTGACCCACAGAAGTCGAGTACTTCAGGCACGGGTTGGATCGATCACAACGGCAAGCCATGCGATCGTGAATTAATGGTTCCCGGAGAATAGATCTCTAGCGACGCTTTTGGGTGCGGCGTCGATGAGAGCTTTTACGGCTCTTTCGGCAAACAGGGAATTTTGATTTGGGTGCGTAAACCCATCCTATTGAACTATCGTCAGTGGAAGGTGTCGTACTTGCTTCGGCGATGGATTCAGTGATTAATGGTATCGCTGGCTCTGCTTCTTCAGCAGTTGGATGTGGAACCGGGGATTCGCCACTCACGCGCCGTAGTTCACCTTCGACGTAGTTGAAATCTCGCTGTGGAATGATGTGAAGCATTCCGAAGAATGCGTGTGGCCAAAGGTGGGGCGGCCATTTTTTCACATACTCAAGCGTAGGACCGACCTGATAGCCGTCGATGTAGTCTGATTGTTCCAGCACTACGTCGGCATCCAGCTCTACTCTGTGCGGGAACGTTTCCTTCTCACGATGATGCTTCCAGATGCGTTCATCATCTTCGAAACTGTCAGAGGTAACAGTCGCTGTTGCGGCAAAACCTTTTTTATCTGAAACGTAGTAGAGAACTCGGTCTTCGGGTCCCATTCGAACCGCTTTCTTGCGGTTCTTCGTGTCGACGCCCTGCATCGAAAAACCATGAGAGCGAGTGATGTCGAGGTTTTCCTGAGTTGTCACAAGCATCCAGTAGGTTTTGCCCATTATCCGGTGATTTCCTATCTATCGTGGCGGCACTAATTCGCACTATGATATTTCACTTGGCGATACAAGTGTGAAGTATTCGCTACACTGCGGCTCGAACAAACATTATCAGTAACCAAATTCATGACTGAATCTTCAACATCAAGCAATATCGAACACAGCGTGATTGCATTACTAGATTCAACTGGAGTGCCGTACGAGATTATCGAGATCGACCCTACTTTCGCTGACACTGCGAAGTTTTGCGAGAAGTACGATTTCCCACTTGAGAACTCGGCTAACACGATCATCGTTGCTTCTAAGAAGAAGCCGAAGACATTTACAGCTTCGGTTATTCGAGCCAATCACCGTATCGATGTGAATCATGTCGTGAAACCGATGATGAATGTCGGAAAAGTTTCGTTCGCTCGAGCTGAAGAAACTGCCGAGCTGACCGGAATGATGATCGGAGGGGTTACTGCCCTAGCTCTGCCTGATGAGGTGCCGATCTACGTAGATCACGGCTTGATGAATCTCGAATACATCATTTTGGGCGGTGGGAGTCGATCGATCAAAATCAAAATCTCGCCTAAGATATTTCATTCGATTCCGAACGCACAGGTTGTCGAAGGTTTGGCAGGAGAGTAGCTCTTGACCGATTCTGGGACACCGCTCGCTGCTGATCAATAGGCGGCTGATATCACCTTGGATGGCCCGAATGCTCGTTCAGCCGACATCACAGGCGCTCTGTCTTCCTCTAGTCAATTTAGGAACGCTTCGATATCGCCTGAGAAAGACGATCTATGTATGCGGATTTACTCGACTGTGTTGCATTACGAGATGATGATGTTATGCCTTGGGCAAGTGGTTACTGCTCGGGTCGAGACTGGTACTTGTTGCGAATCCATATCGCCACACCATTCATGCTCAGAAGAACTATCAGAAGCACGACGATGGCTGCCGCTGCAATGCCACGGAACTCTGGGTTCTGGTGACCGATCCACGTAAAGATTTGAAGTGGAAGAACAGTGAAAGCTGAATCGGGTGAGGTAGGTATAAACGCGACAACCACTAGCGACGAGATGATCAAAATCGGGGCTGATTCACCGATTGCTCGTGAAAGTGCCAGAATAATTCCGCTCATCATACCGGGCATCGCCTGCGGCAACACCACTGATTTCACTACCTGCCAACGATTTGCGCCCATTGCGTAGGCGGCATCACGATAACTGGATGGAACCGCCCGGATCGCTTCCTGTGAAGCGATCACTACGATCGGCAACACAAGCAATGTCATCGTTAGTGCACCGGCAGTCACGTTACGTGATCCGTTGAACAAGAACTGCACAAACATTGCCAATCCCAGTAGACCATAGATAACGCTTGGAACACCGGCAAGATTAGCAATGTTGAGTTCGATGAGTCTATTCAACCTGCTCTTGCTTGCAAATTCTTCGAGATATATTGCGGTGCCTACACCGATTGGAATCGTGAACAAAGCGGTCAGTCCAACGATCCAAAGCGTTCCACCCAAAGGACCAAGAATTCCAGCCTTATGAGGTTCCCAGGACGAGTAATTAGTCAAGAACTGAAAATCCAGAAACGGTAATCCATCGATAAGCACATCTAGCATCAATGCGAAAAGGCCTGCGATCCCTATGAGTACTGCCATGACGAATCCGGCAACGAACACTCGATCGCGCCATATACGCACCGAATGTGAACTGCCTTGAATCTTAGTTCTAGTTGAAATGTCGTTCATACCTATTCGTATCTCTGCCTGAATCGAGATATGATCCATCGACCTACGATGTTCATTCCGAGTGTCATGATGAACAAAAGAAGACCCACGGCAAAGATCGTCTTGTACTCGATCGAGCCTTGGGCAGCCTCACCACCACTGATCTGAACTATGTAGGCAGTCATAGCCTGAATGCTCTCGAGCGGGTTGAGAGTGAGATTCGGTGTCGCACCTGCAGCGATCTTCACAATCATCGTCTCACCAATGGCTCGAGACAGGCCGAGGATGAAGGAAGCGACTATTCCAGATAACGCCGCTGGCATCACAACTTTGGTTGCAACTTCGAACCGGGTGGCTCCCAGTGCGTATGCCGCATCCCGCAATGAACGTGGTACGGCAACCATCGCATCTTCACTTAACGTTGAAACCATCGGCATGATCATCAGGCCCATCACGATTCCAGCTGATAGCGCATTGAATACGCTGACCTGATCAGGACCAAAAAGACTTTGGAATATCGGCGTCACGAACGTCAGGGCGAAGTAACCGTACACAACAGTTGGTATTCCGGCTAAAACTTCAAGAATTGGCTTCAGAATTCGTCGCAATCGCTCAGGTGCGTACTCTGATAGAAATATAGCAGCCCCGAGACCGAGGGTAAGCGAAACTATTCCAGCGATTGCTGCCACAAGCAGTGTACCGCTGACGAGTTCTAGGACGCCTGACTTTTGCGGAGATACGTGAGGAGCCCATTCGGTTCCGGTCAAGAAGTTCCATATGGAGACTTCTTCGAAGAAGCCGACGCTCTGAGATACGAGCAGGATCACTACACCGACTGTCGTAAGAATCGAGATCAGTGCGGCTGCCATCAATAGAACAGTGATGATTTTCTGTTCGAGGTGTTGGCGACGACGACCATGGGCAACTCGTTCTAGTTGCTCTTGGCTCGTTTCGTTGGGTGTGGTGGTCAAAATCTAATTAGTATCAGATGTAAAAACTTTGGTCGCACAAACGGTCGGATAGACACTATTTCCTATTCCGAACTAGTTCTAGCTTGCGGGCGCATTGTTAACTCACGGTTATTGATTTCATATCAGTTGCCGGTGATATATACGCTTTGTTTTTTGACGTTCAGTTAATAAGATTCAGCTGCGAAAGATAATCTTCTTCGGGTAGTCCGACGTACCCGACAAGCTCGGAAAGTTCGCCTGCATTTTTCAAGAAATACGTAATGAAATTCTTCGTATCTTCGTTCTCCAGTGAAGCGTTGTTCACGTAGATAAACATTGGGCGAGAAAGTGGCTTATAGCTCCCGTCATTGATCGTTTCCAGAGAGGGAGTGACACAGCCTGAACCATCGTCTACCGAGAGAATATTCAATGAATCTTTATTGAATGTGTAGTAAGCGAAGCCGAAGTAGCCCATAGAGGCTTGGTCGCCAGATACTCCCTGTACCAGCACGTTATCGTCCGATGATGCAGTGTAGTCGGACCGACTCGAATCTTCTTTTCCGTTTATGGCTTTTGTGAAGTAGTCGAAAGTACCAGAATCGGTATCTGGACCGTACAGTCGTAAAGGCTTATCTGGAAAGCCTTCTCGCACCTGACTCCAATTATCTAGTTCCGATTCGGGTTGCCAAATTTTCTTGAGTTCATCAACAGTAAGACAGGTCGCAAAATCGTTGGTGGGATGCATCACTACGGAAAGACCGTCGTACGCGATCGTGAATTCGGTAAATTCGATCCCATTTTCTACGGCTTCTTCACGTTCAGAATCTTTCATAGCCCTTGAAGCACCTGAAATGTCAGTCTCACCGTTCACGAAACGTTTGAAACCGCCACCGGTCCCCGAGATGCCAATTGGGATCTGTACTCCGGGTTTCTCTTTTCGAAACTCCTCGGCAACTATCTCAGCAATTGGAAACACTGTTGAGGAGCCGTCGATCGTGATCTCTTTCGATGCGCCGCCTGCACAGCCCGTAATCACAAGGATCGACAAGAACACAGCCGCCATGAGGGAGATGTTGAAACGGTTCCATATACTAATTTGGTATTTATTGATCAAAGTAACTGAAACAAATCTAGGATCTATTAATCACACCAGTACGTCACTGAACAGCATGCTGATTAACAGCCTCAACGATCACCATTAACTCGACGTTAACTAGATCTTGATGATTTGTACTGATCGTATGTTTAAACCGGTCAGAAATAGCCCGTATAAGGATACTGCGGGCTATTCAGGTGCTGCAGCGGGGACGGTGAAGGCGAATTCACTGCCTTCACCGACTGTGCTCCTAGCAGAGATAACCCCACCGTGGGCTTCGACTATGTGTCGGGCTATCGAAAGTCCGAGGCCGGTTCCTGGCTGTGAGCGTGCGGCGTCGGTCTTGAAGAAGCGCTCGAATATATGAGGCATGTGCTCGGGTTCAATACCAAGCCCAGTATCGGCAATGCTGAACCAGACAGTTTCATCAACTATCCAGCCTTTGACCGTGACCGTTCCACCAGTGGCGGTCCACTTGAGTGCGTTGCTAATCAGATTGGTAAATACGTGATCGATTTTTTTGGTGTCGACATAAACTTGCGGAAAATCGGCTGAGAAGTTTGTTTTCAGTTCGATTTCTGAATCGACAGCGACCGACGAAAATTGTTTGATTGCGGTGTTGACCAATAATTCCGGTTCGACATTTTTGAACTCCATGGGCGACTCTCCAGATTCAAGTCTGGAAAGTTCAAGCATTTCAGCTATCAACTGATCCATTCGGTCGACATCTTCACGAATCATATCTAAGAACTGCGTACGACCTTCAGGGTCGTCGATGGCTCCACGCTGAAGCGTTTCCGCTGATGCTCGTATACCTGCTAATGGCGTTCGAAGTTCGTGCGAGGCATTGGACACGAACTCACGACGTGTTGTGTCGAGACGGCGGATATCGGTTAGGTCGGTAATAAGCAATAAGCAGCGAACAGCATCTGAATCGGGTCGCGGAAATGGTGTCGAAACAGCCATCAGCGTTCGTTGGTTGTCGAACAGCTCGATTTCGGCTGAGACCGGTTGTTCACTTTCGAAGGAACGATTTACGACGGAGATTACATCGGGATGGTTTGTGAGCGAAGTTAGCTGCATTCCTGGTTCGACATTGCCTATGGACGAAAACATCTCGCCGGAAGCTGGATTTGCCGATTCGATTACGCCTTGATCGTCGACAACTACCACGCCTTCTCGCATTGAATCCAAGATCGATGCAAGACGGATACGTTCTGCAGAGTCTTCTGAAATGTCGGTGTCGACACGATCGACGAGCCGGTTCACGGCTCGCGCCAAACGGTTTAATTCAGCGGGCCCAGTGGGGTCGAGACGGTGTGTTCGGTCGATTGACGTTGTTCGAATAACATCTTCAGTAAGCTCGGAAAATTGGGCAGTGAGTCGGAGCGAAAGGAACACCACTGCCATTACAGCGATTATTCCTGCAAGTATCGTTCCGGCCACTCCGAATAGGAGTGTTCCCGTCGCGACAAGCGCTACAAGACCTGAGGTCTCGATCAGCATTCGCCATCTAAGCGAAACGTTGCTCAACTACCACGCCAACTTTCGTTACTCGTTCTGGTGACCGAACTACCGGTTCGGTTCACACGCTTATTCGATAACCAACGCCACGCACTGTGCCGAGTAACGTTGGTTTTGAAGGATCCTTTTCGATCTTTAGTCGAAGCCATCTCACATGAACATCGACAGTACGCGTATCGCCTGAGTAC
Source organism: Dehalococcoidia bacterium (assembly GCA_026421185.1). Classification (GTDB taxonomy): domain Bacteria; phylum Chloroflexota; class Dehalococcoidia; order Lucifugimonadales; family Lucifugimonadaceae; genus Lucifugimonas. Next base: position 13,468 of record JAPKCH010000030.1, on the reverse strand, counting down.
TCGAATCCCCAAACGTCCTGAAGTAGCTGATCACGGGTGTAAACACGACCCGGATTTGCAGCTAAATGTGCCAGAAGATCGAACTCACGCGGGCGCAGGTCAAGCTGCTTTCCAGCGAGAGTCACGGCTCGCGATCCTCGGTTTATTACCAGATCGCCGAGATCGATTATTTGATCGCCGGATGTCAGTGAAACAGATTTTAGCATGTCCATACGTCGGATTTGTGCCCCAACACGCGCTAGCAATTCACGCATGCTGAAGGGTTTGGTGACGTAGTCATCGGCTCCTGATTCAAGTCCGCCTATACGATCCATTTCGGAATCACGAGCAGTCAATATAATTACAGGAACAATCGAACCGTCGCGCCTTAATGCTTTGCACACTTCGATTCCGCTTAGTGTCGGCAGCATCAAATCCAAGATTATGATGTCGGGATCATCTTGGCGTGCGCTTATTAGCCCTTCGCTGCCGTCATCGGCGACTACGACTTCGTAGCCATCAGCTACTAAGTTGTAGCGCAGGGCTTCTCGCAGCGTTCGATCGTCTTCAACCACGAGAATTTTAAATTTGCGATCTGTTGACGGGGTGGCTGTCAAACGAGTGGACTCCAAAGCAAACATTCCTCGAAATTAATGTGTTTCGACTAGGAGTATACGTTTACAGCACTACGAATCAGAAGAGAATCCCACACGGACCTACGAGAATTTAGACGGTTATCTCTACTTCTTGGAGCTCGGATACCTATTCAAGCTGGATGTGCATTGTGATGCTAGTGCCGTGAGAAATTCACCATGAGCTTTGATGTCGCCCTTGTGGTATTCAACAATCATTCTGGAGAAATAGAGACATATACCCGTGTCTGACTGTGCACGAGTGCTTTCATCATAGTCAGGAAAGACTACTCCGAAAGCGCTAGATCGGTATTCGCTTCCGTTACCAATACCCTGATCTTGAGTCAAAGTGACGTTTGCCATTGGGGTTAGAGAATGGGTAGTTACACACACACACGCCGGATGATTCGTATTAAACGGACGCAGTTCGGCCTGTTTCCACAGATCGGTATGCTGCGTCGATCATCTCGACGGCTCGCATACCAGCCCACCCTGGTGCCCAGTTGGTTGAGCCTTTACCGCTAACGATGTCTGCAAAGTTCGCTGTGGGGCCACCACCGAAATATTCGCCTGCATCCGGCTTCAATTCCATATCGAAGTTATTTCCATCATGGCGCAGTACTTCCAACCTAGCGCGATCTACATCAATATTCATGACACCTTCCGAACCAAATATTCGTACATCCAATTGAAACTGTTGGTTGTCGGGCAATGCCCCTGCCCCGCTGAATGAGCCAATCGCTCCACCGGAGAACCTAACGGAGAACGTGTCGTATAGTTCGACTTTGCTGGTTGGAGCGGACGTTAGAGCCGATACGGATTCAGCTTTTAAACCAGTGAGCCAGTAGGCCAATCCGGCTGAGTGTGACATTTGAGCCAGAGCGTATCCGCCTCCGGCGATAACAGGATCAGCCCAAGTATCGGCGGCGGGGGCGAACATATTTTCGCCAGCACCACCACCGGTAGATAAAAATTGCTTTCCTTCAAGCAGCGATCTTACGGGAGAAGCCATGTGGCACATTACGAATTCGATTTTGCCTACTGCGCCTTCATCCATTCGCCGTTTAGCTTCTTGAATTAATTCGCCGTAGTGCCATCCGTATGGAATCATCAGCTCAACGCCTTGCCGTTCAGCTTCTTCAACAAGTTCTCGCGCTTCGCTGGCTTTTGTAGTTAATGGCTTTTCGCAAAGCACGTGGAGTCCACGTTTTAGGGCTGCGAGAGCATGTTCATAGTGCAGGGTGTGAGGTGAGGCGATCACAACGCCTTTGAGTCCGGCCGTGTCAAGAAGCTCTTTGTAGTCTTCAGTGGCGTGCGTAAATCCGAATTTGTCTTTCACCTGTTGGAGTTCGCCTGCACCAAGTCGGCACACGCTGGCTAGTTCGATATCGTCGCGGTCGACCAATACTGGGAGGTGATTTGCTGTTGCCCACCAACCCGCGCCGATGAGTCCGATTTTCGATTTTATCTTCATCTATATACGTACCTCTGAAATGACCATCCTGAAATTAAGTCAGGATCTCGAACAATTTCTAGCTGTCGGTGAGCCCATTGAATATTGCTGAGTTAATGTCGAACGGCGCTGCACCCCGCCCCACGTCCCTCGGACCCGATTACTTCGCTCGGGAAATAAAGTTTAGAGACTACTCGTCTTTTTCTTGGAATCCAAGCATCTCCATGACGTCGCTTAGGGCTGAATCGGTTACTTGTATTTTCGACCCTTTGCCTCTTTGTGACTTGGGCTTTCGCTTCTTTTTCACTTTGGTGCGTGCGGCTTCGATACGGCGTGCCTGACATGTGGTGCAGGTACACGTCTTAGGGTGATTCGTATCTGATCGATAATGGCGTTCTTTCATGCGAGAGATTCTATTAGATGTTTTCCACTAACGATGTGATTTCAGCATTTCGGTGACATTTATAGCGGAGTTACTTACTTCAACACCGTAGAATCCGCTGATGATCATTCACTTAGTAAGGCATGGATTGCCAAAAACTGGAAACGACGGACTTTACCTGCCTGACGCTGGATTAACGGAACGTGGGCATCGGCAGGCGTTGTTGGCAGCTCGCAAAATTATCGTACTGAATCCTGATGCATCGTTTACAAGCAACGTGCCAAGAGCCGTTGAATCGGCGGCTCATTTTGAACGTGCAACCAGTCAACAGGTACGCCAGATTCCAAACCTCGCTGAAATGAAAACAGGCAATATATGGGATGCCTCAGACGCTATAAAGAAAAGAATTACGAGCGGCGACTATCACGTGGACTACAAAAGCATGGGCGGCGAAACCATTGCTGAATTCAGTAATCGAGCCATAACTGGCTTTTCAGAATTATTGCACATTGCCACGTCGTCAGGTCTCAGCCGAATCGCAGCATTTCTTCACGAAGGTGTAATTGGAACGATCATAGATCATCTCGAAGGCAGAGAATTATTTGATCCCAAACTACGGGAAACTATGCCATACGGTGCGCTGATCACGGTTGATACCGAGTCGAACGCACCACACTTCCCGGGCTACTGGGAAACCGATCACCTTGACGAAATTGTCACTTACACCAATTAGTGAAATGCAGGGTGGTGCCCACCGGCGTCACGTTCGATCATTTGGTTCACATCGGAAATTGTTAGCGGGTTCGTTGGCCAGTCGTCTGGCGAAACGTACGACAGTCTGAGGAGCAATCGAGCAAGCTGACCTGCGTATTCCTTTAGTTCCCGTACGTTCAATTTATTTGCGGCATCAGCGGTCTCGTGATGGAAATTGGCATCTTCGTGCCGTGCCCAGAATCGCCATCGCCAGGTAATCGAAGCGTCAATTGCTTGTTCCACAAATGGGAAATGATCTGAATGTGCATCCATGTGGGCGAGCACGTGACACTTCAAACCGTCGTTCATCGTATCGAGCTGTGACTGCATAAATTTACGCAGATGTGGGAAGGCAAGAACTATGCCTTTCATGTGACCTGTCGAAAGTTCGTCCAAGTTGATATTAAGTAACGGCTTTACTTCTTGATTAGCGGCAGCTTCGGAGTAGTGTCGTGCCACGTATGCCTTTGCGCCTTGGAGATGTTGTTCTTCGCCGCTCCATGTAGCGAATCGAATAGACATTCCCGGTCGAACACCCATTTCTTTCACCAGCGCTGCCATCACACGCGCTGTCTCCATTACTCCGATGGTTCCTGAAGTGTTGTCGTTTCCACCGGGTGTGTTGAGTACGGTGTCGTGGTGGCCTGCCAATATCAGATGACGTTCTGGGTGAGTTGATCCTTTGATTTCAGCGACAGTGTTATGGGCTTCAGTATCGATATATTCAGATTGAACTGAAACATGGACTTGCGGTGAGCCAGAGGCGATTCGTCGTAGGTAAGCTCCATCTTCAGAGCTGGTTTTGACTACCGCTATCGCGTCTTTTTGCGGCCTGATGTTCAACCACTCATCTGAGTTGGCATATTCCATTCGTCCGCCCGTTTTTGGTTCGATTGCGATTACACAAGCGGCGCCTGCTTTTGCTAAACGAACAATTCGGGCCGTGAACGGTTCAGCTGAAGTAAACGGCTCGGGTGAGATCGAGGACAAGACTATGGACCCTTTGATACGAGCTCCGAGGGCTTCGACTTCATGCGGAGACGCGTGCCCCGCGTCAATGAGTGGTGTTGTCACATCGATGGGCTTACAACGCAGGAATGGTAGAGCTGCGATTGAACGATTGTTGTCATCGGGCAGAGTGATGGAAACATCGCCGTGATTCCACGAATCGAGCTGGAACGGTTCGACGTCAGCACTGTCTACGCCAGCTATTTCCATCTGATCCCTAATGTAGGCGGCGGCACAGCGATCTTCTGGTGATCCGCCCCAACGCGGGCCGATCACGTCAGCAAGTTTGGTTAGGTGTTGCTTAATCAACGAACCTGACCATGCTTCGCCCATCAAAAAGCGATCGATTTCGTGCCAGTTCATTGCCAATTAATTCACCTATATCTTAGGTCCGTCGTTGCGCCGTTCGTTTCAGTTGATTAAGTGGAACGGGGTGAGGCCAGTATCCTATGGGTAACTGCCTAACCTCAGGGTTAGTAATCCTTACTATTCCTCCATAAGAGTTCGTCGGTGTTATGAACGGTAGTTGATACCCTGAATTGCCGTAAACAATACTCGAAATTACGTGTCGATGTCGACGTCAAACGGAATGATGTGTGCCGTGATCATATCTACTACACAAGACATTCATGGACGAGCAATTACCGATTTTCTTGGACGGGCTCATGGTAACTCGGTTCGTGCACGGCACGCAGGGCGCTACATTATGGCGGGTCTTCATAATATCATCGGTGGCGAGATATACGAGTACGCCAAACTTCAGGCAAAGACTCGTGAAATGGCTACTCATAGGATGCAAGCGTACGTCAAATCGATCCGGGCAGGCGCTATTGTTGCCGTTCGATACACCACATAGATGATTGCCACTGGTGCGTCAGAGATTCTCGCCTACGGCACTGCAGTCAAATTCAGTTAATCAACGTTTATCCGTTGTAGCTAGTTTCGACGTAGCTCTCGACCATATCGATAAAGTCGGTTGCGATGTTCGGACCTGACAAGAATTTAACGCGCTGCCCGTCGACAAAGACAGGTGCGCGTGGATCTTCACCTGCGCCGGGCAATGAAATGCCGATATTTGCGGCTCTCGATTCTCCGGGACCGTTTACCACGCATCCCATCACAGCTACTTGAAGCGATTCAGAGCCAGCGTGGCGTGCTCGCCATTCTGGCAGCTTGGCATCGATGTGAAGTTGAATATCTTGAGCTAGTTCTCGGAACAGTGTCGATGTAGTTCGACCACAACCGGGGCATGCAGTCACTGAAGGCCTAAATCGGCGTAACCCGATTGCCTGCAAAATATCCTGACACAGTCGAACTTCTTTAGAGCGATCCCCACCAACTTCAGGCGTTAGAGATGCTCGGATCGTGTCACCAATACCCTGCTCAAGCAGAGTGCTGAGTGCTGCCGTCGTGGTTACAACGCCTTTTTGTCCCATTCCAGCTTCGGTTAAACCGAGATGAAGTGCAATGTTTGATTTTTCTGATAGTTCTCGGTAGACGGCGACCATTTGCGGGAGTCGTGATACCTTGCAAGAAATGATGATCTGGTTTGCCGTGAGTCCGATATCTAGGGCAGCTTCGGCGCTGGTGAGGGCGCTCTCGACGAGTGCTTTGTTCTCTACCTGCTCAGAATTCAATGGATCGGCAAAGCGGGAGTTTTCGTCCATCTTCGCAGCCATTACGTCAGGATCAAGGCTTCCTGCGTTTACGCCAATACGAACTGGTTTCCCTAGCTCTTTGGCGATTTCGATGAACTGAGTGAAGTTTTGATCGTGACGAACACCTCGCCCGACGTTTCCTGGGTTGATACGGAATTTGGCGAGGGTAGTCGCCATTTCAGGATAATCCTTGAGCAGACGGTGTCCGATGAAGTGGAAATCACCCACCAATGGGACATCGCAGCCGAGGTCGGTCAATCGTTTGCTTACTTCAGGCACGGCTTGAGCTGCTGCAGAGTTGTTGACCGTGACCCGAACGATTTCGCTTCCAGCGTCGGCCAAAAGCTTCACTTGGGCAACTGTCGCTGCAATATCGGCTGTATCGGTGTCGGTCATCGACTGCACAACAATAGTGCCGCCACCACCTATCATTACACCGCCAACGCTCACAGCATGGGTGTTGTCTCTTGCCGCCAGTTCAATCGCTCCATTTGGTATCGACGTAAAAATTCACGCTAAACGATTTTACCGGTGTATCGCCTAAAGTTTCAGCAATAATTCAACGAATGTACCGTTCAGCCTCTGCCGATTAGCCACACTACACGGACTACGACGCTAACTACAGCGATTCCCAGTATTCCGAATAACGAGTTCCACAGAACGCCTCCGTCACGTTGTTTGCGGGAGAGGAATACGGGTATCCAGAGCGCCGCAATTACGAACGGCAGCGCTGTGTTCATCGAGCCTGGCAGATCGCCGATTGCCCAGAGAGTCGTGAGGAGAGCCGACGAAATAGCTGCAATGACTAGCTGGTTTCGGCGTGCCTGCGACAGGGTCAATTCGAACGCTACCTCAGATTACGAGCATCGACTAGTGAATCGTTTAGAAGAACGATTCACCCTTTATGATACGTGCTACGTCTTGAACTGATATTACGGCGATTAGGCCAATCAAGAGTGAGAAACCAATTAGGTGAACAAGTCCTTCTCGTTCGGGCGAAATACGCTTTCCACGTCGTGCGATTTCAACGAATACGAAGAAGATTCGACCGCCATCCAAAGCAGGAATTGGCAGTATATTCAGGATCGCTAGCGAGAGACTTAGGGTAGCCGCAAGCGTTGCAAACGTAATGATCTTTGCCCCAATGCCAGCGTCAGCAACTGCGATTTCACCGGTTAGCTGACCGATACCTATTGGTCCGACAGTCGCCGGACCTTCGAACTGCGGGTTCGAGCTTCCGATGATTGTTGTCGTTAGTGCATTCCGTGTCAGAACTATGGTGTCGATAGCCTGCTGCCAACCCTGTGGGAACGCTTCGAAGATACTTAGTCCTTCATTCACAATTTCGCTGTTCTCAGTCGAAATCTGAACTCCGGTAGCGCCTTCTTGCACAGTGGTCTGCATTCCGAGTGAGCTGTCGTGCAATCGAGCATCGGCAAGCGAAATTTGTGTTCCAGCTTTCTCTGCGACTGCGACAACCCGAAGCAAATCACCAAGTGATGCTGGTGGATCGAGACGTGCAGCGTCTTCGTTAGATATTTCGTAAAGCGTGTCAATTGGCTCATCGACGACCGTCAGCGAGGTGTTCAGACCTACTGTGACATCGAACACTCGTGCACGTGAGAGAGCCATTTCAGTTGTGGAGTCGGAAACGACTGCTACGACGTTGCGGCTTGGCGGCTTCCAACGAGGTATGAGAATGGCTTTCTCGATATCCCCTGTGTACTGATACTGTGGCTCAGCAGGTCGGGCGAAGATATTTGGAACACCTGTTTGAAGTTCCCAAGTACTTTTCGCACCAAGCTTCACGGTTACTGCCTGTTGCAGTTGCGAGATATTTTCGATCTTCCGACCGTCGACCTTGACGATCTTGTCGCCAGGTTGGATGCCCGCAAGGTCGGCTGGTGACCCGGGGAACACCGTCATGATGGTGACATCACCGACTGGTTTTTCAGCCGGAATCATCAGAACAAGTGGCAGTAGTACAAATGGAATTATTGCGTTTACAACTGCACCAGCGGCCATTACGACGATTCGTTGCCATCGTGGCTTGCTGCCGAGTGATCCAGTAGCGTTGCTGCTCTCTTCACCGACCATGCGTACGAATCCGCCAAGTGGGAGCCAGTTGAATGACCACAGCATGTCGGCTACGACGATCTGGTTACCATCTACATATTTGACCTTACCTGTGACGATTTGGCCGCCTTCGGAAGCTTCGGCATCATCGCCTTTGGCTCGAGGACGAACGCTCACGGCAATGGTCTTGCCTTGATCGTCACGTATCGTTCGAATCGTGACTGTCTTACCGACGAGCGATTCTTTGTCTATTTCGTATCCGGTATCTTCGTCGACGATGATTGGAGTTTTGCCGCTCCAAATTCCACCGGCTCTAGGCGGATAACCGAATCCGAATTCGAGCGTCTTAACACCGAAGCGTCGAGCAGTGTAAAGGTGACCGAGTTCGTGGAGGATTACGAGGGGGCCGAGCACGAGTAGGAACGTGACGACGCCGAAAAATACTGTTTCTGGCATAGTTCTTAATGCTAGCTGAGAATCGTGGACTGATTGTGGCGGGCTAGTGTAGTTTCGGTTGCCCACTGAGCAGCTTCAATGGTATCTGCAACTGAAGGCTTAAAAATTGGTTCGTGCGTAACGAGTGTTTCCGCAACGATATCGGGTATCTGGGTGAACTTGATTTTCTTATTTAGGAATAGTTGCACAGCTGCCTCATCGGCTCCAGCCAATGCAGCAGGGAATGTGCCGCCGCGTTTGCCGTAATCAAGAGCTAACTCGAAGCACGGATAGAGTGATCGATCCATTTCTTCGAACGTAAGTGATCCCATCGTTACAGCGTTTAGTCTCGGAAGATTGTTGTTCCCTTGTCGTTCAGGGTGGAAAAGAGCATGTTGAATAGGCTGCAGCATGCTTGTTGGACCGAGCTGTGCTTTTAGAGTTCCATCGGCGAATTCGACCATTGAGTGGACGATGCTTTGACGATGAATAGTGACGTCGATTTGATCGAACGGGATATCAAACAACCATCGGGACTCGATGACTTCGAACGCTTTGTTCATCAGCGTTGCGGCATCTACCGTAATTTTTGGTCCCATGGTCCATGTCGGATGATTTAGTGCTTGTTCGAGTGTGACATCACCAAGTGAATCCCATGTGCGATCCCTGAACGCTCCACCTGAGGCGGTGATTATCAGCCGAGCAGGATCGCTAACTTCACCTTCGAGGCACTGCCATATGGCGGATGGTTCGCTGTCGATGGGCAATATTTCTGAGCCACTCGTACGAGCGACTTCCATAATCTTCTCGCCTGCCATAACGATCACTTCTTTATTGGCGAGTCCGAGTGATTTACCAGCTTGAAGTGCTGCTATCGCTGGAGGCATTCCGGCACAACCGACTGTTGCGGCTACAACGAGATCGACTTCAGGGAGTGAAGCGATTTCTTCTGCTGGAACGAACTTGGAACCGGCATAACCAGATTCAACTTCTCCCAGAGTATTGAAGTATCTTGGTTTAAATTCATCAAGTTGCTGCTTAAACAACGGTGTGTTGTAGCCGTTGCAAAGTCCAACAATTTCGAATCGGTCAGAGAATGCTCGAATGATCTCGAGTGTCTGGGTTCCAACCGATCCGGTCGACCCCAGAATTACTACCTTTTTTATAGTTGGCTCCATACTGCCGCCCAGTATACGACTGCGATGTTCGGAATCACGCTATCTAAACGGTCCAGAATCCCGCCATGTCCGGGTATCAAAGTACCGCTGTCTTTCATTTCGGCACGTCGCTTGATCCAAGATTCGTAGAGATCGCCGACTACACCTGATACGCCTAAAATTGCGCCAATGATGCCTGCAGTTAGCGTGGTAAACATAATATCAAAGGCGGCATCAATAGCTATCGCTGTGACTACTCCACCGACTACACCACCAATTGCACCTTCCCACGATTTCTTCGGACTAATTTTTGGTGCGAGACGTCGACGACCTATCGACACGCCCACGAACAGGGCTACTGAATCGATGGCGAACGTTGTAAGCATCGCCAACAGAATCAACTCACGCCCCTGATTCACTTCAACCAATGCTGGTGCGTGGGCTAAGGCAATGCCGACGTAAGCCGCGAATAGCCAGTAAAGCCAGTTGCTAGCTTTCCGATTGGTTGAAGAACGGCCAGGAGTAGCGGTTCCTCGAAGTAACAATGCGAGGGCGAACATGATCGCAATCGTGATAGGGAGCAGTTCACTGCTTATACGGCCTTCTGACAGCATCCACGTAGCGGCGGTTGCGATTACGGCTGGGCCCATTACTAGAGAGATCATGCGTACGCTGCCAGAGCGGGTGTCGTCGGGCCGCATCATGCGGTCGATCTCGAATCCGCCGATTGCGCCGGCGATTATCGTCAGTACTGCGATGCCCGGTAGGCCCAGCCAGATTGCGAATAGTACGACGGGAATTCCGACACTTGCGCTGGCTATACGAATCCGCAATTGAGGTTCCTGTCGAGCTTTGCAACGCTGAGTAAGGTAATGCTAGTGACGGACTGAGTCAAACTAAAGCCGTTTGCCAAATCGTCGCTGACGTTCGTTGAACGATTCGAAAGCTTCCTTGATGTGTTCGCCGTAGAAATCCGGCCATAAGATTTCAGATGAGTAGAACTCTGAGTATGCGGTCTGCCACAGTAGGAAGTTACTGATACGGAAATCGCCACCAGTGCGAATCAATAGATCGACGTCGGGCATATCGGATGTGTAGAGATATTCTGAGAATTTCTTTTCATCAATCTCGCTAGCGAGTAGGCCATCTTTGATCATCTTGCGAGCGGCATTGGCGATTTCAGCGCGTCCACCGTAGTCGAATGCGATTCCGAGAGTTAGTCCGGTGTTGTTCGCTGTCATTTCGACAGCTTGTTCTAGCTCATCACGAAGTTCTGGTGAAAGTCGATCGACTCTGCCTAGATGTTTGATGCGTACGCCATTTTCGTTGAGCTGCTGTGTTTCGTGTGCGATTACTGCGATAGCAAGCTCGAGAATGCCGTTCACTTCCGATTCTGGTCGGTCCCAGTTCTCGGTAGAGAATGCGTACATGGTGAGGTACCGAACGCCACGTTGGGCGAAGTCGGATACAACTCGTTGAAGATTCTGGAATCCGGCTAGGTGCCCTTCCGAGACATCGAGACATCGAGATTCTGCCCAGCGACCGTTTCCATCCATTATTATTGCAACGTGAATAGGAACGCCTTTATTTGCGTTCTTGCTGCACTTTGATGCTTCGGGGTTTGCGGTCATATTCTGGATAGTTTAGATCAGTCGCTAGAAACTGATCATAGAGGTGCTAGTTGCTAGCTTACTTATTGCGGGCAGAACTAAACCTGCATAACCTCTTCAGATTTTGCGGCAGATTCGGCTTCGATAACAGCAACTGAATCATCGGTAAGCTTCTGTAGATCCTTTTGTGCTCGCTGACAGTCGTCCTGAGACGCATCGCCATCTTTTTCGATCATACGTATGGTTTCCTGAGCGTCACGACGTACGCTGCGGATCGAGACTTTGCTCTCTTCTCCGCGCGCCTTGACAGTTTTCACCAGATCTCGACGACGCTCTTCTGTCAGTGGAGGGAGGTTCAAGCGAATAATTGCGCCATCGATGTTGGGAGAGATACTCAGATCGGAGTTCTGAATCGCCTTGGCTATGGAATCGATGGCGTTTTTGTCCCATGGTTGGATAACGAGCAACCGTGCGTCGCCAACGTTGATCTGTGCAAGCTGATTAAGCGGCATTTCACTCCCGAAATACTCGATCTTTAAATTGTCGACCAAACCGGTGGCAGCTCGCCCGGTTCTCACACCGGACATTTCCCGTTTAAGGGCGTCAACGGTGTCCGTCATACGCTGTTTAGCGTCGGAGAGAGTTTCATCCAGCATCGTAGTTCCCCCGAACCTATCTTTGCAAATGGTCTAAGTCTTCCATCTGCTGACACAAAAGTTACAACTGGCAGCAAATGATTACCACCTACAGCCATCACGAATAGTGTGTTATTTATTCAGCTTCGGCGCTGATTAGAGTTCCGACGTGATTACCTGAAAGTATCGAAGCTAAGTTGCCGGACTTGAATATATCGAATACAACTATCGGCAAAGCGTTGTCCATGCACAGCGAGAGTGCTGTGCTGTCCAGGGCTCCTAGGCGCTGCGAAAGAGCCTCATAGTGTGTGATGTGTTCGTACTTCTTAGCGGAAGGGTCCTTCTTAGGGTCGGAATCGTACACACCATCAATTCCGTTCTTTGCCATGATCAACGCAGTTGCACCGATTTCTAGCGCTCGCAATGCAGCTGCAGTGTCGGTGGTCATATATGGATTACCGGTTCCGCCGGCGAAAATAACGACTCGCCCCTTTTCGAGGTGACGGACCGCACGACGGCGTATGTACGGCTCGGCAACCGATGGCATTGAGATAGCGGACTGAGTGCGAACGGTTACACCAGCGCGCTCAAGTGCATCCTGCAACGCAAGAGCGTTCATTATGGTCGCTAGCATTCCTGCGAAATCGGCGGTTGAACGGTCCATGCCAGTTTGTTCGTAATCAGCGCCGCGCCAGAAGTTACCACCACCGACGACAACGCCCACTTCCGTACCCAACTCTACAATCTCTTTGAGCTGTTGAGAGACGTACTGCAGTGTGTTCGCATCTAATCCGAATTCGCCATCCCCTTTAAACGATTCACCAGACATTTTCAAAATCACTCGTGAATATGTCGGTTTCACCATCTATATCTTCCCTTCAAAAGAACCACTTACAAAAATGCCCAGCCAATTGGCCGGGCATTCAGTTGATCAATCATCCACCGAGTTCGAAACGAGAGAATCGTCTAATACGAATATTCTCACCGAGCTTGCCGATAGCCTCTTTTATGAGGCCAGCAATCTTCATGCTTGAATCTCGGATGTATTCCTGTTCAAGTAGAAGTTGTTCGTCTTTGACGCCCTCGACACCCTCAGGAACCGACTCGCGGTCGAGATGGAGAGGGCTCATGGCGGCAACCTGCATTGCAAGGTTTCGACCAAGTGCCTCGAACTCTTCAGTTCGAGCAACGAAATCGGTTTCGCAGTTAAGTTCGACTAGCGAACCGACACGACCACCGGTGTGAATGTAAGAAACAACGAGACCTTCTGAAGTCTCTCGACCAGCTTTCTTCGCAGCAGACGCCAATCCTTTTGCGTTAAGGACTGCTTCTGCTTTTACGAGATCGCCGTCGGCTTCTTCAAGGGCACGCTTGGAATCCATGATTCCTGCCCCTGTCTTGTCTCGGAGTTCTTTTACCTGTGCAGCTGATACTGGCACGTCTTTACCCTCGATCGGCAGCCGCAGCAATTAATGTCTACGGTCGCATTACTAATTTCTATTTATGTACGTTGACTCAGCCAACTACTTGGAATCGATGGAGTCTGAAGCTTTTTCTGTTTTAGCTGCTGCCGGCTTTGCGGTTTCAGCAGCAGGCTTCTCTTCCGTCTTAGCTTCAGTCTTCTTTGGAGCAGCCTTTTCTGTTTTAGCTGCTGCCGGCTTTGCGGTTTCAGCAGCAGGCTTCTCTTCCG
>JAPKCH010000029.1 GCA_026421185.1 Dehalococcoidia bacterium | reverse complement strand
CTTGTAAATATTCCCCAAAGAAGGTTTTCATCGTCGTCGATATCTACGTCAACAGACACTGCAACAACGATTTTGACGCTACCAAGTAACGGGTTGTCGACAAGCTTCTGAACGACTTCCCTGCCCTGCCCAGTGGTCTGGACAACCAACATCGTTTTACCGACGAGGCGGTGTTTTACGATTCCCGGAGCGATAGCGTTGATATTGGCGGGGAGCGCAACCGCTGAAAGGCCCCTTTCACCTAGCGGGCCACCAGTAGCGTCAAGAATCATCTTTGATCCTTTATGCAAACCTTCACCAGTAAAATCTAGTGTATCGGCAGCAGTACGTGCGATCAGATGGAAATCTTGCTCAGGATCGAAGTTTCTTCGGATCGCTTGCATCACCTGACTGCAATCACGCGGGTTAACATCTGGTCCAACCAGCACAAGGTTCTTCGTTAGCGAAAGCTGACCATCGCCCAGCAAGCCCAGCGCTGTCTTGATCGCTTCTCGCTGGTATCGGGGATCAACGGAAACGACAAGGAGATTATGAAAACCAGCTTCGTAATACGCCCACATGTCTTTGACTTCGCGGCGAATGAGACTAATTAACGGGGTGAGGGCCAGCTGAGCAGCGTCCCCAAGATAGCGGTCCTCCTGAGGAGGTCGTCCCACGACGGTTGCCGGATAAATAGCGTTCTTACGATGAGTCATTCGAGTTATTTCAAATACAGGATGATCGGCGGCATCCGAATAGTGACCAAAATGATCACCGAACGGACCTTCAAGCCTTCGAACACGTGGTCGCAAAACACCCTCGAAAACAAATTCTGCGTGTGCGGGCACTTTCATATCTATCGTTTTCGCCTTGGTCATCGGAGTGCGCTGACCTCGAACGATTCCAGAGAATGCGACTTCATCGAGTCCTTCTGGCAATGGCATGATCGCCGCCAAAATTAGAGAAGGGTCGCCGCCTACGGCTACTGCCATTTCGAGTGGCTTACCCATTTTTTCGGCTTTTTGATAATGGAACCCGCCCCCCTTCTGGATCTGCATGTGCATTCCAGTTGTGCGCTCGTCATACATCTGCATTCGGTACATGCCCATGTTGCCGGCACCGGTCTCAGGATCTTGGCTCATAACGAGTGGAAGCGTGAAGAATCGCCCACCATCTTCCGGCCAACATTTCAATATTGGAAGCTGATCGAGTCGGGGTTCTCCAACAATCTGTTGTGACAGTGCACGACGCGTGTTTTTGGGTCTTATTTTCAGCAAACGCCACCCCGTTTTACGATTTCGCCAAAACGAACCCAAATTAGGAGGATTCACATCTTCCATGAATCGAACAATGTCTTCGCCCAAAGCTTCAGCTGGACGCCCTAAGGCAAGCTCAATACGTCGCATTGACGCCATCGAGTTGATGACCAACGGATAACGCGAGCCTTTTACGTTCTCAAATAAAAGCGCCGGAAGATTTTCCTTTACCGCCCTCGTGGCGATCTCGGTTACTTCGAGCTCAGCGTCTACCTCTTCGGTAACACGGTGCAGTTCACCTTCTTTTTCAAGAAGATGAAGGAACGATTGCAGATCGGTAAATGCCACTTATGATTTTCCTTGTTCGGAATCAGAGTAAGACGATGCTTCAGGACCAAGCCACGGCTTCATTACAGAAGACTCGATTCCTAATGATGCGAGTATTCG
Source organism: Dehalococcoidia bacterium (assembly GCA_026421185.1). GTDB lineage: Bacteria > Chloroflexota > Dehalococcoidia > Lucifugimonadales > Lucifugimonadaceae > Lucifugimonas. The sequence goes on along the minus strand of JAPKCH010000029.1, from coordinate 23,572 downwards.
TCCGGCGACCATGTCGATCAAATCGCTGATGCTGGTCGGCTTGTGATAGAAGCCAGGTGAAGCAGGAAGAACGATCGCTCCGGCTTCGGTAACGGCAGTCATATTTCGCAAATGAATGAGGCTCAGTGGCATTTCGCGAGGAACCAGTACTAGCTTTCGACGTTCTTTCATACAAACGTCAGCTGCACGCTCAAGCAAGCCGTTAGAAATACCGTGAGAAATTCGGCCAATTGTTCCACCTGAACATGGCACTACGGCCATACCGTCGACCGCAAACGAACCTGATGCGATAGGTGAAGCGACATCTTTGTGGTGATACATCTCGAAATTGCTAGCGAATGAACTCGCCTGTGCCCATTCGAGAACTCCGGGAGTATCAGCTTCAGTATTTCCGGTTAGAACCAGATCTTCTTCGACTTCAAGTACTTTGCGCCCAGCATCAGTAATCACGGCTTTGACTTCATGACCAGCTAATAACATCTGTTCGAGCACACGGCGGGCGTATGGTGCACCACTTGCACCAGCTATTCCAAGAATGTAGATACCCATTAGATCACCTCGCCAATCACTACAAATGTGCCGAATACGACTGCTATTACACCGTTCATCGTAAAAAACGCCATATTCAGTTTCGAAAGATTTTCGGACCTAACAAGCGACTGTTCATACGCAAGTAGTACCGCTGCAGCAAGAACACCAAACGAATATAACGCACTTGCTTCTAGGATCACTCCGCCAACTGCGAGCAATAAAACTGCGGTGGCATGAAGTAGCCGGGAAATTACAAGAGATGCCGGTATGCCGAATCTTGCTGGGATTGAGTGCAATCCTTGTTCACGATCGACTTTAAAATCGGCGGTGGCATAAAGGACATCGAATCCGGCGACCCAAGCCATTGAGCCTATCCCGATTACTACGAATCCAAATGGCATGGTCCCAGTTAGGGCAAGTGACACCGCTGGAGGGACGATCAAGTAAACCGCGCCCATTCCGAAGTGGGCGAGCCACGTAAATCGTTTCAGGTACGGATACCCGATCATCACAGCTAATGGAATCGGAGCAAGTACCCAAGTAGCCGAGTTCAGCTGAGATGTAGCTCCAATGAATACCAATCCTGCTACAGCCATGTAACCAATCATCGCTTTACGACTAATTGTTCCGGCTGGTATAGCTCTGGTTGTCGTACGCGGATTTCTGTAATCGATTTCAGCATCGATTAATCGATTGGCTGCCATGCCAAACGTTCGCATTCCAACCATCGCTATCAACACCCACAGCAGCCCTGTCCAATCGGGAATTCCGTGAGCCGACATAAATGCTGCAAGAATCGCAAATGGCAAGGCGAAAACGGAGTGCTCAAATTTGATTGCTTCGAGGAAAAGAGCAAGCCTTCGCCAACCGGGAAATCCTGAATTCGACATCGCATTCGTCATTGCGATCCGCCTTTATTAGATTTCACAGAAATATCCCCTTGAACCGAGTTCATCAGCAATGCCTTGAGATCAGGCGCTGCATCATTTGGAGTTTGCCCTCCGGAAAAGAGCCAGTGAACAACTATTTCGTTCACTGCACCTAACCAAACCCGTGAAGCTAAATCAGTGTCTATCTTCTTGATTTGACCTGTGATTTGAGCTTCGTCTAGCTGATCTCGAATAATCTTAGCGAACCGGTCGAATACTTCAGCTCGTTTCGTTTCGAAAGCATTGCCCATGCTGTAGCCCTGAGTGATCAATAGTCGGGCGAGTCGCTTTTGTTTTGAAAGCGCTGTTAGTACCGCTTCAAGAGCCGCTTCCGCGGCTTCAAGTGGAGATTCAGCTTTATCAACGGCTTTCTCGGCACGACGAACTAACTTATTCGCCAATCGATCCATTACAGCAAAAAAGAGATTTTCTTTGCTTGGGAAATGAAAGTACAAGCCACCCTTGGACATCGAGGTTCGTTTGCTGATTTCGTCAACGAGAGCATCGTGATACCCGTTGTCAGCGAACACAGATTCTGCTGCCTCTAATATACGTTCTCGAGTTTGAATTCGTTGTTGAGTTGAAGAATCAGTCAAGGTAGATATGAATGTATTTACAGTTTGTCAACCGACCGACCAGTCGGTTGGTACGTGTACATTCTATCGTCGTCGTATAGTTGCGGCAACGGCAATCCGTAAAGCCGGTGTGTTCGCAGCAGTTGTACCTCCACTGGGCGAGGGCTAATCTTCTTTAAGAACTAATGACTATCGACCTTACAAATATTCCACCCGATTTCAAAGTACTTGCCTCTGGAGTGCGCGGTCCCGAAGGTCCAGCGATCGACTCTAAAGGGCAACTGCACGTCGTCAGCTCTGAGGATGCAGCGATTTTCCGCGTGTCCGATGATGGAGAACTAACTGAGATAATCAGTACTGGTGGGCGACCGAACGGACTCGTGTTCAATTCAAAGGGCGATATGTTTGTCGCTGACGCCAAACTTAAGGCTATTTTAAAAATCGATTCCGACGGTAAATCAGAAACCTTCGCTGAAGAATACGAAGGCACGGCGTTCGGTGGGCCTAACGATCTTTGCTTCCTACCAAACGGGGATTTACTGTTCACCGACCCGGTGCGTCGACCATACCCTGATCCAGCTATAAGTCCTGTATATCGAGTGACTCCAGAAGGCAAGGTAAGTGCATTCGCAAATGAACTCGCCTACCCGAACGGCATAGCAGTTTCTATCGATGGAACTCGGGTATATGTATCAGAAAGCCGCGCACAACGTCTCGTTGCGTTTACGGTGGACGATTCAGGGCATTTGCTAGATCAGCAACTGATTCGACGTTTCCGCGAGCCGGGTAAACCTGATGGGTTGGCGATCGATGTCGACGGCAACATTCTTCAATCTCTACCTGGCATTCGAGCAATTGCATACATAAACGTTGACGGCAAACTTCTCGATTTGTACCACTTACCTGATTGGGCACCCGCGAACATAGCGTTCGGTGGAAGTGACATGAAAACGGTTTTTGTGTGTGGGTCGGCCCAGAATTCAATCTACCAATTCCGGCACCCAGTGGCAGGCGCCCCACTTTACTAGATCCTCAATGACGATATCAACGATACCTAACGTCGTTTGAATTCACGCTCTAAGTCGTTGATCGCAAGTTGAACGATCGTTGGTCGACCATGCGGACATGTATTTGGTCGTTCCGTTTTCTCTAATTGACGAATTAGATCTTTGCATTCTTCCATAGAAAGAATTTGCCCAGCCCTTACCGAAGAGTGGCACGCAATAGTGGCAACCATCCGATTACGCCATGTTTCGCCGGTCCCACCTTCTCGTAACTCATCGAGCACTCGCACGAATACCTGACCGGCACCGTCACCACTTGCTCGTGTCGCAAGCGAAGCAGGAACACTTCGAACAATCAAGCTATTCATCCCGAATTCTTCAACGCCCCATCCAACTTGGTTTAGATCATCGAGGTGTTCCTGAACAGTAATCATCACCCCGGGAGCGAGATCGACAGTTACAGGCTCAAGCAGGGGTTGTGATTCAGAGGAGTTTTGATCAAATCGGTGCCTGATTCTTTCGAACATGACTCTTTCGTGTGCGGCATGTTGATCGACCAGATAAACACCGTCCGGGCCTTCGGCCAGAATGTACGTCTCGTGAGCCTGACCTATTACTCGTAGTACCGGAAGTGTCTCTTTTGGCGTGTTCGATTGTGAAGTACCGCCGTAATCGGCCCCATCCATTTCTTCGGTCAGACGAGATTGCTCAGCGATAATTGACGGGTCAGGCCATTTTGAAAATCCTGAATTCACGGTTGATGAACCAGAAATATCACCGCCGAAACCTCGCGGTATTGAACCGTCGTTCGCCAATCTAGGAGTTCGCAATAAACCAGCTGATCCAGAAGCCCGCCCTGCCCCAAGTTCATGGACTGGTGCAGAGGCTGAAAGAATGCCCCGAACAGCCCGTTGGACAACTGAGTAGACGAGATCTTCTCGGAGAAATCGGACTTCAGCTTTCGCAGGATGAACGTTTGCATCGACATCATCGAGAGGCGTACAAATTCTCGCAACGGCAATCGGGAATCTGCGTTCAGGAAGGAAGCCGTGGTAAGCCTGTTCAATTGCATACGATAGGCGTCGTGACCGAATCCATCGTCCATTCACAGAAATCGTAATGTAGGTGCGGTTAGAACGATTCAAAGACGGCGAACTAACAAGTCCATCGACAGAGAACGCTGCAGAATCATCCAATTTAATCTCTAGCATTTGCTCGGCGACTTTAGCGCCGTACACGCCCAAAACTGCGTCTACTAATTTGCCTGACCCGATCGTTCGCATCCGCTCACGCCCATCGGAATTCAGACTGAAAGCGACATGCGGGTAAATGAGAGCGAGGGAAGCCAACATCGACTGTATTCTAGATAGTTCACGCCCTGCTGATCCAAGAAATTTTAGTCGAGCAGGAACGTTTTTGAATAAACCTGCTACTTCAATGCGAGTTCCTTGCGGAGCACCGGCAGGTTCTACAGGACTCGTCTTACCGAAATCGACTAAATATCTCGCACCAGCATCAGAATCTCTATGTCGTGAAATCGCTTCGACTCTAGCCACTGATGAGATCGAAGGAAGAGCTTCGCCACGGAATCCGAGTGTGCCGATCGCTATCAGATCTGATGATTCATCGATCTTCGATGTCGCAAATCGTTCGAAAGCCACAGATAGTTCATCGGCAGGAATACCATCCCCGTTGTCGACAACTGTTATCGATTGTGCTCCACCACCTACGATGTGCACATCAACCCGAGTAGATCCTGCATCAAGAGAATTCTCGACTAACTCTTTGACTACCGAAGCAGGACGTTCGATCACTTCACCCGCAGCAATGCGGGAAGCCAGATCATTGCTCAGTACCTGAATCGGCATAGCTGAAATAAAACTCGGAAAATCTTACGCACACGGCGTAATTCAGTAGATCAAATGCGATGTAGGAAGTTTACTTGACGCCCCGTAAATAGAGGAAATCCAATTTCCGACCGCAAAGCCATGTCATGTAATGCCTACAGTTGCCGTACTTTATCTGTAAGGACGGTGTAGCCGATCGCTGCGACCAATAATCCTCCACCCGCTATAGCAAATGCTATTCGTACGTCGAACGATGCTGTGATGAAGCCGAGCGGAAGAGCCCCAAGCGGTATCAATCCGAAGTTCATCATGTACACACCCATCACTCTCCCCCGGTGCTCATCATCAGTCTGCTCCATGATGAGTGACGAGTTAAGAGCGCGCCGTCCTGAGTCACCTAGTCCGAGAATAACCATAATCACGACTGCAATCGTATAAGAAGTGGTGACAGCAGCCATCAAAATTGCGAAACCCGACAGCATGCTGGTAATCAGTAAAACCCATCCACGGTGATTATTCTTCGAAAGACTTGCAATAATGAGCGATCCGATCAGTGCTCCAACGCCGATCATACTCAGCAATAACCCAAGAGCTTCAACTTCGAGCTTGAATACTTCTTCGATTTGAACAGGAAGAAGTGTTCTGAACGGCATTGCCAGTAACGCCGTGCTCAGAGCTACAAACAGCAACACAAGCACTGTTCGGTTTTGCTTTGTGTAGACCAAACCCTCTTTAATATCGTTCCACATTCGACGTTTTCCATTCGCAACCGGAGCCATATTAGGGACCCAATTGGTTAGGAAAAAAGCGATAACCGTTAGTCCTGCCATGACGTAATAGGTCGTAGCTGGACCGGCGACACCGTATATAAGTCCACCAATTCCCGGTGCCGCTACAGTCATAAGCGACATTCCAGATGCATTGAGAGCTACCGCATTCGTCAGATGATCTTCATCAACAAGCTGACCGATAATTGCCTGGCGCGCTGGCATAAGGAAAGCCCAAATCGTTCCTTGTGCAATAGACGCAGCAGTGAGGTGATAGACAGTAACTGTGCCCATTGAAATCGAAATTCCAACAAACAAAGTAATAACCAACATTCCGAGCTGACCGTACTGGATTATTTTCTTACGCGACACACGATCAGCAACTGCACCACCGTAAAGTGACAGCAGAAGAATCGGTGGGGCGAATCCGGCTCCAACCACAACTACGGCGATTGGAGATTTTGTTAGCTCCCAGGTTAGATAACCACGAGCGAGGATCTGCATATTCACTGCTGCCATCAATAGCAACATGCCGAACCAAAGATGCCTAAAGCCAGACTGCCTTAATGACGAAAATGTTCTTTCTAATACCCTATTACGTCGACTAGAGATACGTGGATATCTAGGTTTGGAAGGTCTTGTGGGTTCGGATTCTGACAAATGTTACGGCTATCTGAGTTTCGATATCAAAGTGTAATTTTTCGAAATGAACGGGCGATGAATATTTTCTATTCACCGGTAGTTATACGGTGCGTCGTAATCTAGGCATCAAGAAGACTGACGCCGATGCGACCACAAACAAGGCAGCAGCTGTCAAACCGACCGCAGGTCGAGCACCGAATTCTTTTATCGCCCAGCCGAGCGGAAGCATTCCTAGAGGCATTAATCCGAACGTCATCATGAGCACACTCATGACACGTGCTCGATATTCATCGGAAGTGTTTTCCATCATCAAACTTTGTCCGAGTGCCCATCTAGCTTGCTCTGCGAGACCCATTCCGACCATTCCAATTAATCCGGCCGTATAAACCGGAACACTGACAATGAGCGCTAAAGAAGAAGCGGCGACAAATGAGCCTAATAATACGACCCAGCCGCGTCTATGACCTTTACGCAAGTTAGCAATCGTGATTGTCCCGATCAACCCGCCAAGCCCCAGTGCAGTCAAAAGCAAACCGACATCCGACGGTTCGGAGCCATATACGTCTTTGGCGTAAACCTGAACCAGCATTCGGAAAGGCATTGAAAGCAGTGCAACGATCACGCTGTAGATCATCAAGTTTAATACGAGCTTGTTCTTTCCGATGTACTTGAACCCTCCAATGATGTTGCTCATCACTGAAGCTTTAATTAGCTCTGCCGGCGGGTACATTTTTGGTACAAGTGACGTGAATAGCACAGAACTAAGCATTATTCCGCAGACCATCACATAAACATTTTCAGGGCCAATCACCTCGTAAAGTACACCGGCCAACGCTGGTGCGATCAGAGTCATCATGCTCATTGCCATTGCATTCAATGCAAATGCATTAGGAAGTTGATTTTTTCCGACTAGCGATGGAATTGCAGCCTGACGTGCTGGCATTTGAAGAGCAAACATCGCTCCCTGCGCAACTGAAACAGCGAACAAGTGCCCCCAAGCCAGAGAGCCACTGAACATCAAGATGGCGACGATACCGGCTAAAACACCATTCGCAGCTTGAGAAATTTGAATCAGTAGCCTGCGTTCGACTCGATCAGCCAATACCCCACCGTAAAGTGAAACGACTAGCAGACTGGGTGCGAACCCCATTCCCACAATTCCGGTGATAAATGGATCGCCGGTCATCTCATATACGAGAATTCCTCTAGCGACCATTTGCATCTGGAATCCACCCATGGATAGCACCATGCCGAACCAGATCATTCGGAAATCTCGGTTAGTGATCACAGATTCAAATGTGTGAAAGAACGAACGACCAACCACGCCAAATCGTGGGGCATGAACCGTCGGCTGAGTTTCTTCAGCTATTTCTGTACCTTGATCTGTTGAGTCCTGAACCGACAAATTTGTTCCACAAACAAAATAGTCGCCCGTAAGAGGGGCGCTAGCTGATGAAGGGTACTCCTTGAGCTGACCACAAGGTTGCTGCAAGCGTGTGTTGTGCAGCATTCGCTGACGGATAACTTCAAGTACTGTTCAACCGACCAATCCATTCACCTTATGAGGAAATACTAAATGACCGATTATGGGAACCTAATCGAGCCTACGTTGCAAGATATTCATGAAGCTAGTTTGGCAATCGAAGATCATGTTCTTCGAACACCTCTACGTCAGTATCCCGTTTTGTCAGAACTTCTCGATGCCGATGTGTGGGTCAAGCACGAAAATTTCCAACTATTGGGTGCCTTCAAGGTCAGAGGAGGTCTTAATCTTGTTTCCCAAACGTCGCAGGAAGATAGAGATCGAGGATTCGTAACCCAATCGACGGGAAACCACGGTCAATCGATCGCCTACGCTTCTCGAACTTTCGGTGCTAAGTGCACAGTTGTTCTTCCTGAAGGGGCTAATTCGTCAAAAGCAGCATCGATTGCAGCACTCGGAGCACACGTCATATTTCATGGCGATGTATTCGAACGATCACTAGAACACGCTGAGATGCTGGCGGAACGAGATGGGATGAGATTTGTCCATTCTGCCAATGAACCTGCCCTTATTGCAGGTGTCGGTACGTACTCGTTAGAAATTCATGAAGACTTGAAAGATATCGATGTACTTTTCGCACCCGTGGGTGCGGGATCAGGTGCCTGCGGAGCTTGCATTGTCAGTGATGCTGTTTCACCCTCGACTAAAGTTATCGGGGTCCAAACAGTCAACGCCCCAGCCGCGTATCACGCTTGGAAGACCGGGAAGTTCGACACGTATCCAATGTCCACAATTGCAGAAGGATTGGCGACTGAATCGGCGTATTCGTTCCCAATCAAAATTCTTAAAAACCGACTAAAGGAATTCGTGCTTGTTGAAGACTCAGATATCAGCGATGCGATCAGACTTTACGTTGAAGCTACTCGAACACTCGTTGAGCACGCAGGTGCAGCAACGCTTGCTGCAGCAGTCAATATGAAGGATGAATTGCGAGGAAAGCGCGTGGTGTTAATCGCTAGTGGCGGAAACATCACGACTGACCAGCTCAAAGTAGCGCTAGGATAGTAAATTTAGTCGACGTCGAGCGCTTGAATCTCTTGTTCGATTACATGAACTCGGGTGTAGTCCTCTCGGTACATTGCAAATGCTCTGTCCAAGTAGAGTTGTGCCCGTTTGGCGGATTCAGGACGATCGTCGGTAGCTGATTCGATCAACAGGTCTATTCGACGGTTTTCAGGTACATGCTTACCTATGGCTCTAATCTTGGCTTCGCTCTCACGAGCACCAGTTGTATCGCCACCACTTGATTCATACTGAAATCGCCCCATTAGGGTTGTCAATTCGGTAAGCAAATCAGGTTCCGACATCATGCCGTACATGACGTCATTCACATCGGTGGTCGGAACACTACCCGTTGTTATCGCATCGCCGGATTTTGATCCGCTTGTGACTTTTCCTGCACCTGTGTCGTGGAGGACATCAGTAGAAGTGTCATACTGCGCAGCGTACTCAGCCGATATTCGAGCGACGACTTCCATAAGCGAGGTCACATCACTCAGATCAACCGAACCGCCAAACAAAAGATCATCACCACGTTTTTCCGCAGTCTCGCGTAACCAAGCTTCTGACGGAACGAGTTCTGGGGCGGGCGGGAATGCGAAAGACGACATGTCACCTGAACCCAATTGCTCCACTTGCCCTGCCAAGAACGGCGGCACGTACTTGCTGATATCGACAGATACCGGCAGTATCACTACATAGGAAGCACCAACACGGTCAGAATTCGAGCCATCTCGAAAATAGACCAATGCGTGACCCTTTGGATCGGAGGCGTTGCCGAGGTGATATTCAAGTGCCATGTGAGTAAATTTGACCTTCGCCCCACGTATTTGAGTCGAGTTATGTGCTGGGGGCGATTAACATCTTACTTCTGGTTATTCTGGACTGAACCCTTTATGAAGCTATTCCAAAGTAATGTTGCGACAATCTGGAGCGATAAAACGAGTATCTACAGCCTGGCTGCAAAGCCACTAATTTTCAGACTTCCCCCTGAGGGCGCTCACAAAGCTGCTGAAACGGCACTTGGGATTCCAGGTATTTGGAATGCTTTACGTATCGCGAACGGCGCTAATGACAACAAGCTAAAGACGAACATTGCAGGGATCGAATTGCCCACACCGATAGGTATGGCGGCTGGTTTCGATAAAGATTGTAAAGTGCTTGGATCAGTGCTGAATTTGGGATTCGGATTTACCACCGGAGGCACAGTGACTCTTTCTGCTCGCCCCGGTAACCCAAAGCCGCGAATGATTCGTCTTCCAGAACAAAAAGCAGTGATGAACTCGTTGGGGTTCCCAGGTCAAGGTCTGGAACCGGCAATCAAACGCCTGAAAAAATCTCAAAAATATAAAAGCAGAGTGCTCATCAGCATCGCCGGCACAATCGATGATGAAATCTTCGAATGTCTACGTAGATCTCAATCACTGGTATCTGGAATTGAACTGAACATCAGCAGTCCTAATACAGCTGGACTACGCATATTTCACGACCCCGGCCGTCTTCGTGGCTTGATCGAGGGGTTGGTCGCTGAAAAACAAGTCCCGTTATTTGTAAAACTTCCACCATGGCCACGAAACGATGAGAATCGATATGAGCTGCTCAAATTGGCTGCTACCGCGGTCGACGCTGGTGTCGACGGACTTGTGGTTGCCAATACTCACCCAATCGAGAATACCCGTTTGAAGGTTGGTCGCGGAGGGCTAAGTGGTGCCCCGTTATTTGAACACACTGAACTGATGATTGCCGATATTCAGGCACAGGTTCGGGGTCAGGCATCAATCATCGCTTGCGGGGGAGTTTCGACAGCTGAGCACGTATGGAAATTACTGGCAAGTGGTGCGTCGGCAGTACAGCTCTATACGTCGTTCATATATGGCGGCCCCGGATTGCCAGCGAGAATCAACAAACGACTCTCACAGATGATGAATACGGCCGGTATCACCAAGATCACTGATATCACGGGCGAGCCGCCCAGAATCTAGCTGAACTTGGTTAGCCCTGAGATGCCAGCAGAGCCTCAGCTTCAGATCGTGTCGCCATTGCCTCCTGTGCTCCGTCTTTACCGACGCAAAGGGCACCTGATGCCATTCCGAGTCGAGCTGCGCCCAGCAAACTCATCCCTGACGCTATACCTACGCCAAAACCGCCATTGAATGCATCTCCGGCAGCGACCGTAGCTACAACATCTACTTTGAACGGATCAAGTAATTCAGAGATTCCGTAAGATTCGACCCACGCACCTTGATTTCCAAGTGTTACGACAACCGTTTCGATTCCAGTATTCCGTATTGTGACCGCAGCCAATTTGGCTGATGCAGCATCAATAACTTCGATGTTTGCCATCGATGAGGCTTCGCCTTGATTAGGCGTCAGTACAGATACTGAATCATAGAATCCGTCTGGCACATCTCGAACTGGTGCTGGATCTAGAACGACCATGACTCCGGCTTTCGCAGCCGCATCGATAGATGCTTTGGTCGCATCTAATGGGACTTCTTGTTGGCAAAGTAGAACGCCAGCTGTTAATAGAGTATTTCGTACATCATCTGCCTGTTGTGAATCACAGAGTGCGTTTGCTCCGTACACAGGGTTCACATGATTCTCCCCATCAGGAAGAATAAATATCACTGCGATACCAGAAGCAATATTTTCTGTACGCATCAGAAGAGAAGTATCGATGCCTTCATTACGCATAAACTGCGCCATCTCTTCGCCAAAACTATCGTCGCCGATTCGACCTACCATCTTTACCGAACCCGGGCTTTGCGCTAATCGAGCCGCCGCGACGGCCTGATTCCCACCTTTACCACCAGGTGTTGTGTAAAAGCGTGTGCCTTCTGCGGTTTCACCCGGGCCAGCTAATCGTGGGGTGTCCACGATCAAATCCATATTTAGCCCACCGAGAACGATTACGTCTTTCAATAATTCCTGCCTGTTTTCCTATTTCGATCAATTAGGAACTGAATATTATGTGAGATTAGTTGCGAGGCAGTCCAAATTGCCCTGCATCAATAAGTTTTTCAAGAAAATTTACAAGCCCAGATTCTTCAGGAACTGCGATTACTTCGTCTGCAGCACTGATCGCATCCGGGTGCCCTCCGGCGATAGCCACTCCTAAGCCAGCCCATTCAATCATCGATTGATCGCCTTTGCCGTCTCCGACTGCGATAACGGCACTTTGCTCAATACCCAGAGTTATCGAGAGATGTTCGACAGCGAGATCTTTGCCAGCTCCAATTGCTTCTACTTCACAGAACATTGGCAATGAATGCGTAACCAATGCTGATCCGTTGAGAAGATTTTGCAATTCTTCGACCATTGGGCCAACTACATCAGGCTCTCCGACACCAACGATTGCAGTCGGTTTATGATCAGCCATATCGAGCAGTGAATCAGTGTCACGAATTTCTATACCCATTCGTTGGCCATAGCCATCCGTCCACTCAGAGCGTTTTTCAACCCACACATCGTTCCCTAGAAACATCATGACTTCAGGAACAATCGAGGTCAGTCCCGCAATAGCTTGAGCGGTGATCGATTCATCGAGTCGTTCGTGTCGTATGGTCGATTCCGTGCGCTGATCGTATGTCATCGCACCTTGGAAACAGATTACCGGACCTGAAGCACCGGCTTCTTTCGCAATGCGTAATGCCGGCATCAATGTTCGACCAGTCGAAACAGATACGACCGCTCCTGTCGCTTGGACGCGAGCAATGGCGTTTATAAGTTCAGATTTGACGATCCGGTCTTCACCGATCATCGTTCCATCAATATCTAGTGCTACAAGAGAGTAAATTGAATTGGTTCCGTTTACAGAAATAATTAAGTTCCGAAGATCTTTTTAGTGAAAATCAAACTTAACCCACGATTCGTAATACTGCTGATATTTCTAGCCGTGTTTTTGTATGTGATTTCACTAGTTTTTTCCAACGGCGCTAGTGTTTGAAGTCTGTTTTTTTCACAGAACTACGCAAATACGATGGCCAGATCAATAGAGAAATAACGGTCAGTGTCAGGCCGGCGATCGAAATTACAGTTACAGCGTTGTTCGCACCCCACCATACTGCGAGTCCTCCGACTAGCAATGCACCAAGTGGACCTGTTCCGATTGATGCAGCGAGAACCCCTAACACTCTCCCCCTAATTTCCGTTGGGGTCGATGTAATCACGATGATGCTCTGCATCGTCGCGAATCCAGACATCGAAAACCCACCAATCAAAAGTATTGGAAGTGCCATCCAGAACGATGGCATCAATGAGAATCCTAGGATAGCGATTAGAAACAACACCGATCCGGCTGCGTAAATTTTGGTGAAACCACCGGGCCGGGCCTTGAGCGCTATAACGAGCGAGCCCATCGTAGCTCCGAATCCCTCTGTCGCTAGCAGAATTCCTATCAGGAGTGGTCCCACTTTCAGTGTTTCAGCTCCGATAACCGGAACCATGTGCTGATACGGGAATCCAAAAATGTTCATTACGATCGTTATCAACAGAGTTACAACGATTATCTGATCGGCTTTGACGTGCCGAAGACCTTCAGCCAAGTTTGCGAAGTAGCCTAGACTTTGCTGTGCTCTGGCAGTTGGTGCTACGAGCGGAAGTGAAAACGCAAGAATTGCCGCAATTGCAAACAAGATAGTGCCAGTTAGGTATGCGGCTTGGACTCCTAATGTGGCGAGGAACGCCCCAGCTCCTAGTGGCCCGATTACTCTGGCAAAGTTACTACTAGCCATGTCGATCCCGATTGCCGTCGAAATGCCCTCTGGCCCCACTGCATCGCCGATCATCGCACGTCGCACCGGGAAGTCAGTCGCCCACATTACCCCTGCAAGCGTCGCACCAATACAGATGTGCCACAGTTCGATCCGGTCAGTCGCGACCAGAATCGTCATACCGAGATAAACCACTGACAAAGTAGCCAGCGTCGTACCCATCAGTATTTTCCTATTTACCCGATCAGAAATCAGTCCAATAGTTGGGCCTAAGAGCAGCATGGGAATCATACGCAAGAATCCGACTAGAGCAACCCAAAATGGTGACCCCGTTAGTTCGAATACAAAGATTCCGAGCGCTACGGTTTCCATCCACCGCATCGTCGTAGAAGCAATACCGATACCCCAAAGCCGACGATACGACGGGTTTGACATTACCGATTTGAATCGCTGGCCAGCACGACTCGCTTGAGCACTGCTCGAAGTCGTCAACTGGTCGATTCGCTTTGTGTCTCTGATTGTTCATTCAGTGTCTGAGAATCATCTGCTTCAATCTCATTACCAAACGATATATCCCAAATACCGACACCCGATTCTTTCGCCTGTCGTTCCATATCTGCCAGATATCCGTCGTACCGGATGTTGGGGTGTTCGGTCTCGGCTTCGGCGAGTCCGTTCAATATGAGTGCGGCGTTGATCATTACATTGTCGATGAACACGTAACGCATCTGTCTGCCCTGCTCGTCTCCTTTTAACTGATCGGATTCGAGTTGAACTTCTTTGCCGCCTATCCAGCTTTGAGTCACCTCTTGACCAAAGCTGAAAAATGGATCAGCGTACTCAACCGATCCGACACCAATCATCCTGACGGTTTGCTCACCGTCACTGGTGTCGACGACGATAGTGCGCCCGTCGATCACGCGAAGGACATTTGCATCCACTCGATCTGGCGGAGCAGTTTGTGACGAATCAGAACCGTTGATAAGCGGTCCAAGTATTCCAATGGACATTGAACCTAAAACTACGAGCGATACCGCAACGATTATCAGCTTCCAGGCCCAACCACCTAATCGTTTTCTGCCACCACTGGTCTCATAATTTTCCCATGATCGATCAATATCTCGTTGTGAAGGACCATAAACATTGTCCACCAGATCAACTTCGTGATCTTCAGATGGGTCGTTTTCGGGAAATTCAGATGGGGGCTGCATAGGTGTCGATGAGGCTAGTCGTCGGATTGATCGGACAAGCCTAGCTGTCCACCACTGTTTTCGGGTTCGATTGTCGAGATTTCATATAGCAATCTAGCATCGTCATTTTTATACGAATTCACTCGGGTTGATACGGGTACAGCCTGAAGCAGGTCGTTCGAAGCAGGCATCAATATTGGCTGAAGTTTTTTACTATCTGTAGTTATCGGATCGAGCCAAAGTGAGGTTGTTTTTTCGTCGAGAATGGCAGGCATACGATCGTGAATCGACGACATGAACTCGTTTGCCGAAGTCGTCACAATTGCACAGGAATCAACGGTTTCACCATATTCGTTGATCCACGAATCGTACACAGCCGCGAAATAAAGCGACTGCCCTTCTTTGGGTGTGATGTACATCGGTTGCTTAGAACCCTCGATTTTCTTCCATTCGAAAAACCCGTTTGCAGGAATCACTCCCCTGCTCCGTTTGAACGGCTCTCGCCACATTCCTGATTCCGCCAATCGATCTTCACGGGCGTTAAACGTACTTCGCGGGAGCTTATCTGCCTTTGCCCAATTGGGAATCAGTCCCCAACGCATCGGTCTGGCGGCTAGTCGACCGTTTTCATTGACGATTATGATCACATCTTGGGTAGGTCGAATATTGAAGCGGGTTTTGAGATCAGGACGGCGGGCGATAAGATCGCCTATTCTAGCGCGTTCAACATCGCCACCCATGATTTGGTAGCGAACCCCGCCGACATATACATAAACAAAAGCACCGCACATATGTTCAGTTTACTTTGTGCGGCGCTTATTCAGATTCGACTCAGTCGGTTTTTATGAACTGAACTGTTCATCACGCCATGAATAGACCGGCTCCCACCCAATAACGTCTTTGACGTTCTTAGTTGATAGAGGGGCTTCAAATCCGACGAATTCCTTCTTTAATGGAACATCTGGGTAAACGGTTTTAATCGCTTCCATCGTCGGGATATTCAGCATCGTGTCTTTGGCGTTCAAGAAGAATCGGTGGTGACCGTTCCAGTTCTCGTTCACAACCGATTGAACACACGCCCGAGCAGCGTCACGGATATGGAGGTACGTCCAGAAACCCTGACATCGAGTCCACGGGTCAGTAATCGGGTTCGCCTGAAGATGCTTGAAGTAAGCGTCATCCCACATGCCATTGAATCGCATGCTCGCAATTGCCATCCACGGTGAGCGACGAGAGAAAGCCTCGCCAATTTCCTCACCGAGCCATTTTGCTATCGAGTAAGGGTCTTCAGAGCGTGTGTACACGTCCTGGTCCATTGGGAAGTACTCAGGTGGCTTGACCTCGTTGGGCTCCCAGCGTGCTGCCGTGCCCATCGCACCGACAGCGTTATATGAAGAACCCAATGCAACTCGCTTTACCTTGAGCTGCTCGGCAGCTCGGCAAACGTTCCACATCGACATGGTGTTTGTCTTGACGACGTCTTCTTCAACGTAATTTTCTGCAGAAGGTCGTGATGCCAACGAAATAACAGCATCACAACCGTCCATCGCTGAAATCACTTGACCGTAGTCAGATATTTCGACTTCGAAGAAAGTAGGAATCTTTGGCCAGTTCGCCCGTAATTCAACTGCAGCATCCGCATTAGCGAGCTGCCCGGTAGTGCCACTGTGACCCAAATTACTGGTCATTCGGAACTTATCTGCATTAACCACTTCGTGACCAAGTTTGTATAACTCGTCGATCACGTAGTGACCAACGATTCCCGATCCGCCAGTTACAAGTACTTTCATAATTTGAGTTCCTAAGATTCGCTTTATAGGTTGAACGCGAGTCGAGCCCGCCTGCGCGGACTCGACTCAATTTACAGTTTGCTACGCCATTTTTTTCAGTCAGGCGTGAGAAAAGTCGAAGAATCGACTACACAGGCATCGTGCGACCGGTCTTCTTTCGACCGTACGTAGCCCATTCTTCAGTTGCGCCCATCATTTTTACGCCAACAACGTCGATCGAGTAATCGACCTGTTGCTCTAGTGTCATATTTTCATCAGCCCAGCTTGCGTAGAAACCAATGTTCTTTCGCTTCAGTGCAGCTGCGATCTTGTCACGAGCGTCGTTCATCTCCTGTGGGTATGGAGGGTCGTGAGCATCTGGGTGTCCGAGAGACATTCCCATGTCGCCAGGTCCCCATTCAGCAAATCCAATGCCAGGAACTTCAACAATTTCGTCAACGTTCTCAAGACAGAATCGATCTTCTATCTTCAGACCCAAAATGAGTTCACCATCCGGGTTTAATGGCCACGGGTCTGCAGCCTTGGCGTACTCGGCTGTAGACATTCCCCAAATTTCGTTTGCTGGCTTCTGTCCGCCGGCACCACGAAGCCCCTCGCCGATAACGTCGCGCTCGAGTTCTTGGAATGGGTATCGAGTGATCTGCACAAACGCTTTTACCGATTCGGCTGTGCGTGTGTGAGTGTGAAGAATTCCGTGCACACCTGCACTGAGCACGTGACGTGCCTGCCATGCGTTGTATCGCACTTCATCTGGCGTAATTGCATTTGAAGGCAACGTGCAGAGGATTGTTGGAGTGAGGTGACCACTTGGAGTTGGTCCACCATCCCGCAATCCACGCATGTAGTTGGTTAGCCCAATCGTGTCGAATGGGTGGTGTTCAAAGTCCATCATGAGCATATCTGCCCAAGTTTGAGAATCCTTCACACCAGCTTCGTAGCTGAGTTCTGTCGGATGAGTTGCGTAAAAAGGCTGCCCTGATTCGAGCAACTCAATACATTTGTTTATTCGTTTTGCCATATAGAAACTCCTGTTTCAGTTGTCTGATTTAGTCGTTAGTCAGTCGCCATTCAAGGCCGAGTTCGCCAGTAATACCCCGGAACCAGTCGATCACCTCAGGGTGATACGGAATTCCATTCTTACGTCGCTCAATCTCTTCCTCGTGCTCTGGGAGACCTGCGTATACAACGCGTTCCTTACCTGGAATCGGAGGAGTGCTCTTGATTTCGTTCATATAGATATCCATCTCGCTCTTGAATTCTTCAAGATCAGTGAACGCCTCGATGTTGTACGCAATAAAGTGGTGCGATACCTCGTCACGTCGGTTTGGTCCAGCGCCACTGGCTCCGAGCAGGGTGCACATAATTTCTACCCATGCCGCCATGCTTGCGCCCTTGTGAGCGCCGCCTTCGCGAGTACCGCCCGTTGGCAGCATGAAGAACTCATCTGGAACAGGACTTTCTTCCATGATAGGCACGCCGTCGGCCCCTGCTATCCAACCAGGCGCAACATCAACTCCGAGTCGCTTTGCAAGTGCAATCTTGTTTCCTGCAACCGAGCTCATGGAAGCATCAAAAATAAACGGAGCTTCACTGTTTGTAGGAACAGCGACAGCAATTGGATTGAGACCAAACATCGGCTTCGCACCGTCGACCGGAAGTACTGTCATTCCACCGGTAGTCATCGAGATACCGATCATGCCATGGTCTATCGCCATTGCTGCGTGATACGCAGCTGCACCGAAGTGACGACCGTTGTTAGCAGTGATGGTTCCGATGCCGTAAGTCTTTGCACGTTCGATGGCCATTTCCATCGCAAAAGGTCCGACAACTAGACCGTGACCACCGTCACAATCGAGAGTTGCAGCTGCAGGCATTTCGCGAATGATTTTCGGCTTGGGTGTGGGGTTGATTCGACCTTTGCCGAACGACTCAACGTAGCGGCGCAGCATGTTTGAAACACCATGCGTCTCTATACCGCGAATGTCGGCGTAAACAAGCACTTCTGCTGCTGTATCAGCATCATCTGCAGGCATGCCCATCTTTAGGAAAATATCAGTGACGGTTGCGTGCATGTCGGCTATATCGACATGCACCGCTACGTCATGGGGCACGTGGAATCTTTCAAGCAATTAGTGCTGTCCCTTTCTAAATTTGTTCACCCTACTTGTAGCGCCAATTAGTTGGGCTTAAGCCTTCGGATAAACTCGGAAAACCGGCGGATTATACGCCTTGTACGAGTGGATACGCTGTGGTCTAGTTTGCCTTGCGAACGATCTTTTGCAGATTCATGTAAATCTTCACGCGCCAACAGTTGCCGAATTAAGCCGACAAGCTTAAATTCAAAGAGTAAATTACTCACCGACTCCCAATACGGAGATTTTCAGATGCCCCAGGGCCTAACTACTGTTTTCACTGAACCCGGCAAACCGTTCGAGCTGGAAACACTTCCTACACCAGAGATTGAAACAGGTGGAATCCTGATCAAGAACACCGATGCTGTCGTCTGTGGATCAGATCTCCACGTATGGCGTGGCGACGGAGACGGACCACCGCTTTCTCAGCGTCGAATCCTTGGTCATGAATTTTCCGGTGTCGTTCACTCGCTTGGCAATGGGATCAACACTGACTCGCTTCGAAGGCCTTTGAAAGAGGGCGACCGCGTAGCGTTCCCGTTCTTCTTCCCATGCCACCGTTGCTACAACTGCATCCGAGGTGAACACCACGCGTGCAAATTCCGATCCCGACGCAACATGGTTGGACTCGACAAGTACAACTACTGCAATGGCGGAATGGCCGAGTACTTCTATCTTGAGCCGGGTCACTATGCTTACAAAGTTCCCGACGAGCTTCCAAGCCAAGCCATCCCAGCAGTGAACTGTGCACTTGCACAGGTATTGTTCGGACTCGAACGAGTCGGTGTCGCATTCGGTGACACTGTCGTAATTCAGGGTGCTGGTGGACTTGGAATTTACGCTACTGCGGTTGCTGCCGAGCGTGGTGCGAGCCAGGTGATCGTGATTGACGGTCAACAGAACCGATTAGACCGAGCAATGAACTGTGGGGCAACATCGACTATCTCGATGAATGAGTACCCAACTCCTGAATCTCGTGTTGAACGAGTGATGGAACTTACTCATGGTATTGGCGCCGATGTAGTTGTTGAAGTCGTAGGTCTTGCAGCTGCAACTTACGAAGGTCTCGACATGGTCCGAGTAAACGGTTCGTATCTAGACATCGGAAACGTTGGTGGCGGAAGCCTCACCATCCCGGCAGGTAAAATTATTGGCAACCAGACCAAATGGGTCGGTACTGTTCACTACAATCCGTGGGTTATCGAATCTGCTTTGCAGTTCCTCGTAAAAACTAAGGACAAATACCAGCTGATGGACGTAGTTTCCGACACTTTCGCTCTCGATAAGGTCAATGAAGCCTTCGAATTCGCTGAATGGCAAGGCAAGGACACCGGAACGCAGGCGCAACGTGTTGCACTTCACATGGACTAACTAGTCCTAGAAATCGGTTAATTTACGCTTTGTAGCGTCTAGCATTGTTCAACTTAGATCTCTGCAGTCTGAATCCTGCCAAGCACAAGTGTGCTCGCAACATTCATCATCTGGTATCCCTCACCGATCCAACGTCGGCAGTCGTCGACATCACCGAACGTCGTCGCTGGGTATTTACCTGTGCCTTAAAGTCGCTGAGCAACATCGGTGGGTAGCGTGAGCATCTTACCCATTTTGTTGAGGAAAGCGTGCAAGGAACTCGGATATGCACTATCCGAATTGGTTCCTTGAAAGTTTGGTTTAAAGAATCTTTATAGGTTCAAATTCACGGCGCTGCCTGAATTCGCCGACTTGTACAACGCTTCGACAACTGCAGTGTTTCGAAGCCCGTCTTCTGCTGGGTACTCAGGTTCTTTACCGGTAAGTACGCATTCCGAGAATTCGTCGAATTGAACTACAAATCTATACGGAGCTGGCGTAGAAATGATTTCAGTCTTCTCGCCGTTTCGACCGTCACCACTCTTGACGATGATAGGTCCTGAATCGTCAAACATCCCCGGAATCTCAATCCGTCCCTTAGATCCATCAATAGTGATGTAGCAACGGAAAGGTTGCTCCATGTTTGTCGTGATGTTTCCAATAGCGCCGTTGGCAAACTTCATTGATCCTGAGAACGTTGTGTCGATTCCCCAATCACCAGAATCATGTGACATCCCAGAAACCTGAACTGGTTCTGACGACATTACGAATCGAGTGGCGTATACGGCGTAACAACCTGCGTCCCACAACGCACCACCGGCAAGTTCCTGAGAGAAACGGACGTTACCATCTGGCTCTGCGATGTTGAAACACAGAGCGGAATCGATCGTTTGTATATCCCCAATAGCGCCTTCAGCAATTAACTTCCGAGCCAGTCGCATGTGCGGATTCCATCGGTGAGTGAATGCCTCAACGAGTACCACATTGTTGGCGTTGGCGGCGTCGATCATCCGTTGGCATTCTTCAGCCGATACAGCCAGAGGCTTTTCACAAAGGATGTGCTTGCCAGCTTCTGCTGCTTTAATAGTCCATTCGGCATGCATGCCGTTTGGAAGTGAGTTCACCACAGCGTCCATGTTAGGATCAGAAAGTTGCTCTTCATACGAGCCATACCAACGATCGATGTTGTGTTTCTTGGCGGCCGCTTCAGCTTTGGCAGCTGTTCGAGACGAAACAGAAACGATCTCGGAATTCTTCGAATCGTACGAAGCAGGCAAATGGGCGTTCAGGCCAATTTGTGCAGTTGAAAGAAGTCCATAGCGAACGACGTCTTGCGGCAATTATTCTCTCCAAGGATCGGGAACGAAATAGGTTCGACGTTTAATGATACCGTCCGATAAGAGGAACAAGAACTCTAACGTCTTGGATTTACGGCGTTACTAATCGCCGAACAGCTACGACTTACCCGGATCGATTGCGAACCGACCTCGCATTTACAATCGGCCCAATGTCATTAAGTACGCCATGAATTTAAGCGATGTAACCACTGGAATAAAGAGGGTTATTTTGGAACGAAAATATCATACAACTGATGATCTTACTGATGATCGTTCGATTGTGTTTTTCGACGCCGATTGTAAGATTTGACGCGCATTCTCTCGCTGGGTCCAGCGAAAGGATAAGACTGGTCATTTAATATTCCAGCCAAACAGCAGGAGTAATTTGCGTCAGGCAGGTTACCCCGTCGAATACAGAGTAGCCACAAAAACCCTTGTTGTTCTGAATCCTTCTGGGGAAGTTGTTCTCGGTGCTCAGGCAGTATTTTTTACGATATCTCGTACAAAGGGATTGTTTGGTTTAGTTTGCAAAATTCTTGCCAAGCGAGTCCCGAGTTTGCTTGTTGAACCCGTGTATCGGCAGCTAGCAAAACATCGAGGTAGATTCGCCTTTTTGATCTCGGATAGTGGGCGGAGTAACTAAATCGTCGAACAATGGGTTGCATCTATTAACAAGCGTGTCGCCATCTATGACAGATGTAACACGTTCATATCTGTCATAGATGGCGACACGCTTGAGATCGATGTGAGATGTGTTACTTGGCTACTGGTGCATCGTTGCTTATATCTACGCCTTCAACCATGAACGATCGTGAAACGGCAGCTTTGTGACGTATCGCACCTACAGGGGCATATTCTTCCGAAGTTAGCATCGCCTGTGCATCTTCAACAGTTGGAAATTCGAGAATAATGATACGGGTTAAGTCCCAATCACCTTCTCCGGGAATTATCGTGCCGCCCCGAACGAGATAGCGACCACCATATTTTTTTATGATCGGCGGAACCAGTTTCTGGTATTCGGTATAGGCATCTCGATCTTTAATATCTATATCTGCAATTACATAAACAGACATTTGTCATCCTTTTGATTTAGCTGTATTTCCGTGGATTCTAGCTTGTTCGCTCCATAATAATGGATTCAAGAAGCCGGTATTATGTCGAAAAAATTAGCATACTCAGAAATAGGACCATCAGGAGGAGACCAACCTATTGGGGGCTCATCCTCAGGATTTCCTGATCGTAAGAATTAATTATATTCATCAAAGAATTCTTGCTTCGTCAACCCTACGTGCTTTTCAAAAGCACCCCACCAACCTAGTTCGTAATAATCCTGAGGTATATCAATCCAGATGAACAATGGTGCTTGCGGGTATCGGCAGTGGGTCTTGTCAGTAGGTACGACAGACGACTGAAACGGCTAATTAAATCGTGCTATTGGAACAATTAACAGAAAAGCCCCCGCTTTTCTACGAGGGCTTCTCTAGTTTGAATCGAGATTGGTGATTAAAGAAGATCAGGCTCGGAAGTCAATTTGACCTTATAAATCTTCAGTGTGATTAATCTATTTAGTACGGGTCCTGATACGCATTGCATGTGAGTGTCCAACAAGTAGTAGTGGCGAGAGGATGACCCCAATAATTCCGAGGAGCCTGCGTCCTTGTGAATCAGACGAGTAGGGCAACTTTGGATCCGTTATTACAGGTGTAGGTGTAGGTGTAGGTGTAGGTGGAGTTGGAGTTGGAGGTGGAGTTGTAGATGGTGTCGGTGCAGCCGTCGGGATGGGTGAAGGTACCGGTGTGTTAACGGGAGGCGTTTGTGGCTTAGACCTCCCTGCAGAAGAGTCCTCTTCCTCTCCATTGATTCGTAAAGGCAGGTTGGATATAAGGCCTTCTACGGTGTCTCCGGAGACAGCCAATGCACCGGCGATATCCTCGTCTGAAGCACCTATCTGGATGAGGTTGGTGACTACCATTCCTACAAGTGATTCCGATGCGGATGTTCTTGCCTTTGCGACGTATGCCTTCACCAACTTCACAGAGACGGCAATCTTACCTGCGATGTCCTCAGTGGTGGCTCCTGCCTGGACGAGGTTAGATACGGCCATTGAGCGTAACTTGTCTGCAGGTGCGACCCAGAGCTGGATGGGCCTTCTGGGAGGAGATTTCGTTGCTATCGGAGTGGCAGTAGATGGTATCGGTGTAGCAGTTGGAGGTACAGGTGTAGC
>JAPKCH010000080.1 GCA_026421185.1 Dehalococcoidia bacterium | reverse complement strand
TTTGTACGGCGTCAATTTCCGGCTCAACGACCGAATCCGAAACGGATTCATCGCCATTCGACGATCCACAGGCGACAGCTGGTATTGATATAGCAGCTAGGACGACGAGAAGTAATAAGAACTTAATATTGTGCATATTGAGATATTAGAACAAACGATAATACGATACAAGCATGGACGCTGCTACGTGGCTGGTTGACAGGAGGTTCGGGAAGCCGACAGTGATTGCGGGGTCACAGGCTTAGGGCATAGCTGACTTCACCATCGTCATTGGTGACCATGAAGCAATGGCCAATACGATCAACGATCTGCCCAGAGATTCTGGTGTAAATTTATGACCATGTCGATATGGTCACATATTAACGTTGAATGTATGTGCTATCAGACGGTTCTGGAGTTAATTGATGAAACATGACAGTTACGATGCATCTTGTTCGGTTTGCGAGGTAAATGCTACTGGTGTTCCAGGTCAGGGTGGGGTGATATGGGAAGACAAGCTTTGGTTCGTGCGCCATGTGCCTTCGCCATCTGCACTTGCTGGCTGGATAATGCTCCACACCCAACGCCATGTACAGGGTCCGGCTCACTTCAACGATGAAGAGATGATTGCTTTCGGACCGGTTCTACGCCACATATCTCGTACGCTCGAAGATGTTACTGGCGCACCCCGTGTCTATCTGGTTGCGTTCGGAGAGAGCTTTCCGCACATGCACGCTCACTTGATACCTCGTTATTCAGATCTGTCACCTGAATACACGGCATTCGGCGTCGCTGATCTTACTCGGGCGGTGGCGAGTGGTGCTGAACCCGGTGTTTCTGATGAAGATGCCCTAGCAATCGCTGAAAAGCTCCGTGAAGCTCTAAAGGCCGATCCGCCGCCCTCATAACTCACGAGTGTTACTTTTGTCGGGACACAGAGTACAAGACGTGTTATTCATCGCCGAATTGAACCAATGTTCGACGGTTCTTACAAAACTCAGCGCTCGACCTAAAATTAGTATCATGCCGTATTTCTGTGTTTTTATTCTAGGTGCGTCAGTGCTAGATGCCATTTCTACGGTCTAAAACAGGGTCGATCACTGAGTTCTGGCAGAAGCAGGCCCTTCCCTACACAATTTGATGATGCTTAGGGCTTATAGTGACGCTTGCAACAGTATTTCGTTTTGGAGAGTCATGACTGATAACACCAATCAATTCACACTAATAAGAGCTGGAACCCTGGTCGACGGCACAGGTGGTCCGCCTCTCGAACGTGCAACCATTCTGATCGAAGGCGATACGATCAGGGCTATTGGACCAGAAAGTGAAGTCCTCGCGCCCGAGAATTCGAAGGTCATTGAGTACGATTACAGTGGAAAGACAGTCGTCCCAGGACTTGTCGATTGTCACGTTCATTTGATCGGTATTGGCGATGGTCGTGCAGGAGACGACCTAACGCTATTACCCGATGAATTACTAACCCTTCAGGCTGCTCGCAATGCCAAAACACATCTTGATTCCGGCGTGACAACAGTACGAGATTGTGGTGCCAAAAATCGAACAACCTTGGTTCTACGCGAAGCCATGAACCTCGGTATAACCACCGGTCCTAGGTTGGTGCTATCTGGTCGACCCATGGCAATCGTCGGAGGGCACCTTAGCTACTTTGGCATACAGGCCACAGGTACAAATGAGTGTCGAGCCGCAGCCCGTCAGCTCATTAAGGAAGGAGTAGATTTTATTAAAATCACAGCGACTGGTGGAAGCACAAAAACATCATTCCCATTACGACCTTCCTTTAACGTGGAAGAACTGAAAGCGATATGTGATGAAGCGCACTCATTCGGTATACACACAGCGGCACATTGTGTTGCGACCCAAGGCATAGTTAACTCCCTTGATGCTGGTGTCGATACCATCATCCACGCTATCTTCAAAGATCCAGATGGACGCAGGGTGTTCCAGCCTGAAATTGCCGAGCGAATTGTTAAGCAGGACGTCTATGTAAATCCAACTCTGATGGCTTCAGAATTCGGGGCCGGTGGTCACATTGATTTTTTGGAGCAGAAAAAAGAATCGGATGGGCTTAAACCCGATGAGCAAGCATCCTTGGATCAGATGTACCGTAACCGGGATGAAAGAATCGATGAATACAAAGCGATGAGAGCAGTCGGGATAACGATGGTCAGTGGCTCTGATTCTGCTTGGAGTAGATACAAGATGGGCGATTTTCAGAGCGAACTGGAAGCCAATGTCATTGCAGGTATGACAACGTCAGAAGCCCTTGTGTCGGGAACCCTTGACGCAGCTAAATCGAGCAGAGTTGATGAACTAGTAGGCAGTCTTGAGATTGGGAAAAAGGCCGACATCCTAGTGGTGGATGGCAATCCATTGGCGGATATCAAGTCACTCTCGAACGTGGTAGACGTGTTCCTGAATGGCAACCTTGTTGATCGCAAGGTCAGTCCGTAAACCTGACATTTTTTTCGGCTGACTATGTAATGACAATCTCAATTGTTATATCAAGGCTATTGAATGGCTTATGTCCGAACTCAGAATCAGGACTAACGCAAACGAAAAAGGACCTCCCCGATTGACCAAACAAACTAACTACTCCGTTATTGGAACCCGACCCGTCCGGCACGACGGTCTCGACAAAGTAACCGGCCGTGCCATCTACGGAGCCGACGTTCGTATACCCGAACAAATTTGGGGCGAAGTGGTAAGAAGTCCCCACGCACACGCGGTCATAGAAAATATCGACGCTTCCGAAGCACTTGCACTACCCGGTGTAATCGCTTTCATAACAGGTGCAGAATTAGCAAAAACTACCGCAGGCAAAGAATCACAAGTAATTCGCTGGCAAGCCGACAACATTATGGCAACCGATACCGTCCGATACCGCGGGCACGCAGTCGCAGCCATCGCAGCTATTGATCGAAACACCGCCATCGAAGCCGTAAAACTTGTTCGAGTCGAGTACAAATCACTGCCTCCTGTGCTCTCGGTCAAACAAGCAATCAGCAATAAAGCGACCCTAATTCACCCAAATGCCGAATTTGACCACCTTGGAGAATCAACCCCACAAACCAACATCGCATCCCACATCAAACTCACAATCGGAAACACCATTGCCGGATTCGAACAGGCCAGTCTGATCATCGAACGAACCGCTCAAATGGGAATGGTCCACCAGGGTTATATAGAACCCCACAACGCCACAGTCTTTTGGGATCAAGATAACCGAGTATCAGTCTGGTCTAGCACTCAAGGGATGTTCAGTGTTCGCGACCAACTAGCAGAATTATTTAATCTACCTGAATCGAATATCACTGTTAACCCCGTCGAAATTGGCGGTGGATTTGGAGGCAAAACAACTGTATATCTCTCTCCTATCGCAGCCTTACTATCGAAACAAGTCCACCTACCGGTAAAAATGGTTATGAGTCGCGCCGACGTTTTCCAAGGCACGGGACCCGCCCCCGGTGGTGAAATCAGAATTCGAATGGGTGTAAACAATGACGGCCGACTTGTAGCAGCCGAAGCTAAAATTCTTCTTGAAGCTGGCGCATATCCAGGGTCAGCGATGGATTTGCCAACCGCCTGGTGCTTCTCCACCTACGATATACCCAACATCAGCTCCGACGGATATGACGTCCTAGTCAACAAGCCAAAATCGAATGCTTTCAGAGCGCCTGGGCAGCCACAAGCAGCGTTTTGCGTTGAACAGGTTGTCGATGAAATTTGCCAACAAAAAGGATGGGACCCTCTCCAATTCCGTATTGATAATGCAGCGCGTGAAGGAACACGACGTACCGACGGTGTTCCGATGTTCTCGATTGGGCTAGAAGAAGTATTGGCCACTGCGCAAGAATCAGATCATTGGCTAAGTGAAAAGCCCACATCATCCGGAAACACCTTGCGTGGACGAGGTATAGCAGTCGGATTCAGCCCTAATATGGGTGGCGCCTCATCTGTACGAATTTCGCTAAATCGTGATGGCACAATATCTCTGTCTGAAGGTTCTCAAGATATCGGTGGTACACGAGTCGCACTTGCAATGATCGCCGCAGAAGTACTAAACATTCCCATCGAATCGGTACACCCATCAATTCCCTCCACCGACGACATTGGATACACATATATAACAGCCGGCTCCCGCGTTACCAATGCCACAGGACAAGCTGTATGGAATGCCGCACACACCCTCATAGATAAAGCGAAATCTCAAGCAGCTGAAATTCTCGATATACCAATCGAGCAAGTCATCTTTAGCAAGGGGGGTTTCAGAGGAACTGCTGATAAAACGCTGTCACTGGCTGATATTGCCCGCCTAATGGACGAAACTGGCGACTCGCTAGAAGTAGCGGCACAAGCCAACCCTTCAGCACCTACAAATGCATTTGCGGCTCACATATGTGATCTCAAAATTGATGCGGGAACAGGCAAAACAGAAATCATCCGTTACACCGCAATTCAAGATGTAGGAACCGCAATACACCCATCGTATGTGGAAGGACAACTCCAAGGCGGAGCGGTACAAGGAATCGGCTGGACGCTAAACGAAGAGTACGTATTCGACACTGAAGGAACGATGTTGAACAGCTCGTTCCTCGACTACAGAATGCCCACGATCATGGACTTGCCTATGATCGACACAATCCTCGTCGAAGTCCCCAATCCAGTACATCCGCTCGGCGTGCGTGGAGTAGCCGAAACCCCCATCGTCCCCCCGCTAGGCGCAGTCGCAAACGCCATCCACGACGCCACTAAAATTAGGTTCTACCAACAGCCCATAAACCCGCAAAAAATCCTAACCGCCCTAACCAATCAACCCAACCATTAAACCAAAACTTTACCGTTGTCATCCTGACTTGAAGGTGGCTCCACTTCTTGACGACACGCATTCCCAGATTCGGTAGCGGGGTTCTTCGCTGCGCGTGCCTCGGCATGGACTGCGTCGGCGTGGGGCAGGTCGCAACTTGAGTAGACTGGCGACGAAGGGTCCGACATGGCTCGCATCGTTCGTACGCTTAGATATCTGTAACGTGCGACCGGTTGAGCAAACGATCTGATTTCTCGGCCAGTGTTGAGGGATCTTCGGCGAGGTATTGGGACGCGTATGCAGTCCAGTCCTCTCTCCGGGGAGAGGACTCAGATTAGGATGGAATCGATCAATATTTCCTATGTTCGATATCTCCCCAACCGCCAGTTACCGCACTCGAACGAGCTTTTGCATTGAACGTAGCTCGTGCTCAATGTTCCAGTTTTGCCCGTAGTCGCTGTGCGAAACCTCGGCTACGTATACATCGCCGTGCGAGTCGACCGATATGCCGTGGGGTGTGAAGAAGCGACCATGCTGCGAACCGTAGCTATCAATACCGACTCGTGAAAGCACTTCGCCTTTTGTGTTCATAACGGTCACTCGTGGTCCCAGATTGGTGCCCATGTGATTCGACCCGATGCCTGAGAAATACTCACCGATGTAGATGATGTCTTCGCTACCTCGAGTGTCAATGTAGATAGCTGCCGTTCGAGACATGTTCACGAACTGTGTCTGGAACTCGCCATCTCGAGTGAAGACCTGGATACGATGGTTCTCACGGTCGGCAACGTAGAGAAGTCCTTGGCTGTCTATGGCAATGTTGTGGACGACATTGAACTGCCCGGCATCTGTGCCCGACTCGCCCCAACTGGTGATGAGATTGCCATCATGACTGAACTTGTGGACGACTGCGTTTGCATACCCGTCGGATACATAGAAATCGCCGGAGGTAGGATCGACAGCAACGTGAGTCGGTACGCTGAACGGCTTCCCACTCATTGGATCCGAAGGATTGTTCGGATTACCGATGGTCATGAGCAACTCGCCAGACGGTGTGAACTTTCTTACCGTGCTATCGCCGGCATCTACCAGAAACAGATTTCCGTCGGGATCGAACGATATGCCGTGCGGGGTCTTGAAAATTCCCTCGCCCCAGCTATCGATCATATTGCCGTCCGTATCGAAGACAATTATTGCGCTGGTACCGCGGTTGAATACGAATACACGATCTTGCTGATCGACGCCGACCGCAGTTGCTTCTTGATATTTCCAGCCATCTGGCAGCTTGCCCCAGTTTTTTCCTGAGACCTCGTAACGATAATCGCCATCGCCAAGCACCACCGAACCTAAAGGACCATCAGTCTCTTCGTGGGTTGATCTGGGTAGTCCGTACTCTTCGAACTCAGTATTTTCTGGCATTAATATCTCCTTATTGACGATAATACGCTGTTC
>JAPKCH010000079.1 GCA_026421185.1 Dehalococcoidia bacterium | reverse complement strand
GGGCTGTGATATTTGCAGCCTGCGGACTACCTGAGCGCGAGCTAATTGTTCAGAGCCCAGTAGACCTCCCAGAAGACTTGGTACGCGGTGAAGATGCTTGGTTCGCCACATCTATGGGAGATTTCTCCAATGGTGATGGCGTACTTGTACGTGTAATGGAGGGACGAGCTAAGAAGATCGAGGGAAACCCCGACCACCCTGTAACCCGCGGTAAGGCAACTGCGCGTTTTGATTCAGTTCTACAGCTTCTCTACCACCCTGACCGAATTAACGGGCCAAAGCTCCGTTACTCGAAGGCAGGAAACTTGGTTGATATCACTTGGGATCAGGCTGAGACCCGATTCAAGGAAGCCTTATCTAACGCATCCGGTGCGCTAACAGTTGTAACCAACCCGCTCCGAGGTCACCTCGGTAGCGTTGCGGGCAAGTTTGCAGCACAGTACAACGGTAAGCACATGGCGTTCGACCCAGTCGAGCAAGGCGTGCTTCATGGAGCAGTCAAGTCAGTACTAGGCCAAGACCAACTCCCAACATTTGACATCTCGAATGCACAAACAGTTCTCTCGTTCGGAGCCGACTGGCTCGGTACTTGGGGATCACCAACTCAGTTTGGTGTGAAGTACGGAGAATTCAGAGAACAGCAAAATCGTGGATACCTGATTCACGCAGAATCTCGCATGTCGCTAACAGCAGCAGCAGCAGATCTCTGGCTGGCTCCAATTCCTGGAACCGAGGGTGAACTCGCACTCGGCATTGCTTCGGTAATCATTGAGCATGGCATGGCAAGCCCACAGAACGTTGCCGCATTCGAAGCAGCAGTTCCTGGTGGAGTTAGTGGTTACACACTCTCTAACGTTGCCAGCAAGACAGGCATTTCAGCTGACCGAATTGAAAAGGCGGCTACGCATTTTGCAGAGCACACACCTTCGGTCGCCTTCGGTGGAGGTTCGGCAGGTGCACACACTAACGGTAGCTTCAACCTCGGAGCGATCTACGCACTGAACGTATTAGTCGGTGCAATCGATTCCAAGGGCGGAATTACATCTAACCCAGGCTCAGCCTTCGAAGATGTTTCTGCATCAGCAACTGGTGCTACATTCGAAACATGGGAAACCGAACTTGCCGAATGGCGAGCCGGTAACGTTGAAACCGTTATCATTCGTGGTGCCGATATCGTTCACGGCATGCCTAATTCAGTCGCTATTCGTGAAGCCCTTGAGCAAGTTCCAAACGTTATAGCTTTCGGAGCAATTCACGACGACACAATGGACTTCGCTGACCTTGTTCTTCCAGAAGAAACATTCTTGGAGTCATGGGGTACAGACATTCCAGAGCCAGGTCCTGGTTACCAAGTTGTTG
Source organism: Dehalococcoidia bacterium (assembly GCA_026421185.1). Taxonomy (GTDB): domain Bacteria; phylum Chloroflexota; class Dehalococcoidia; order Lucifugimonadales; family Lucifugimonadaceae; genus Lucifugimonas. Next base: position 5,057 of record JAPKCH010000079.1, on the reverse strand, counting down.
GAACACAACAACCTGTAGTCGGACCGACTATTTCTCAAGACGAATCTGGGCTCATCAGTGACGCACGCGGATTCGGCGACACACTACTTGCCATGTCTGACGGTTCTTACGGCAGAAACATGGAAAGTATTGTTCGGGGTGCTCTTTCTGATCTTCATGCCACAGGCCGTGGATCAATATCAGCATCTTCAGCTGCGCTCTTCACCAACGGTGCTTTGCAACGTGGTGGATGGTGGGACACCAGTAAAAATGGTTCAAGCAGCAACGTTGGCAGGGTAAACACCACCGAGCGTGACGCTGGGTACTCCGACACTAGTTCTCTAGGAACTGGCAATGACTTCCACCTTGTTCCTTTCCAATCGAACTCATTGCTCGATGGTCGACTCGCCGCAGCTCCTTGGGCACAGCAGACCCCCGACCCTATTTCATCGGCTTCATGGTCGACTTGGGCAGAGATCAATAGCATTCAAGCTGATGAACTCGGAATCAAAGAGGGCGATGTCCTTCTGATTCGTTCAGCCTCAGGTGAGATCGAAGTCCTCGCGTACCCGCACCCAGGTGTACGCCCGGGCGTGATAGGAATCCCTATGGGGCAAGGTCACGACAAAGGCGGACGATATGCTGAGGATCGCGGTGCGAACGTTCTGTCAATTCTCGTAGATGAGAAAGATGCTGAGACCGGTGCTCTTGCATGGGCTGCTACTCGAGTACGGGTACAGCGTGCAGGAAAACGGGCTAAGGTACCGAAGTTCGAAGGTAACGTAGTAGCCCGACCAGTTGAGCCAGGTGTTCCTGTTCTGGTTGTTGGTATTGGCGAAACTGCGCACGATGTGCAAGAAGCTAATCACCACGAATACCAGAAACAGTTCCTAGGCGAACGCAAGGAGTCTGGCGACAATGAGTAATCTAAAGGTTGAATACCGAGCAATGGTAGCAGTCAAATGACAACAGCTGAATTCGGTACGCACAACTGGGGCATGGTTGTCGACGTCGATAAATGCATAGGTTGTAACGCATGTGTTATCGCCTGTCAGGCGGAGAACAACATCCCGATTAACACCCAGGACCGGGTGGAGCGCGCTCGTTCGATTTCTTGGATTCGTGTTGAGCGATACTGGGAAGGCGATTTTCCTGACGCAAAAGCTCGGTTCATTCCGATCATGTGTCAGCACTGTGCAAACGCACCTTGCGAACCTGTCTGCCCTGTATACGCTACTTACCACAACGCAGAAGGCCTGAACGTTCAGGTCTACAACCGATGTGTCGGTACTCGTTACTGCGCAAACGGTTGCCCGTACATTGTTCGATTCTTCAACTACTGGGAGCCAGTCTGGCCGGAGTCTCTCCGAAACCACCTGAACCCTGATGTAACAGTTCGAAGTCGTGGAATCATGGAAAAGTGCAGCTTTTGTGTGCACAGAATTCGCCGTGAGTCACGTAGTGCCCGAAGCGCTGGAACTGAAATTGCCGATGGTGCCATTCAGACAGCGTGTTCATCGGCTTGCCCGACGAGCGCTCTAAACTTCGGCAACTTCAATGACCCGAATAGCAAGGTATCGAAAATGAAGGAAGACAAGCGTCACTTTACGCTTCTCGACCAGTTCGGAACGGACCCTAACGTAATCTACTTAGCGAAGATCGATGCTGACAAGAAGGTCGGCGCAGGAGAAGCTGCAACGCATGGCTAGTCAAGCTGTAGCACATGATTCCGAGCATCACGCACCGCCGCCGAATGTCGACGCCGATGTTGTTTCGCGTGAACTCGTCGCCACCACTCAAAGTGCAAGCGGCAGGTTCAAGGCGTGGGTATGGGGACTCGGAATTCTTTCGGTCGCAGGTATTGTTGCACTTGTCCTCAAGTTCATCGATCAGGGTGACGACAGCACCAGGTGGGGCTACGTAGCGGCAATGGTTTCGTTCCTACTCTCTGTAGCTGGTGGCGCACCGATGGTAGCCATGGCTCCTGTAATGGCGAAAGCCAACTGGGTTCGACCAATAACACGTATCGCTTCTTTGTTCTCGTTCGCCGGTGTAGCGACTCTCATAATGCTTATCCCGCTGGTGGCTATATTGCCTCCACTAGTAACTGAGGGTGCTCGAAGACGAACTGTTTGGTACATGGCTCCTGACTACTCTCCACACTTTTGGACGACGTTGAGTCTTGTACTGCTTATCGGCACCGGAATCATGCTGTTCTACTCAGCTGCACTGCCTGACTTCGCTTCAATGCGTGACCACTCGACTGGCTGGCGCCAGCGTTTGGGTAAGCGTCTTGCTCGTGGTTGGGTTGGTACAGATGTTCAGTGGCGAACACTGCGAATGCGTATCGGCATGTTCGGTACCTTCTACTTCTTGATTCTCGTATTCGTGAACTTCTTGATCTCGACTGACTTCGGTCAGAGCATGGTTCCCGGATGGCGTGACGCTATCTTCCCGATGTACCACACAGTTTCTGGCTTCCAGGCCGGTGTAGCTGCTGTAGTCATCGCCCTTTACTTCTCTAGGAAGTACATGAAGCTTGAGAAGTACATTCACTTGGATGCCTTCTGGTCGTTAGGGCGACTTCTGTTCGCCCTAACACTCCTTTGGATTTACTTCTTCTACTCCTCGTTCATCGTGTTCTGGTATGGCCGATCTATGAACGACATCGCCACGCTAGACCTGCTGATCAAGGGGCCTATGATCTACGCTTTCTTCGCAGGCATGATTCTCCTATGGTTCGTTCCATGGTGGATCCTCATTTGGAACAAGGTTCGTCGTGGAACTGCTGCAATGGTCGTAGGATCATTCATCATTCTTATCGGACTGCTAATTGACCGGATCCGTACGTTTGTTCCAGCATGGTCTGTACCGGGTGATCAAATTCACGAGAAGTGGCTCAAAGTCATTCCTGAAACAGTTTGGCCAGATATATTCGATATTCTGATCATGGCTGGAGGAATTTCTCTCGTAGCATTTATCGTTATGATGATGACTCGTGTGATCCCTGTTCTTTCGGTATGGCAGGTTCAGGAATTCAACCTCCTTGCGAAGCCAATCAGATACATGAAGGGCCATGCAACATTGGTTGCGAAACCAGACTAATTTCAGTAACGATTTTGCGAAAGTCTGCCAGATTTTTGTCAGACAACTACAGGTAACGAACTAACAGATGCAACAGCGACGAGAACTAGATCAGGTCTATACAAACCGTAAGCTCCTTAACGGTCAGCTAGACACGCCCAAGTGGTGGTTGCCTACAGTCAGCATCCTTGGTGTTGTGGTGCTGATTGGTGTGATCGTTATCGCAACGATGATTAACAAAGGGCTTGGCCTAACGGGTCTTGCGCGTCCGGTTTACTGGGGCCTCTTCATCACAACCTTCGTTTTCTGGGTTGGTATTTCACACGCTGGAATTATGATTTCAGCCATTCTTCGCCTTACTCAGGCTGAATGGCGTAGGCCGGTAACGAGAGCAGCCGAACTTCTTACGGTGTTCTCACTACTAACAGCGCTTGTATTCCCATTGATTCATGCAGGACGCCCATGGCGAATTGCTTACTGGATCATGCCGTACGACGTTGCCCGTGGAATTTATCCAAACATACGATCGCCACTCATAATGGATCCGGTCGCAATTAGTACGTACCTGACAGGTTCAACCCTGTTTCTGTACATCGCTCTTATCCCTGACCTGGGTAACCTTCGTGACCGCACGACTGGCTGGAAGAACGCCATGTACACCGTGCTTGCCCTCGGCTGGAGAGGTAACCCTCGACAGTGGAAGATGCAAACGGTTGGTGGGATCCTTCTTTCAGCGTTGATGCTTCCGATTTTCGTATCAGTTCACTCAATCGTTTCGTGGGACTTCGCAATCGCTTCAGCGGTTGAAGGTTGGCACTCGACTATTTTTGCACCTTACTTCGTTATTGGTGCTGTGCACTCTGGTGTATCGGCCGTTGTAACGATGATGGCTCTGATGCGATGGCTATGGAAATGGGACGATTTCATTCGCCCAGAACACTTCGATGCACTCGCACGACTACTTATTGTTGTAGCAACAGGTTGGCTCGCATTCACATTCTTGGAACTCACCTTCGCCCTATACGGTCAAGACGCTCCAGAAATTGCACTGCGTGAGATGCAGATGTTCCAGTGGCCTTGGAATGCACTATTCATCGTCTTCTTCCTGACTGGATATGCAATTCCTGTCCCCATGTGGTGTTTCAAGAGGGTTCGAACCAACATCGCCTTGATGTTCTGGACTTCGATTCTCGTGAACGTCGGCATGTGGCTTGAACGGTTCCTGATTATCGTGCCTGGTTTGGCTCGCAGGACACCGTTCGTATACACATGGGAAGCGTACACCCCAAGCCCGGTTGAATGGACAATCTTCATTTGGTCGTTTGCATGGGTCACGTTCCTAATGCTGTTATTTTCCAAGTTCTTCCCGCTCGTTCCGTTGTTCGAGCAAAAGGAGAGCCAGGTATTTACTGATGATGTAATGATTGGTCGGGCGAAAGTTCCGGCAATCGTTAGAGAAGCTGACTAGAGGAAGTTCTGATGAGCACGCAAAGTATTCTTGGCCTGTTTCAACAGCCCGAACCAGCCGCAGATGCGATGGACGGACTGAAAGAAGCTGGATTTGAACTAGGCACATTCGATGTGCTGACCGGTACTCCGTACCCAGAAGGTGCATTTGGGGAACATGTCCCACAGCACCGCCTGTTCCGCTTCCCTGCATTCGGAGCAATTATTGGTTTCACCTTGTCGGTATTCCTGACATCGGTGACTCAGCTCGCATACCCGTTGGTGACCGGTGGTAAGCCGATCCTATCGATATTTGCCATGCTGATCATCATGTACGAAATGACGATGCTTGCAGGTGTGATCGCAACAGTGATCGGAATCATCTTCGAGTCTCGACTCCCGAACATGAAGCCGGGTATCTACGACACTCGAATCACTGAGGGCTGGATTGGTGTAGTTATTACATTCGACGACGATTCTAAAGTCGCCGATGCAGAGAGCGTACTCAACAAGGCAGGCGCTTTGGAGATCAAGCACGCGTAATGACT
>JAPKCH010000028.1 GCA_026421185.1 Dehalococcoidia bacterium | reverse complement strand
CTGTGTGTTGTAAGCGGTAAATGCAAGTGCAGCGAATATCAGAACAGCAACAGCTCCTGCGACTAATCTGCCTTGAGTCGGTCGGCTTCCTGAAGCGATATCCTGAATGAACATCACAGCGAATGCCATCAGAACCGATATCGCTCCAACGTAAACAAGAATTTGCACAACACCAACGAATTCAGCGCTAAGTACGAAATACAAAATACCAACGCCTAAGAACGAACCTGCCAGAGCAATAGCAGCCCTGAACACGTCGCGCTGAGTCACGACAATCGCAGCAAATCCTAGCGTCATCGCTGATGCCGCCCAGAATGCGATAGTGGTAAGTGTCGAAACTTCCATCATTACCATCATCGTTCGTCGACCCACTTCTTCTTTAGGTCTTCGGCTGACGGTTGTTCATGTCGACCTGCATCGTGGAAATCATCGACCGTTTCTTTGAACGGATCGAAAGCGTTTTCCTCGAATTGAGGTCGGTAGAAAGAACTTGGACGCTTCGGAGCGTCGAACAGTTCTTCCTTAGTGATAATTAGTTCATCACGGACGTATTTTGACCGCTCAAAGCTAGTGCCCATGTGTAGTGCGTCGTAAGGACATGCTTCGACACACAAACCACAGAACATGCAACGCCCTATATCGATGTCGAAGACTTCAAGCTTGTAGCTTTCGCCTTCTTGTGCATCGATTTTCCCAGGCACGCTGACGATCTCGATAATTCCCAATGGGCAGTATTTCGCACAGCTAGCACACGCAGTACATCTGTCTTCAAAAAATACGAACTCGTTCCCACGAAATCTAGAAGACTGCTTCACGGCAACAGGAACTGTTGCCAGACCTGCAATCGCCTTTAATGAATCAGCCGGCTTCTTTATGAGGAACTGGAACGGATTCATTCCAGCTTCTTTGGCCGCGCCCAAAAGTCCAACATGACGATCTGGGTACTGTTCAGTAACCGCAGGCCGGATGAAATTTTTCAGCGTGACTATAAAACCACGAGGCAAACCAAGACCGATCATTAGTCGCCTCCTTCTTGCAAGCTGGTCTGCGTTTTCACTTCAGGCACGTAGGCGGATGACGCAGGAATATCTTCACTGCCTACAGGGTATGTCGGAGCATTTAAATCAGGCTGAGTTTGCTCGTACGCAGGCGTGCCAAGCAATTTACTAACGGCCCATATTGAAACAATCGCAACTGGCCAGTTGACAGCTGCCATGTACCAAAGTTGAGCGGTTGTCGGCTGTGGCCAGATAAAAATAAGAATTGCTGTCACTACGATGTTGATCATCGTGAGTTCGAACAAGCCCTTCCATGCGAATTTCAATACCTGATCAATTCGCAATCGAGGCAGAGTCATTCGGAACCATATGATTACGAACAGAACTGCAATCAACTTCGCACCGAACCAAAAGTGCGAAGGTATCGGGTCAAATCCACGCCATCCGCTCAGGAACAATGTAGTGATAATCGCCGACGTGCTGATCTCCGCCATAAACTCAGCGAGGAAGAACAAACCAAATTTCATGCTTGCGTAGTCGTTCAAATATCCGGCAGCGAGTTCAGATTCAGCTTCCGTAAGGTCAAACGGCGCCCTTGCCATCTCAGCCATTGCTGCGAGGAAGAACACAAAGAAACCAAGCGGCTGAACCAATATGAACGGCACACCCTGCGCCTGAATTATTTCCCCGAGTGACATAGATCCGGCCAGCATAATCACACCGACAACAGCTAATGCCATCGGTATTTCATAGCTAATAAGAAGTGCGACTGATCGTAGTGCCGACAATATCGCAATACGGTTTGCTGACGACCACGAAGCAGTGAGCACTGCAAGTGTGGTCAGTGACGTTATCGCCATGATGAAGAGCACACCAACGTTCAGATCGGCAACATACGTGCCGACACCGAACGGTATAACCGAGAAGACCATCAACGCTGGAGCTGCGATAAGGATCGGAGCCAAGTTGAATAGGATCCGGTCCGCTTCCGCAGGAACCAGATCTTCTTTAAACATCGTTTTTATAGCGTCAGCGACGGAAGTAAGAGTTCCCCATGGGCCCCATCGGTTTGGACCAGTACGTGACTGGAAACGACCGAATAATCGACGTTCACCCCAGATGAGCACAATGACTCCACCGAGTACGCCATTCACGAACAGTCCAACGATCGCAGCAGCAGCCAGCAAGAATGCTAGCCATTCCATACCACCGGGAAGCATTCCAGGAGAGTAATCACGGGCTGCGCACTGAGCGCTATCGCCAGCAAGCACACAGTAAATATTTCGCCACAGCGAATTGTCGAGGAAGGCCTGGTTCATTACCGATCTACCTCACCCATGTTCAAATCGATACTACCAAAAGTGACAAACAGGTCACCAAACTGCCCACCAATGAGCATGTCACGGAGGAGTGTCAGGTTGATCAACGAAGATGCACGTACGTGCATTCTGTACGGTGCTATACCCCCGTCACTTACCAAGTAGAAGCCAAGTTCGCCCTTAGAGCCTTCGATGGCAGCGTATGCGTCGCCTACAGGAGGACGAATCAAACGTGGCACATCGTCGAACGACGGACGCACGGATCCCGGTTCGATTTGTTCGATGCACTGCTTGATGATCTTAACGCTTTCACGTGATTCCTGAATTCGTACCCAGTAACGGGCGTAGTTATCGGAAGCAGTGTGCAACTTACGTTCGAAAGAAATCTTATCGTAGTAGTCATATGGCGCCCGGTGACGCAGATCCCAGTCGACTCCACTTGCACGGAGCATAGGACCGGTGATCGAAGCATTGATAAGAAGTTCTGGCGGTAGAACAGCTGTGCCTTTAGTGCGAGAGAAAATAATTTCGTTGCCGCTCAAGTACGTCTCAAGCTCGTCGATCGTACGAACAATATCGTCCAAACCACGATCAAGTGCTGGCCAGAACTCGTCTGGGGCATCCATGAACACGCCGCCGGGTCGCAGGTATGAGTTCGTAATTCGAGCACCACAAAGCATTTCGAATAAATCGAGAATACCTTCACGTTCACGCATTGCGTAAATAAGTGGCGTACCAAGAGCTCCAAGGTCCTGAATAAGGAAACCAGTAGCTACAAGGTGACTTGCAATTCGCTGCAATTCAGCTGCGATCATACGAAGCCAAACACCACGGGGAGAAGGCTCGATACCTGCAAGCTTCTCAACAGCCAGTATGTATGCCTGATTATTGAGCATAGACGACACGTAGTCCATACGGTCTGTCAACGTTACGATCTGTGTATATGTTCGCTCTTCGGCAAGTTTTTCAGAGCCACGGTGTAGGTATCCGAAAACAGGTTCTACATCGACAATTTCTTCACCATCGAACATCACTCGCATGCGGAACACACCGTGAGTTGACGGGTGCTGAGGCCCGAGGTTTACTGTAACTGGCTGAGTCTTGATAGCCATTATTTATCACCGCCGGTAGCGTCAGGAATCGTAGAAACGATCGACTGATCGTAGGTCACATAGTCTTTGCGAAGCGGGTGACCGGGGAATCCTTCCCACAGCATGATTCGCTTGTGGTTCGGGTGACCTTCAAAACGGATACCCATCAGATCCCAGACTTCTCGTTCCTGATAGTCAGCACCGCGCCATATTGACACAACACTGGCGATCGATGCATCAGTTCGTCCAATACCAACACGTGACTTGAGAACAGCTGTAGCGTTCATCGGCAATGACGTGAGGTGATAAACAACCTCGAAGTGATCGATGTAGTCGACTGCTGTAAGACTGCTAAGTAAATCAAATTTGAACTCAGCCCGAGTCTTGAGCCCTTCACAAACTGCTGAAATAGATTCCGGCTTCAACCAAACATCTATACCAGCACTCGACTCAACTGAGCCAGGTGCGAAGGCTTCGATAGCTTCAGCTAATGCAGGTCCACTCCAAACGGTGCTCATTCCTGCCCCGCCGCCTGCCCGCTAAGGCTGTACCGGCGAATCTTGTCGTGGAGTTGCATGATGCCGTACAGAAGAGCATCCGGACGTGGCGGACAGCCAGGCACGTAAACGTCGACCGGCATAATGTGGTTCACACCGGGTACAACTGAATAGCTTTGGTAGTAAGGGCCGCCAGAAGTAGCACACACGCCCATTGAAATAACCCAACGAGGCTCTGCCATTTGGTCATATAAACGTCGAAGCGGCACTGCCATCTTCCAGGTCAGTGTTCCAGCAACGATCAGTAGGTCGGCCTGACGCGGTGAAGCCCGCATCGCTTCCATACCGAATCGAGCTAGGTCAAAGCGTGCCATAGCCGCGCTAATCATCTCGAAAGAACAGCAGGCAAGTCCTGATTGCAACGGGAACACCGAAGATTTTCGGGCCCAGTTCAACAAATAGTCAACGGAACTTACTAGAACGCTGCGCTGGAGATCATCGGGAACTTCCAGAACAGGGTCGGGAAACGGTTCAAGGTGAGTCGACTTCATCCGATTGACGGAGTCGCCTTCAGTGCGATCGAGATCGAGAGTGATCGACTGCAAAGCCCCTCGCGGGTCTGCGCCAGGAGGTGCACCGTATGGATCGATCAATTTTGGACCGGTCATTCGTTCGTCACCCACTCCAAAGCTCGCTTCCGCCACGCGTAGGCATAAGCAAATGTCACAACAATAAGAAATACCAGCACTGCGCCTAGCGCAGCAAACCCGAACTGCCGGGTCATTACTCCGTACTTAACCGCCCATGGAAACAAGAATATAGTTTCAACGTCAAAAACTATGAACAACAGTGCGTAGTAGTAGTAACGGAAGTTGAAACGTGCAGGTCGACTGCTAAACGGAGGCATACCGCCTTCGTAAGCGCTTACTTTAACTGCTGTAGGGCGTGACGGCCTGACTTTAATGAACTGAGCCATATAGCTCATCATCAACATCCCAACAGGGACAGTTACCGCTGCGGCGGCGAAAATAATGAGCAGTGCGTACTGCCTGAAATAATCCTCGAACATCAACTACCGATTACTGGTTACCAAATACGGGTTAAAGGCTTCTGAAAAGCCGATTTTGAGCATAGCAGTCGCCCGATTTAGCAGCAAGTGAAAAAATATGCGATCCATATAGATCGCATATGGATCGTACATACAGATTTCGCCAATATTCACCTGCTACCGACAGACGATTAGTCGAAAACGATAACTCCCCTACCGTCTTCTCCACGCTCGAGAGCTTCGTAAGCCTCGTTAATTTCGTCTAGTTTGTACTTGCGCGTGACCATTCCACCCACATCGATACGACCCTGACGGTAGAACTCAAGCAACTTTGCAAATGTCTCATGCGGGCTGGATGAGCCATAATAACTACCAACAAGAGTTTTCTGATTACGGACCAACTCGACAAGAGGAATCTCAGCATTCATACCGTCGGGAGCCAGACCAACGACGACGGCTGTTCCGCCCTTGCGAGTCGCCTTATACGCCTGTTCTGTCGTGATTTTATGCCCAAATGTGTCGAAGGCAAAATCGACACCTCCATCGGTCATTTCCTGAATAGCGCCGATTGGGTCTTGTTCTTTCGAATTGATCACATGTGTTGCGCCGAACTTATAAGCAAATTCAAGCTTAGAATCAAAAATGTCCACAGCGATCACTTTGGATGCGTTCATCAGCCGAGCTCCTTGAAGGGCGTTCAGGCCGACTCCGCCAGCTCCGATCACAGCAACAGTCATTCCCGCTCGCATACCGGGCTGGTTTATCACGCCACCGACACCGGTCGTTACGGAACAACCGATCAGAGCGGCGACTTCCATAGGAACGTCGTCAGGAATTGGGTAGCAGGCCTGTTGCGGCACAACTATATATTCAGCGAATACACCCAATTTGGCGAACTGATGAACTTCAGTGCCATCTGATGTGTGAAGACGGAAAGTCCCGTCGTATTGACGCGTTCCAGTGAGACGGTTGGTGTCGCAGATGTTCGAAAGACCTTCTCGGCACGATCGGCAGTGTCCACAGTTTGGCACGAACGACAGCACGCAACGATCGCCAACTTTTACTGTCGTTACACCCGGACCAACGGCGTCGATAACACCAGCACCTTCGTGTCCAAGCACGATAGGCATCGGAGCTGGGTTATCACCAGTCATCACGTGGTGATCTGATGCGCATATGCCAGCAGCCGACATCTTTACTCGCACTTCGCCGGTTTTAGGCTCAGTCTGGTCAAGCTCCATGATTGGCATGGGTTTTTTCGATTCAATGAGAACTGCGGCTTTCACGTGCTAACTCCAGACAATAAAACAGAAAGGCGATCACAACCCGGAATACGTTCATCCGGGCCAGATCATACTACTCTCGAATTTTTCGATTTCGTTCAATAGAGATCTGCTCTAATAATATTCGACCAAATTGACAACTTGCGCTTTCAATTCTTTATCGTCGCCAGTGCTGTGTACCGCTCAACTTTCCCTCTATCGAATGCAATTTCACCGTTCAGTATGACCCTAAAAAACCACCCTGCCTGAGCGTGAGTGTCTCGGCAATGTGAGACTTACCAGTCGCATAAAAGTTCGTTTACCATCCAGAAAGACACAGAGAGATGGTCTCAGGGAACGCTGGAACCCATTTCAGATCGAACCTTTGCAAGTACTTCGGGCATATTTATTTCCTATTATCAATGATCCTCTCGGCAATTCGTCATCACCGAGAAATTCTAGATAACCGTGAATTGATCAATCTAGTTGCTTTGAATTACAGAGCCAGATTCGAGCATGTTTGCAACGGTAGCCTTTAGTTCTTTGACTTCCATGATGTGTGGTGAACGACCAGATTCCTTCTTGTCCCACAACACCCGACCATCAACGGTTACTTTGAATGCACCGCTGTGACCAGGCTTAAGTGAAATTGCGAGTGCTGGTCCGGCTGCCTGGAACAACTCGCTAACCATGCTGGCTGCGAGGTTTGCGTAGCCACAAGGCACACAGTATTCAATCTCAGCTTCCATCTTCCAGTGATTAGACATATCTACCTCTTTGTCAGTTCAAACATCGACAGGTTGGATTGTACGAATTCACTGTTGAACAATACTCCAGCCCAGATTGCGAATCGTATCAGGTCATGTCATGCAAACGAATCTTACTTTCGCAAATAACACAACAATAAAGTGCTGTGTCTAACGTTCAATATCACCGTTCGGGTATACTTCGGATTCGGCCCACTATGTCGCCCATACCTCACTGGTGTGTACTGATCATTACTTGGCCATGACACAACAGATTCAAGGAGGACGAAGTGCCCTCATTAGTTGAGTTGCGCCCGGTTACCCGTGATGACGTTCAGCGCCTTTCTGACTGGTTAGACGATGCCGAAGTATCAAATGCATGGTTCGGCCGCTATACCTATGGCGATGCTGCTCACTTGGGGTACGAACCCAAAGATATGATCGATGCTTCACAAGAAGCTTGGGATGAAGTGTTCCACGATCCGCACCATGAGCCACATCGAGACATTTTCTCGGTGTACACGCTATCTGGTGAACATATCGGAGAAGGACAGCTATCTATCGATGAAGCTTTGGGTGATGCTCAAATTTCAGTATTAATCGGTCAAAAAAACCTGTGGCACCAGGGTTATGGAACTTCAGGTGTTATTGCCATGCTTGAACACATTTTTGAGCATCTAGGTCTTCACCGAGCATGGGTCGACGTGCCGGAGTACAACACCGCTGCACGTGCGATGTTTGAACACATCGGATTCCAACACGAAGGCACATTACGACAAAGCCGTCCGCATGATGGTGCTCGTCACAACTCAGTGATTCTGGGAATGTTGGTAAACGAATACATGGCAGCGTTCCCTACAGGCACGCTCAGTCACGTAACGACTTGGGATTCACCTAAGGTCTAACAAACGTTGACGTCAGAGTATCTAAAGCCCTAGAGCTGACCCGAGTACATCCAAGTACTTCAATGCTGATCCAGTGTTCAGTAAGACAACGCGTTCATCCTTGCCAATTCCGCCGGAATCCAGCAACTTCTGTAGTGCTGTGAGAGTAGCTCCACCTTCAGGTGCCGGAAATATTCCTTCGAACACTGATATCTCTCGTACGGATTCGACCATCTGATCGTCGGTAACAGTAAGTGCAGTGCCCCCACTTTCTCGAACGGCGCGTATGACTAGGAAATCGCCGACTGCTGCGGGTACGCGCATCCCTGCAGCAAGTGTCGAGGGGTTCGGGAATGGATCTGCGAATTCTTCGCCCTTGTTATAGGCATTAACCAGCGGAGAACATCCTTCAGCCTGAACGCAGATCATTCGCGGGCGTTCCGAACCGATCCATCCAAGTTCCTCCATCTCAGCAAGAGCTTTCCAGATGCCTACGATTCCGGTGCCGCCACCAGTTGGATAGATAATGACGTCTGGAATTTCAAAGCCAAGCTGTTCGACGATCTCATATCCCATCGTCTTCTTGCCTTCGGCACGATAAGGCTCTTTAAGAGTCGACACATCAAATAGGCCATGCTCTTCGGCAGCTTCACCTGAGATACGACCAGCATCAGTAATGAAACCGTCGACAAGGTTCAGCTCAGCTCCATAGGCGACACATTCGATCTGATTCGCTATCGGTGCGTCTTTGGGCATGTACACATGAGCTTCCATACCGGCAGCGGCGGCATATGCCGACATTGCGCCAGCGGCGTTTCCCGCCGAAGGCATAGTTAGTTTCATTTGCTTCAGTTCGAGTGCTTTCGAAACTGCTGCAGACAAGCCACGTGCCTTGAAAGATCCGGTCGGGTTTACACCTTCATCTTTGATAAGCAGTGAGCTCATCCCGAGATGCTTACCTAGACGGTTTGCCTGTTTCAGCGGAGTAAAGCCTTCGCCTAGCGTGACGATGTTCGCGGGGTCGATCACCGGCATCACTTCTCGGTAGCGCCACATGTTCGGTTCACGATCAGCCATGGACTGTTTCGTTAGAGTCTCAGCCGCTTTCGATAGATCATATCGCGCCAAATACGGTTTGCCGTTTTTCGGGTTCAGACGATGAGGAAATTTATGATCAGCAACTTCACCAGAAAGTGCACATTCAAGATGACTGATGTGGCTTCGTATCGTTGTTCGGTCTGACAAGCGGATCTCCATGGATTCTGAGTATCTGAATTTTGTTCGAGATGTTTCGAATGGTCACTAACTCTGGGTAATCGAGATTCCCAAGATTATGACACCCGGAGTTGTAGCTGTGACAGGATCGCGCTCAACCATGCCGGTGACAATCTCTAGACCGGATGTCACGCGCCCGAATATCCCGTGGCATGAAACTAAATCGTCGGCACAGTTCTTAGCGACACCAGCTTCATAGGGATCGAGCCAGTTTACTGCTGTATGAGTGATGAAGAACTGGCTTCCGTTTGTGTTGGCACCTGCATTCGCCATCGATAACCAACCTGCGGCATCGTGCGAGAGTCCCCTAGTGAACTCATCGTTGAATATATAGCCGGGACCATCAGATTCATCACCTTTAGGGTCTCCTGCCTGTGAGACAAAATCTGCAATTACGCGATGGAAATTAAGACCATCGTAGAATCCAATTCGTGCGAGGTTAACGAAATTCTCGACTGTCATCGGTGCGATATCATCGAACAGTTCGAGTTCAATATCTCCTGCATCGGTTTGGATCACAGCTGAGTATTCGAGTGAAGTATCCAAAGCACCGATTGGAGCTCGAGGATTGTCACCTGTAGCCAACATCACCGATTCGCCTTCGATGACAGGTATAGCTACAGGATCGCCGTACCCTGTAGGACGCCATGACATACGGGTTGGAATCTGCTCAGAATCTATGACACGACGAAGACCTGTTGCGTCAGAATCTAGCAACCAACCAGCACCCAGAAGTGAATCGATAGCAACGACCTCTGATCCGTCGGGAGCCCAAGCTGCGACCAAGAATTCCAGAGTTGTATCGATGAATTCAGGATTTGCGGTGTCGAGGTCGAAAGTTCCAATATCAAGAGCCCCTTGATTGGTCGAGAAACCAATATGGATACCAGTGCCATCGACCGTCCATCCGAAACCAACGCTACCAAACGGACCAATTACCTCAGGCAATGTTTTGAGCGATGGATCGAACATCATCACTCTTACTAACCCATCTGAGGTGTTCTGCGAAGCGAGAATCTGCTTACCGTCTGGCGACCAGTAGGGGAGAATGTGTTGGGCACTTTCGTCATCGCTAATAAGTCGCAACGAATCCACTGTGATCGGATTCATTGCGACGTCTTCGGGGATATCGGCCACGTAAAGCTGCCACTGATCTTCACCGAGCCTCACGAAGACTATCGACTTACCATCCGGTGAAATATCTGGCATAGATACTCCTCCATCGACATCAGTAAGCTGAATAATCTCTCTCGTAGCAATATTCAACGTATAGATCTGTAAATATCCAGTTGGATCTGACACGTAAACCAATCGTGTTCCATCAGGCCACCAAGCTGGAGAAAGCTCGACAGCATCATTGTTGTGGAAACTAATGTCAGCTGAACCCAAAAGCGCTGTTTCAAGATCTATGAAGAAGATCCCACCGCCGTCTTGATCGACTACCTCGACCGCAATTATGTTCGAGGACCGCTGGCGTACGTTGATATCAGATCGGACTCGGATATTTGATTCATTGCCAGCGACTCCTACGGGGAGCGTGACAGTGATGGCATTTTCGAAGTCGCCAATCTCGTATCCGGCTATAAATACAGCTACTTCATTTCCTCGCCCCGCAAATGAGTATTCGTAAACGAATTCTTCCTCAGGTATATCAACAATATTTCCATTTTCGTCTGTTGCGAGCACAAGGAACGGAGATCCAGCACCGATTGGAACAGAGTCATTATCTGGGACGATATGGATCGCTGTTACAGCGCCGGCAATAATGATGACAGGGACAACTGTTACGGACTCAATACCGTTCATTATGCCCCGTATAGCGATGCCATGATCGGAGTGAGTTCCAGCTGATGTACCCGCGGTAAATAATCCGGTTTCCGTGATTGAACCGACACTGGGATCGGAAACGCTCCATTCGAGTTCATCAAGTTCAAGTTGATTTCCGAATCGGTCTGTTGCGTAATAAACGAGTTGAAACGACTCTCCTATACCCAAGCTTGTGGGGAGATTGGATACGTGAATTTGATCAAGAATATTCGGTCGAACTGTACCTGACAACGTTGTTTCGATAACCGTGCCGTCAAGCTCGACTTCGATTGTCACGAGTTCAACGTTTTCACCAGAAGCAACCGTCACAGGCTTGTACAGTCCGGTCGAATCTACAGAGTCGCCGTCTCGTATGGCAGTGAAAATAATTATTGCTGATTCTAGAACGTGACCAGCAGCGTCGACCGCTTCGACGTTTATCGTCTCGCTTCTACCAACCTGAATATCCAGTTGGCTGGGCGAAATCGAAAACGCGTGCAAGGGACCTGCAATTATCTCGATTCCAGCTTGGGAAGAAGCTGTGGCGCCAAGCCGTTCAAATTGGACAGTTATCACGTCCTCGAACGAGCCAAGATTTGTTCTGGCGGTGAATTTACCAGTTCGGTCAATATCGCCAATTGATTCATCGGCGTCCCAAGTGAACTCGGCATCGTCTACCGGATTGCCTAAAACATCAAAGGCAGTAGCACTAAATTGAACCGATTCGGACGCGGAAAGTACATTTTTACCACCTTCGATTACCACCCACCCTGCTTCTCCGGATTTCGCTACTATAAGAGTTTCGACGGTGGCAATAATATCGCCTCTTTTAGCAGACAATTTGACTATGAATTCACCAGAGAATTCGAAAGTATGGCTCGGTTCGATCTCAGTGCTGCCTGAACCATCGCCGAAATCCCAGCTATAGCTATCGGCATCAGCCCGTTCTCCGATAACGAAAGAAACCTCAAATGGAACATTGCCAGATTCACTCGAAGCGGTAAATTCAGCTACAGGTGAAGACGAGCAGGCTGCGAAAAATAACAATGCTATTCCGGTGAGAACCAGCAACAGTTTATTGCCGTACGCCAACGCCTTTTGACTCAAAATATTCTCTTCTCCAATACCGCTCAGTTTGATCTCCTATGTGTTTGAAAAGCGAAGTTTATGCGTGACCCTAGCTTCGATGTATTGAAATAAGGTACGTCATAATCTTAATTAAGGATTGGCTTAGTTATTTTCTTGAATGGTCAATAGTGTCAAGAAACGAACACACAGGCATATGTTGTGGTGTCACGAACGTCCGATTCCAAACCGAAAACGAACCTGAATTCATACGAATATTCAAAGTTCCCTAGGGAAGCGTTTAGAGGAGCCTATTTCGGTCAGGATATATGCCTTAAAAAACTTATAGCTAACGACGAGTCAGACATTCTAGAACTTGTTCAAACACATCTCTAAATAGTTGGCTGCGACACAATTACTGCTAAGAGTGCCCTTGTCTATCTAGCAATGCCATGGACGGATGAATTCGAACTGTGTGAACGCATTCGACAAATATCGAACGTTGCAAAAAGTACCAGCGAAGCCGTCCTTGAATGCTAGCTCTTGTTCGTCCTGATTGATCAGTCTCGAAATAGCTGGATAGCCAAAGTTAGATATCGCTCATTTGCTTCTGATGACACATCTGCAGTTCAGTCCTGTGAAACGAGACATTTGTCTCGATCTCAACATCATCAAAGATAAAGGGTTGATTAGAGTTGGAGTCGACACCCAACGGCTATGTGAACTGACTATGAACTTTCCGAACGAATTCAGAACATACAAAGCTGATTAGCTGGATAAATCTGACTCTTCGATCCAAACTAAATTTCGTTGAATATTGGCGGACAATTTCCGAGAGATTGACGTGGCGCACTCGCGCACATATGCAGATTCGCCTATTTCTAGTTCAATGGATGTGAACGGTAAGTCGGGCATTCCACAAGGGATGATGTGCTGGAAATAGCTGAGATCTGTTGAGACGTTTAACGCGAATCCATGCATCGTAACGCCACCGGAAATACGCACGCCGATCGCAGCAATTTTCTTTCCGGCAGGATTCGTATGAGGGTCTCGTTTTTCGTTGGGTATACCGTCCACCCAAACACCTGTTTCACCATCCACTAAATGAGCATCAACCCCGTACTCTGTAAGCGTTTCGATAATCGTTTTTTCCAGCATTCGTACGTAAGTTACGGGGCCAAGTTTTGCTACTCGGACATCGATAATCGGATATCCGATCAGTTGCCCCGGACCGTGATAGGTCGCTTCACCACCGCGATCAGTTTCGAAAATTTCAATACCAGCTGATTTTAGTCCAGAACGATTTGTGACCAAATGACTATCGTCTGCCCGACGCCCCAACGTCACAACTTGAGTGTGCTCAAGCAAAAGCAGAGAATCTGGAATCTCTCCAGATTTACGCTGATCAAGCAGAGCCCGCTGCAGTTCGAGCGCTGAGCCATAATCAATGGTTCCAAGCCAAGCTGCTCGAACGTCGTCGTCGAACTTCCCTGCGTTGGAACTCATATAAGGTCGGAAGTGATATTCACAGCTTCAAGTCCGGATTTAATGGCCTGGAGGAACTCCGACGCTTCCGCCCCGTCGATGATTCTGTGATCGAAAGAAAGACATATGTTCATCATCGAACGAACAGCGATAACGTCCTCACCATCTTTCGAGATCACCACAGGTCGCTTCACTATCGTCTCAGTAGTCAAAATAGCTGCCTGAGGATGATTGATGATCGCACCGCCCCAAACAGAACCGAGCGAGCCTGTATTGTTCAGAGTGAAAGTTCCACCTTGAACATCAGTAATGGTCATTGCCCCTGATCGTGCGCGATCTACGACACCATCGAGTTTTCGAGCGAGTTCAACAACATTTGCCTTAGCGGCGTCGTGGACGACAGGAACGACTAAACCTTCAGAAGCAGCGACGGCGACTCCAATGTTTATTGCTTTCTTCACGATGATTTTGCCATCATCCCAACGAGAATTAAGTCGTGGATTCGCCTGCAAAGCGCTGGCTACGACCGCGAGAATAATTGGTAAATATGTAAGTCGAACGCCGTTCTCAGATTCAAAGACTGCCTTATTCTCTGCGCGCCACTTGACCATACCGGTTACATCAACTTCGATGGCTGACCATGCATGAGGAATCTCAGACATAGATTTGACCATGTGATCAGCGGTCATTCGTCGAATTGGAGTCGGCTCAATGATATCGTCGCAATCCACTGACATCGTGGCGTTAACCACTGGCGTCTCAGCGTTATCCACAGCTGTAATAACGTCTTTCTTAGTGACTCGACCGCCCAAACCAGTTCCGACAAGTGATTTCAGGTCGACTCCATGTTGAGCCGCTAGGCGAGTAACAACTGGGGAGAAGCCTTTTTGCCGCGCCGTAGAACTAGCCGAAGCTGAATCTCTCGAAACAACATTCTCAGGAGTATTTGTTGAAAGACTGGTGTCGGTAAATTCCCCACCAGTGGGCCCTACGTTGGCACCTTGAACGAGTGTACCGATACGGCTCGCAGATGGAGAGCTAGATAAAGATGCAGCGGTTGGAGAATTGGTAGTGCCGCTGCTCTCTCCTTCAACGGACTCCATTTCAGCAATCACTGTGCCCATCAAGACTGTTTCCCCTTCTTTAGCAACAATTTTCGTAAGAATTCCAGTCGCAGGCGAAGGAACATCCATGTTCACTTTGTCAGTTACAACTTCAACGAGCGGATCGTATTTTTCAACCTTCTCGCCAGGAGTCTTCAGCCATTTGCCAATTACGGCTTCAGTTACTGACTCGCCAACATGAGGCAGTTCAATTTTGAAAGTCATGTCTATATCTCCGACAGCTTTTTGATCGCCGTGAGAATTTTCTCCGGCGAAGGCATGAACGCAGATTCTTGAATTGGAGAAAATGGCATAGGTGGAATTTCTGGCGGCCCTAGCCGAGTGATAGGACCATCAAGATCGAAGAAACATCGTTCTCCAATAATTGCGGATACTTCGGATGAAATACTGACCGCCGGAGTGTCTTCCTGGACGATGAGCGCTTTTCCAGTACGAGAAGCAGATTCGGCAATACCCTCTTCATCAAGTGGACGCAGTGTTCGCAAATCTAAAACTTCGACGTCTATACCATTTGCAGCAGCCATTTCCGCTGCTTGTAAAGCGTAGTGAAGCATCAAACCGTATGTAAAAATCGTCAAATCCGTACCTGGACGTTTTATCTCAGCCTTTCCGATCGGAATCGTGTAATCCTCGGCAGGTACATCGCCCTTCACCAAACGATACGTTCGCTTGTGCTCAAGAACAATCACTGGATCGTCAGAACGAATCGCTGAAGCTAAAAGACCTTTTGCATCGTACGGAGTCGCAGGAGCAACGACGGAGAGGCCAGGCGTATGTGCAAAAAGCACTTCGATACTCTGAGAGTGATATAAGCCGCCTCTGACACCGCCTCCGTAAGGCACACGTACTGTCATAGGGGCGGTCTTCAAACCATTGGTACCGTAGCGGACTTTTGATGCCTCGCCGACTAGTTGGTTAATGGCTGGCCAGATAAAATCAGCAAACTGAATTTCTGCGATTGGTCGCAATCCGTTTACCGCAGCTCCGATTGCGACACCACAGATCGATGATTCGGCTAACGGGGTATCAATAACACGATTCTCGCCAAACTCATCTATCAGTCCATCGGTTGCCAGAAAAACACCACCGCGGCTTCCAACGTCCTCGCCTAGAACGATAATTGAATCGTCTCGTCGCATCTCCGCAAACATGGTCTGACGGACGGCTTCGATAACTGTCTGCTCAGGCATTACGAATTACCTCCGTTGCCTGATCCCTTGACCACATTATCGAACATCGTTTCGACGCCAGGATAGGGTTCTGCATCAACAGTATCAGTAGCGACATTCACACGTTTCTTCGCTGAAGTGTGAATTTCATCGTCCGCTGATTCCGTCAGTAAATCTCTTCGTTTTAGTAATTCAGACAAAATATTAATTGGGTCTCGTTCCAACATTTGCGAAATATCTTCGGCGGAACGGTATCGAGTGTGATCATCGTCGGTCGTATGCGGTAAAAGACGCTCAACCGATGCCTCGATAAGAGTGGGACCTTCGCCGGCCCTTGCTCGATTGACAGCGGCGGTTGTTGCTTCGTGCACAGCAACAACGTCGGTACCGTCCACTTGTATACCCGGAAATCCGTAACCCGCTGCCCTGCTCGCCAAACTATCAATACCCATCTGTTTTTCCTGTGGTACAGAAATTGCGTAACGATTGTTCTCACAGAAAAATATTACAGGGAGTTTATGCACACCCGCGAAGTTCATTGCTTCGTGAGTATCGCCCTGTGACGATGCTCCATCACCGAAGTAAACGAAGGTCACGGCATCGGACCCCTTTAGTTTGTCGGCTAAAGCAACACCAGCTGCTTGCGGAAGTTGAGTTGCGATTACGTTAGAAAAATTGAACAGATCTACCCGCGGATGCGCACCGTGAAGTGGGAACTGGCGTGCGGCACTCATAGGGTCTGCCTCTTTGGCGAGGAATCCACGCAACATTTCTTCAGGTTCAGTGCCGAGTGCAATCATGGCGGTAAACTGCCGGTAGTAGATCAAATAGTGATCTTTCGAAGGGTCGGATGCTTCAATGCAAGCAACCTGAGCAGCTTCATGTCCCTGTGCTGATGCGGCGATTGCCGCTTTTCCCTGTCGGTTCAATAGCCAGACTCGTTCGTCGAGGTATCGACTGAGCACCATAGTTCGGTAAAGCTCTACTAGGCGTTCACCTGAGAGCTGGTCGTTTGAATTTGTAGATTGTTTCACTGTTTCTGACATGGTCGGTCATTATAAGAGTGTGAGTTGATAGAGAAAGACTTAGAAACACAATTAAAAGACTGTTCTATAACCTTGTTGGTTATACTTTTCGGATTGTGTTTTTATGCACGATGCAACGATTATGTACAAAAAATTATTCGTGGAGAACAGAATGAAACGGCTGCTAGCAATATTTGCACTACTGATCATCTCATCGCTCTTATTTGCAGCGTGTGGTGAAGATGCGCCCGAACAGATCGACGCTGATGCAGTCATGCTCAATGATGGTGACGCTGCCCGACCACCCGCCGGCGCACTAGACACATCTAAGACTTACCACGCCACTTTCAACACCGATGCTGGCGAATTCAAAGTGTTGTTGTTCGATGACGAAGCACCATTATCGGTTGAAAACTTCGTAAACCTCGCCACAATCGGTTTCTACGATAGAACTATGTTCCACCGAGTTATTCCTGGTTTCATGGCACAGGGCGGCGATCCTATAGGCACCGGCGCCGGTGGTCCGGGCTACCAAT
The DNA here is from genome assembly GCA_026421185.1 of Dehalococcoidia bacterium. Taxonomy (GTDB): domain Bacteria; phylum Chloroflexota; class Dehalococcoidia; order Lucifugimonadales; family Lucifugimonadaceae; genus Lucifugimonas. Next base: position 9,219 of record JAPKCH010000028.1, on the reverse strand, counting down.
TCCGTGATGAATTTGATGCAACACGTCGACATAGCAAGCCAGGGATTCTTTCAATGGCCAATTCTGGCGCAAACACCAATGGCAGTCAGTTTTTCATCACATTCGCCCCAACACCTCATCTTGATGATCTACACAGCGTGTTCGGAGAAGTGATCGAAGGATTAGACAATGTACTCAACATCGAAGTTCGAGATCCCGGTACCGCTCTGTTAGCCGGCGACTTGATCAATTCGATCACTATTACTGAAAGCTAATAATCTACGATCGAGTGAGAGCTCAATCGTCAAATAGGAGAAATTATGGCAGACCTAGCACCACCATCAGGTGATCTCGACAATTCGAAGTCGTATACCGCTACGTTCAAGACTGAACGTGGTGAGTTCGAAATCATGTTGTACGCCAACGATGCACCACTCACAGTAGAAAACTTTATCAACCTCGCTAAGGATGATTTCTATAACGGAACAACCTTCCACCGAGTAATCCCAGGATTCATGGTTCAGGGTGGCGACCCAACCGGAACAGGGACTGGCGGTCCTGGTTACCGCTTTGGCGACGAGTTCAATAAAAGCCTTCGTCACGACACTGAAGGCATTCTTTCGATGGCGAATGCGGGACCCGGCACAAACGGTAGCCAGTTCTTCATCACTCTTGGACCAACACCTCACCTCGATGGTAAGCACTCGGTCTTCGGCAAGATCATCAGCGGAATGGATATTGTGAAATCCATTCGTGAGCGAGACCCAATGAGTGATTCAGAACCGGGCGATCTTATCGAGACGATCGTCATCAACGAAAAGTAGTACAAACGACTGTTTTAGTGAAACAACAAAAGGGCTGTTCATAATGAGCAGCCCTTTTGTTGTTTGAGAGTTTACTTACCGGTTATGACTAATCACCCGATGATGGCACTAGAGCAGCATTGTCGATTATGGAATCTCCGTCGCCGATGTTGGCTGTATCTGTTCTTCGGCTTTTGATTTGAAACATAAGGAGACGACCGCCGACGCCCAACCATACGTTTTCTCCGAGATCAACTTCAGGTCCGGCAGGTCGGCTATTTACTCTCATAGAAGGGTCGCCAACTGCTCGCTTGTGAACAAGTTTAACCTTGTCTCGGCTGAACTTAAATCTGCCTCCAGCGAACGGTAGATCGGCTACCTCCGATGCATCTATACTGCTCTTTGAGAACAATCGTCGGTACAAACTTCGGTTAACTTGTGAGAAGTCGACAACTACTCGATATGTATCGTCGACGATGTAACCGAACGGTGAAGGTTTACGGCTGATCCAAAGTGTGACACCAGCCAAAGCAAGAAGTAATCCACCGAGCACTCCGACCAACAAGATTGGTATTCCTAAGATCTGAGCTGACTGAATAACAACAGTTGCCGATGAAGTCACGACAGGCGATGTACGTGTGTAAGGACGTCCTTCGAAGACGCTGGCGAGAATGACCTTGACTTCGTATGCACCAGATTCAGGAATGATCGCTGCGATGTCGAATTCCCAAGCTAATCCTGGTTCGGGTTCTTCAACAGTAAGAATAACTGCGTCTACCTCTCCGCCAACACCATTCAGAACGGCTTTGATGTCGGTAGGACTTGTGAGATACGGGTAGTCAGCTACTCGAACCTGAACTCGAGCAACAGTGGCGTACTTGCCAGCCATGGTTTCCACGTCATTGACTTCAATGAGACTAAGGGTTGGGAACGATTCACTTCGGAAGGCAGTATTGCTTCGGAGAGTTGAGGCGTAGTCAGTCCATGTCAATTGCAACGCAACGTCGTTTATGCCTTGTGACTTTGGCGCACTCAATAGGACGGAGTAGATACCGTCATTTGCAAATTTGTCGCCATTGTTACCGGTGTCATTGAGAACAACAACTTCAGTAGTACCGCTTGCCTTGACGATAGTGGCAGTGATCACAGCACCCGAAAGAAGTTGAGCCGATTCACCATTGAATGCAGCAGCTTCAATAATCGCTGTCTCACCGACAGGCAATGGCGGCTGTTCGATCAACCGAAGTTCAAGAGGATTACTTACATCGACACTGGCCACCAGTTTCGATGCAGGTCCGATTCCCTGCAGAGTCCAGTTACCAGGTACTGGCGATTGAATCTGCAGGATTACTGCCGACGGAGTCTCAAGTATTTGAACGTTCTCCAACTCGGCAACGGCACGAGTGCCGTTCGGTGAAAATACTGCAACGTCTACTTGATTGTGCTGTCGAACGAATACAGTTGTGAAGTTTTCCGTGTGAGGAGCAATATCCAGCGTTACAAGTGATGCTGAGTTATCGTGCATCTCAACATCCATCGCACCTTCGAGTGAAAGCTCTGAATAGTTTTCAAATACAGCAGCAATTCCTGCAGCGGTGCCTGTGTCGTAGAACACTCCATCAGAATTTGTCGATAAACCACTCATCAGATCACGTAGTACTGCTTCAGTCGAAGGCAACGCAACAACGTCGATTATCCAACCTTCAGATGCAAATAGATCGGCGACACTGCGTAGACGATCTCGAGTGTTTTCCGCTTCACCGAGAATTCGTCCAGATGTCACGAAAGAGACTCTCGAGCCTTCAACTGCACCGATACGTGAGAGAAATGAGAAGGTGTCGGTAAGAGCCGCAAACTGGTCAGACCTTGCAGGTCCAATGTTCAGTGATCGCACCGCTGTGACAACGTCATCTACCAAACGGGTACCTGATGGTCCCGATTCAGCAGTTACGATTTCATTGATTTGAACGCCATAGGACGCAACTGCTGTAGTTCCAGCTGTTGTACCACGTGCCATTGTCAGAGCAACAGTTTCAGCCACATCTAGGTCGCGCTGAATGGGTGAAGCTCCTTCATCTATAAGGATCACTATGACTCCATCTTCACCAACGGCATTGGCGGCTTGAGCAGGCAGTCCTACTCCTACAAACAAAACGATGAAGGCTATTAGAGCGATTAGAGATGGGCGACGCATATCGAACTCCGGAAAAGTATTGCCGTATCTAGGTTTGCAGCAAGCTTTTGCCGATCTAGCGCCTGAACGACTTCTATCAGTACATCTACGTTACCGAGATACTTCGATTGACTCGAGATTGGAACTCATGCGGATTTGGAGTGATTTATCGTAACTACGGTGTTCAGATCATCTCAACAACTCACACCTTGAGCCGTTGACCGCTCAACTTGACGTGCCTAAACTCTGGCGGTCGGTGTTGATACAACACTACGACTCACTATTTCTCTATAGAACTTCCCTGCCCCAATAGAACTCGGAACAACGATGAAGATCACCGGATACGCGATAACTCTCTACGAATTCCCACTGAACCGACGTATGGGTGATGCAAACTCACCTTCAGGTCGAATACGAGGTGCCTCTAACGTATTAGAGCTTTTCACTGACGAAGGAATAAAAGGTGTTTCTTTCGGTGGCGGGGGCGCAGGTCCTCAGATCAAATCAATGGTCGAGGGAATGTTGATGGGTGAAGACCCACGACGCGTAACTGGTCTTTGGAAACGAATGGTGGACCGTGCATTCAAAGCCGGTCACGATGGAGTTATCAACGATGCAATTGCCGTGCTAGATGTAGCTTTATGGGATATCAAAGCAAAGGCAAATGATGAGCCACTTTGGAAGACCCTCGGTGGTTCAAACCCTAAGGTTCACGCGTATGCGTCAGGTCTAGACTCACCGCTTTCCGATGATGGGATCGAAGACTGGTACGGCATGATGGCTGCCGACTGGGGATTCAAAGGTGGGAAACTAAAAGTCGGACTTGATCAGGATGCCGACCTTCGCCGCATAGATCGAATGAAGAAAGGTCTACAAAGGGCAACGGATACTCCAATTCTTTATATCGACGCCAACGAAGTATGGAACCCCAAAATGGCCATTCGCAAGGTACGTGAGATGGAAGAGCAATTCGATATTGCTTGGGTTGAAGAACCAGCTCGTCGTTGGGATTTCTTAGGACTGCGAAGGATTTCGGACCAGATCAAAGCTCCGGTTTGCGCAGGCGAAAACCTCGATTCACTCGGAGATTTCCTTCCCTACTTCCACAATCGTTCTGCGGATGTTGTTCAAGTAAGCCACGGCATGACCGGCATCACATGTGCTCTGCAACTTGCGGATGCAGCGTACGGATTTGAATTACCGATTACTCTTGGCGGATCTCCCGGAAACATGAACGCTCAACTTGCTCCAGCAATTCCGAATTTCTTGACTCTTGAAGCACAAAATGCAGAGCCTGACGACGGAGTGATGACATCCGACATCAAGATCGTTGATGGATGGGCTGTTTGCGGAAACCAACCAGGAACTGGTGTCAGCTTCGATCCCGAAGCACTAGCCAAACAGAAGGTTGTGAAGGTCACAGCGTCGGCAGGTCCGTCTCCATTCGGACGCCGTCCTGGGGCTGGGCTCTGGGACAACCCACCTACAAAGGACGAACAGGCAGCAGCAGCTTCTGGGGTAGACGGAGATCACTACGTTCCATCTCATGGTTCGAAGACCCAGTAATCGATTACAAAAATCTTCCAACCCGCATCGAATACCAAGTAACAAAACAATGAAAATCACCGGATACCGATTAGATAAATTCACCCAACAGCTCGACCGGGCTATTGGCGACTCAAACTTCCCTGCTGGCGACGACCTTATGGAAATGTCGATCCTATGGATAGACACCGACGAAGGCATTAGCGGAATGGCTCCTGCTGGAAACGATACGGTTGCCAGCCTATTTCACATTATCGAAGGCAAAGACCCTCGCGGCGTTGTCGGACTATGGAAAGACATGGTCGATTGGGTGCACAAAGGAAACAATGAAGGCGCAATAACCGGCGCAATCGCTGCTATCGATGTCGCACTGTGGGATCTCAAAGCGAAGATAGCCGAGGAACCTTTGTGGCAAACGCTTGGTGCTCGAGAAGGTCGAGCTAAGGCGTACGCATCGGACATTGGATACAACTTATCTGATGAAGAATTACACGCCTTCTACACGAGAATGGCTGATCACGGAGTCGATGGCGGGAAGATCAAGGTCGGACTCAATATGGACGATGACCTGCGGCGAATCGGCATCATGAGAGATGCCTTAGGAAAGGTGAAAGATCGCCCGTACCTAATGATCGACTCCAACGAATACTGGTCGCCAAAACAGGCAATCCGGTACATCAACCAGATCGAAGAGCACTTCGATATTTTCTGGGCTGAAGAACCAGCACGGCGTTGGGATTTCGACGGACTACGTCAGGTTTCTCGAAACGTTTCTGCGGCTGTCGCATCGGGCGAAAATCTCAACGACATTGGGCAGATGTACCCGCTCATTTCGCAACAGGCTATCGACGTTGCAAACGTCGGCGTTGGTCACTCCGGGATCACTGGTGCTCGTCAGGTAGCAAACATGTGCTACGCCTACGAAATACCTGTAACAATGATGAACTGCTCTGCAAACTTTATGGCTCCACTGGCAGCGGCGCTTCCTAATCATAATATGATGGAAGTGGTAGATCCGGGTCGTGAAGGTGCATTCGAAAGTTGGGACAACCACATCGAAGATGGCTGGATCGTCATGGGCAACAAGCCTGGACTTGGAATCGAAGTCTCTGAAGAGAAGCTCAAAGCCATGCAGGCTGTCGATTTCGGACGAAAGCCCGGATTCCCGTTCCCTCGCCGTGAAGGTGCAGGACTCTGGATCAAGGACATTGAGCCGGGTGAAGTTAGCTGGAAGTAGTTCTGGTTCAAAATTTGAGATGCTGAAGTGAAGCTAGTTAAGTAGGGAAAAAGTACGTGACAGATCGATTAAAAGGCAAAGTGTGTTTGATCACCGGCGGTGGTCGTGGGTTAGGTAAGGCGATAGCTTTGGCTTTCGCAAAAGAAGGCGCTAAAGCAGTTGCAATCAGCTACGTTTCCAACAAAAAGTACGCTGAAGAAACCTGTCGGCAAATGACTGAGTTAGGCACCACGGCCTATATGACTCCGGTCGAAGTAACCGACCGTGAATCGATCAAGGCGTGGGTTAACCACATAATTGATGTCGAAGGCGATATCGATGTACTCATCAACAACGCCGGTATCAACAAGCAGGGTCCAATCGACACAGTCACTGAAGAAGACTGGGACGAGATCATGGCAGTAAACCTTAAGGGACCGTTCATGGTTTCTCAGGAAGTTCTGCCAAACATGGTCGATTCTGGCGGCGGACGCATCATTAACATCGCCTCCGTCAGCGGGTTGTATGGCGGACCGACCACTGCACACTATGCTGCTTCGAAAGCGGGTCTCATCTCGCTCACCCAAGTGCTTGCACGATGGGGAGCTGAACACAACATCATGGTCAACTCGATTTCTCCGGGCATCATTGAAACCGACCTCACACGAGAAGAGTTGGCATCGGGCGGCGGCGCGGGAGTAGTTGCCCTGACATTGCTAAAACGCCCTGGCCAGATCGAAGACGTATCGTCTATAGCAGTTATGCTCGCAAGCGACGAACAGAACTACATGACGGGTCAAACGATTTCTCCAAACGGTGGAAGCTATTTCACTGCTTAGTCCAGTGAGTTATATTCACACCACAATGCACAAACCTGATCTGAGTCAAGGTCAGATCATCCACGATATAAAAAGTAACCGATCTCATGAAAGTAACGAAAATCACAAGCTATTCGGTCGAGGGTGAATCAGGTCGAGGATATTTCATCGTTAAAGTCGACACCGACGCCGGTCATTATGGTCTCGGTGAAATTGGAATGCGTGGCTGGGGAGTTGCAATCGGTCACGCGATCGAACATCTTTCCGAACTCGTGGTTGGCGCCGATCCGTGGGAGACGGAACGCCTATGGCAGGAAATGTTCCGATCGGGCTTCTTCCCCGCCGACACTGTCTATTCATGTGCGATCTCGGCAATAGATATTGCGCTATGGGACATCAAGGGTAAATCCGTCGACAAGCCCGTCTACAAACTTCTTGGTGGTCCCGTACGAGACAAGGTCGTTTCTTACGCCCATGTACAGGGAATGGAAATCCCCGATGTAGTCGACAGCGCCAAAAGCCTGCAGGATGACGGCTGGAAATTCTTACGATGGCACCAATTGGAGACTTCTCCGTTCGACGCAAACGGCTTCGGCGTGTTCGACCCGCTTGCATCGATGCGAAAGACGGTAGAGTCGTTCTCTGCTGTGAGAGACGCTGTCGGTTGGGAGACTCAACTCTGCCTCGACGTTCACACACGCCTGCAGCCAGCAATGTCGGTCCAGATGTCCAGAGATCTTGAGGAGTACAAACCATTCTTCATCGAAGATCCCGTCCGATCTGAAAACCCAGGCGCCTATCGTAACCTTCGACGCCAGATCAACCTACCGATCGCCGCTGGTGAACAGTGGGGTTCCAAATGGCCGTTCAGGCAAGTGATCGAAGAAGATCTCATTGACTACGCCAGAATCGACCTCTGCATCGTCGGTGGAATTACCGAGGCGTTAAAAATCACACATTGGGCAGAAACTCACTACATCGACATCGTTCCTCACAACCCACTCGGCCCTGTTTCAGCGGCAGCCTGTGTGTCTCTTTGCATGGCTTCGAGCAATGTTGGAGCGCAAGAAATGCCACGCCAACCCGGTACAACAGACACCAAGCTATTCCCTCGACAGATCGAATGGGAAGATGGCTACTCATGGTGTCCAGACGTACCCGGTCTTGGTGTCGACTTCGATGTTGAGGCAGCTGAGGGCGCTTACGTAAACCCTACTGGAATGGGCTTACAACTTAGACAACCTGACGGTGCGAAAACTAACTGGTAACCCGAAACCTACTTATTCTGGAGATCCCTCAACTATGAAAGTTACACAAATTCGCAGTTTCTCTGTTCAAGACGAAGGCGGCCGACCCTACATGATCGTTCGAGTCGACACCGATGCTGGTCATCACGGACTGGGTGAGGTCGGCATACGCAACTGGGGTCGAGCAATCGGAGCTGCCATCGAGCATCTTTCTGAACTCGTCATCGGAGCCGATCCATGGGAGACCGAGCGACTCTGGCAGGAAATGTTTAGATCAGGGTTTTTCCCTGCCGACAAGGTTTATACATGTGCGATTTCAGCAATCGATATAGCGCTATGGGACATCAAGGGCAAATCGGTAAACATGCCGACATACAAGCTCATGGGCGGACCAGTTCGTAATAAAGTTGTGAGCTATCCACACGTATTCGGTGATGACGCCGAGGAGCTAATTGCGAATTCGCTAGCCGCTGTTGAGGCTGGCTGGAAATTTGTACGTTGGGGTCAGCCCGAAACAGGAGCTGCTGGATTCGAAACACCTGGTATATCCACACTGGAACCAGTTGAGTCTATGAAGATAGCGATCGACCGAATGGGACAGCTACGCGAAGCCGTTGGTCCAGATATACAGATGACGTTTGACGTTCACACGAGGCTCGATACAGCTCACGTTGTTCAGATGTGCAAAGAGATGGAGCAGTTCAAGCCGTTCTTCATCGAAGACCCTATACGATCTGAAAATCAAGGAAGCTACCGCAACCTACGTCGGCAAATTAATTTGCCGATCGCAGCTGGTGAACAGTGGGCTTCAAAATGGCCATTCAGAGAAGTTATTGAGGAAGATCTGATCGACTACGCTCGCATCGATCTCTGCATCGTCGGGGGGCTTACAGAAGCCCTCAAGATTACACACTGGGCGGAAACGCACTACATCGACATCGTCCCTCACAACCCACTCGGCCCTGTTTCAGCGGCAGCATGTGTTGCGCTTTGTATGGCTTCAAGCAACGTTGGCGTACAAGAAATGCCACAGCGCCCTGGTTCCTACGCTACCGACTTGTTTCCACAGCAGATCGAATGGGCCGACGGCTATTCGTGGAGTCCAGACACTCCTGGACTCGGTGTTGAATTCGACATCGACGCAGCGGAAAGTGCAGCGGTCGACCCGCACGGCTGGCCACCGCGACTTCGTCGTAACGACGGAGCGATCACCAATTGGTAGCTAACATATCTAGAAATACACAACTAGACGAAAGCTGAGATAGTACATGCCGTTTTTCTACACACCATCGATTTACGGGTTCGCTGGAGCATTGATCTTCTGGATTCTCGCTCTAATTTCTTTCAACAATGACGGAGCTCTGATCGATACAGGAATGTGGGGTCTACTGGGTGTTGCATACCTATTAAAGCACCTGCCGAAATTCATTTTACTAAG
>JAPKCH010000027.1 GCA_026421185.1 Dehalococcoidia bacterium | reverse complement strand
CCAAAGATGTTGTCGATACTGTTAACGACATCGAGATAAACGCTCTCAGGGCAACACTCGTTGAAAAAAATGAACTGGAGAAAGATGCAGAAAAAACTTTAGCCGCACTAAATGACTTGGATCTACTGCAGATCAAACTCGCAACAGCGTCTATAAATCAGACAAATGCATTACTGCAAAACGCAAATTCCGAATTAGAAGCGGTGAATCTCGCAGCTCCGTTTGCCGGGATTATTTCGTCGATATCAGTCGATGTCGGCGACACAGTTAGTCGACAAACTCCCACTATCGACATTCTCGATCCAACCGTAGTAACCGTCGACGGCACTATCGATGAAATCGATGTGCTTTCACTGAGACTTGGCGATCAGGTCGCAGTAACACTCGATGCATTGCCCGACCAGGTTCTCAGAGGCGTAATCGATGAAATAGGAGATGGAGTAAATCAGCAAGGCGTGATTCAATTCCCGTTGTCGATAATTCTGACGGCTCCCGATGGAATTGAACTGATCGAAGGATTGAGCGCCACGGCAACAATTGTTCTCAATCAGATAAATAACGCATTACTCGTGCCATTGCAGGCCATTGGCGGTACCTTTGATCAACCAACGGTCGACGTTGGGACCTCCGACGGCTTCATAACAACCGACGTACAACTTGGTGCCAGCGACGATTTTTGGGTTGTCGTTGAGTCTGGTCTTTCAGAAGGCCAAGAAGTTCTTATGGAAATCGCAGCGCCGGTCGATGCGCTGCAGCAACTATTTGGTGGAGGCCTCGGTGCAATGGGTATTCCACGTGGTGGTGGCGGATTCACAATTAATGGCGGCGGCGGCAGAGGAGGTGGTCAATGATCGCTAAAACAACAACTCCAGTTATCGAACTTGTAGATGTCACTCGTCAATTCCAGATCGGCACACACGTAGTTCGAGCACTTGACGGGATCAATCTTAAAATCGAATCTGGCGAGATGGTCGCGATAATTGGGCCATCAGGATCGGGTAAATCGACACTAATGAACACGCTCGGATGTCTCGATCAACCGTCATCCGGTTCATTTGTTTTGAACGGCCAATATGTTTCAGAGCTATCCGACAATCAGCTTGCTGAAACACGATCACGCCAGCTGGGATTCGTGTTTCAGAGCTATAACTTGCTTCCAAGAGAAACGGCGATCAGCAATGTTGAACTACCGCTGAAGTATTCAGGCGGCTATAGCGGGAAAGAGCGAAGAGTCGCCGCAAGGATTGCGCTAGACAGAGTTGGACTCTCAGAGCGCTACGATCACCGTCCGATGCAAATGTCGGGTGGTGAACAACAACGAGTTGGTATCGCTAGAGCCCTAGTGAAAAACCCCGATTTGATCCTCGCCGATGAACCGACAGGAAACCTCGACACAAAATCGAGTGCAGAAGTTATAGAAATGCTGCACTCGTTGAACGAAAACGATGGGAAAACTATCGTAGTCGTGACTCACGATATTGAAGTTGCAGAAGCAATGAAGCGGATAATTGCGTTCAGAGATGGTCGAATCGTTGAAGATCGGGCAGTTGTACCGAAGCGTATTAACGCTCAATCGCCAGATAGGGACAACCAATGAATGCTCGACTCCTATTGGCTACAGCTCTCACATCAGTCGGTGCAAACAAACTTCGGGCTAGCTTGACGCTGCTCGGAATTGTTATCGGCGTTTCCTCTGTGATAGCCATGATGGCAGTCGGACGAGGGGCGCAGGTCTCCGTTACTGCCAGAATTTCAGATCTTGGCACTGAGCTGATTACCGTTCGCCCTGGTGCCGATGCTCTACGGTTCGCCTTCTTTGGAGGCGGGGGCAACTCTGATGTTCTATCGCTCGAAGATGCGTTTGCACTTCGAGATGATGTATTCACTCCAGACGTAAAACTCGTTGCACCAGAAAATTCGTTTTCGGGTTCAGCCTCAGTAGGATCTGAAAACACGTTCGTCAACGGACTTGGGGTCACAGCCGAATACCTTGAATCTCGCAACCTGACTATCGTTTGGGGTCGCAACATTTCGAACGTTGACGTAGAGAACATATCTTTAGTTGCGGTTCTTGGATCAGAGACAAGCGAAACTCTTTACGGTCAGCGTAACCCGGTAGGGTCGAAGATAAAAATATCCGGCCGGGAATTCACTGTCATTGGCGTGATAGAGAGTCAGCAAGGGACAATATCGAATCCCGACAGCTCGATTTTTGTGCCGATAACGACTGCTCACTATCGAATGAACAATGGCAAAGGCAGGGTTGCCTCAATCTCAGTTTCTTCAATAAGTGTTCTCGCGAGCTCTGAAGCAACCGTGGATGACGCACGACTAGATATTTCTACGGTTTTACGTCTTCGTCACGAACTCGGCGAAGATGACGACGATGACTTTCAGATCATTACTCAACAAGACACAATCGAAACGCTCGAAGGCACGGAGGGAACGTTCGTCATCCTGTTGGGAGCCATCGCTGGTATTTCACTTCTCGTTGGTGGTATTGGCGTGATGAACATCATGCTGGTGTCCGTAACTGAACGAACCAGAGAAATCGGCATACGCCGTGCAGTAGGAGCCAAACGCCGGGACATTCTCTTACAATTCGTAACCGAAGCTGTTTTGATGACATTCGCCGGCGGAATTCTTGGAGTGATGCTTGGATGGGCAATCGCCTACTTTGGAAACGGTGCAACCGTTGACGGTGACATCATAGAAACGGTGATTGAAACACATATCGCTGTTATCGCACTCTGTGTTTCGGTAGCTGTAGGCCTGTTCTTCGGAATTTACCCGGCAGTACGAGCTGCTTCACTAAATCCGATTGAAGCACTGCGCCATGAATAAACCAGTTCAAACTAGAAACTAAATGAAAGTCGTAATCGCAGTAGCATTTGTTATAGGACTTATTGGGGGGATAGGGTTCGCCGCCATCCAAAACTCGCAATCTTCTTCGGGTGGATCAGGATCCAACGTAAGTACAAAGACAGAAGAAGAGATTGATCCTCGGTTGAATCTTCCAAGCGAAGTGCTCAAAGCTCTTAGTCCTGATGAACTTGCTGAGATATTTCCAGAAAAAGCTGAGGCCATTCTGAATCCTGAGTTCGCAGAACAGATAAAGTCAGGCGGAAAGAGTTCGGATGATCCCGAGTATCTGCGGGCTCTCCTCTTGAAAATGGGGGGCAACCCTCCTACGGACGCAACCACAAGTGAACTTCAGGACATGTTGGCCAACGCCTCTGAAGACTTCAGGATTTCAGGAAAGTAAATATTGAGTTCAAAAATCGAACTAGTAGCGTTTGATCTTGGAAACGTATTGTGCTCAGTCGACGAAATGTCGGTAGCTGATCAACTCTCGGCTATCTGCGACAAATCATCTGAGGAAGTTCGCCAAATCGTGTTCGACCAGCAGCACAAACTACAATTCGAGAGTGGTGAAATAACTTTCGCTGAACACGCAGTCCAGGCGATTTCGAACCTCGGCATAGATATGCCCCTCGACGAATTTACCGACATGTACGACAGTGTTTTGATCCCAAGCACAAGCATGTTTCCACTGGTGAGCAGGATTGCCGAAACCTATCGTATTGCGCTCGTTTCGAATACAAGCGAACCGCATTGGCAATCGGCTAAGAACTTCTTGCCGTTCAGTTCGCTTCTAGATCCTGTGATTGTTTCTTACGAAGTCGATTCAATGAAACCTGAGCCGCTCTTCTATCAGGCACTCCTTGATCAATCGGGAGTTGCAGCCACGAACATACTTTTCATCGACGATCTGCCTCAGAACATCGAGGCCGCTCGTGAAGCCGACATGATCGGTCATCAGTTCACGACACAAGAGAATCTTGAGGAAGTACTCACCGAACTCAGCGTTATTTAACGACACAGCGCCCTGCATTCCAATTGCGCGTTCTCTCTCGTTATGACAAAACGTTGCGTAGCTAGGTGCGTACTTTGTTTTATCTCGGAGACAACTTGTGACTACGGAATCAACTAACGACTACACCCTTATCAAAGCAGCACGTTTTTTTGACGGAACGGGTACTGCTCCAATATCGGGGCAAGCAGTGCTGCTGAACGCTGGCAAGATCACAGCGATCGGCCCAGTTGGAGAACTCAAAGCTCCGGATGGTTCAAATTTCACAGTAAAAGACTATGGCGACTCAACGATTCTCCCCGGTTTAATCGATGGTCACACCCACATGATGGCTCCCGGTGACGGTACACACGGCGATATCACCGGCAATGAACAAGATGATGTCCTGCTTATGAGAGCACTACATAACGCCCGTACGTTTCTTCATGCAGGTGTTACCACCGCCCGTGAAAACGGTGCAAAAAACAAAGTCGGATTCTCCCTAAAAGATGGAATTAACATGGGTCTTTCGGAAGGTCCTGAAATGATTATCTCAGGACGTCCAATCACGATCACTGGAGGGCACTTCTGGTATTGCGGATCGGAAGCCGATGGTGTTGAGGGCGTACGAGCTGAAGTAAGAAAACTTGTAACAGAAGGTGCGGATTTCATCAAGATCATGGCCACTGGTGGCTCTACGTGGTCTTCGAATCCGCTACAGCCTTCATATACCGTCGAGGAGATGGCCGTAATAGTCGAAGAGGCACACCAATTCGGAAAACTCACAGCAGCTCACTGTGCGTCGATGCAGGGCATCAAGAACGCTCTAGATGCCGGTGTCGACATGATCATTCACTGCGTGTTCGAAGACGAAACCGGAATGTACGAGTTCAACGAACCGTTAGCGGAACAATTAGCTGCCGCCAAAGCTTGGGTGAACCCAACGCTTCACGTAGTTCAATCAGGTATAGATCTCACTGAGCGCATCGGATACGACCGTGGCTGGCTGACCAATGAAGAACAGGTCAGTATCGATTCATCAAAGAAATCACTTGAAACTCGAGTTGAATCTGTAAACAAACTCATCAATATGGGCGTGCGGATGATCGCTGGTAGCGACTCCCCGTGGGGAGCATATCCACCGGGTGAATTTATTAAAGAAATGGTCGCCCTAACCAAGGCAGGCTTGACGAACACGGAAGCCCTTGTGACTGGTCTAAGCCACGCTGCCGAATCGATTGCGGTTGGCCATCAGGCAGGTACATTGGCTGAAAATCGCCCTGGAGACGTTCTGGTGGTCGGCGGTGATCCAACATCTGATCTCAATGCATTATGGGACATTAAAGATGTCTACAAAACAGGAATTCGTATTTCACGCCCTGTTTAGTCAAATTCATTTCACCAATAAACAGCGGTCGCCGGTAAACTCCTCGACTACTTCATCACCAAGTATTTAGAGAATCAACGGATCTCAACTGCATATGCCTACAATCGCCTTTCTCGCCAATCTCTCAACATCCGAACACAAACGACGTTGGGATCTTCTAAACGATCACGCAGGTGACGGGATAAACGTAATTGCCGTCGACCCTACAAGTTCGCCTGGAGAATTGATCGAGGCTTTGAAGGATGCAGATGCTGCCGTTCCGTGGCTAGCGTCTATTCCTCTTGATATTGCAGAGCAGTTGCCCAAGCTCAAGCTTGTTCAATTGCTCACTGCCGGATATGACTCTGTCGACGTAATTGGTCTCAGTAAGCTAGGAATTAAGGTCGCAAATAACGGTGGATCGAACGCTATTTCAGTGTCCGAGCACGCTATGACGTTGATGCTCAGTGTTTACCGCCGAATGATGGAATCTTGGGATAACACCCGCTACGGTAAATGGCGCGACGGGATTGATCAGCTTCCTGTACGAACTGAAATCAACGGCAAAACAGTCGGCATAATTGGATTCGGAAACATTGGTCGACAGGTCGCAAGACGACTCTCAGGCTTCGACTGCGAGGTTCTCTACCACGACGCAATCGAGCTAATGCCAGGGCGAGATCAGGAACTCGGTGCACAGGCTGTAGAACTTGACCACCTATTGCGGGTAAGCGACATCGTCACAGTCCACGTTCCGTTGAACAGTGCGACTCGAGGCATGATGGGCGCTCGCGAATTCAGCCTTATGAAGAAAACCGCCATATTCATTAACACATGCCGAGGACCGGTTCACAACGAAACCGACCTAATCAAAGCATTGCAAGACGGTGAAATCGCAGGCACAGGGTTAGATGTTCTTGAAGTCGAGCCGACCGATCCTAATAATCCACTTCTCAGCATACCTACTGCTATCGTCACGCCACATTGGGCAGGCGGTACCGGAGAAGGTAACGAACGGGCTGTTGTGTTCGCACTATCGAATCTCGAACGCCTAGTTGAAGACCGAAAGCTTCTATCCGTAGTAGACCCGGCTTCGATCTTTTAGATCGCAACCGGGTAACGACTAATTTACTACTGCGCTGTGTAGCCACCATCAACGGGCAAGTTGACACCTGTAATAAACGAAGCTTCATCTGAAGCCAAGAACAATGCTGCATTGGCGATTTCTATTGGCTCACCGAATCGTCCCATTGGATGCAACGACTTCAATCGTTCGTGAGTGTCAGCATTTTCAACGAGCGTCGTTACAAGCGGCGTGTAGGTGAAACCAGGGCAAAGTGAGTTAACTCGAATGCCCTGCTTCGCCAACGCAATGCTCATATCGCGAGTCATCTGTACGACTCCGCCCTTGGTGTGCGGATAGGGATTGAAGCCGTCGCTGATTCCCTGTGCGTATCCCACAAGCCCGATGATTGAAGCCAAGTTCACTATTGAACCTGAACCCTGCGTTTTCATATGATCTACCGCGAACCGCGACATCATCATCGTTCCTTTGAGATTAACGCTCACGACCCAATCCCAAGTCTTCTCGAAGTCCCACTCTTTTGGTGCGTACCGAGGCGTAACACCGGCGCTGTTGACAAGTACATCGATACTGCCCATCTTCTCGATGGTATCGGCGACGAGCCGTTCGCAATCTTCCCTTGATGAAACATCGCCTGCCAGTGCTATCGCATCGCCTCCGATTGCAACGACAGAATCAGCAACGCGCTGAGCCACATCAATCTTCAAATCTGAAACAACAACTCTGGCTCCTTCAGTTGCGAAAAGATGTGCCATCGCATCTCCCAGCCCTGAACCGCCCCCGGTTATGTGTGCAATCTTGCCTTCGAGTCTGCCTACCATGTGAGGTCTCCTGCGTCCGAACTCGCTCTGATTAGCGAGTATTGACGGTAATTAGTGAATCTGCGCCGATTCTAATTCGAGTTTGTAGTGCCGTGGAAGCAACTGAGCCGTAATATTGGGTTTATATGCCTTCAGGAACTAAAAAACGACGCAATCCCCGCAATCGCGCTTCTACATCTCCCTATAAAGCTGACGTGCAGACTAAGAGCGATAAAAAAAGCAAATCAAAAAAGCGACCTGAGAAGCCTAAGGGTTCGGTCACTTATCCTATGATTTTCGCCGGCCCAATGAGGCGGCTCTACGCGTTCACAATCGATTTTGGATTGATCATGATGATCATCTATGCCATTGCTCCTGCCGCAAACGGAAATATGTTCAGTGATGAGGCTGTTGCTCCTGATCTAATATTCTTCTTTGGTTACTTCATTATTCCTACTATTCTCTGGGGTCGAACGCCCGGAAAATGGGTCGCAGGAATCGTTGTCGTCGACTCAGATGGGAGAACCCCAGGCCCTGCTGCCATCCCGAGAGAAATGATCGGGAAACTGGTGTCATTCCTAGCGGTAGGAATTGGGATTCTCTGGTTAATTCCTGATAAGAAGCATCAGGGTTGGCACGATAAGATCGCCGGTACCTTCGTAGTCGACAATCCATATTCAGGCGGTCCTCAGTTCATGAAAGATTTTTTCAAGCTTGGCGAGAAGAAAGAAGAGGACACCGACGATTCAGATTCGCCTGACGATGAAGAAGAGACGGTCGCTTCTAGTGGCGAAGACGACGTATCTAAGTAGATTCTTCAACGATATAACGTAAGTTACATTTACCCTAAATAAATAAGGAATCTCGGATGGCTATCTCTCGAAAAGTTCGAGAACAAATGAAGAACAGCTCATGGATTCGCAAGATGTTTGAAGAAGGCATCGAACTACGAAGCATTCATGGGCCCGAAAATGTATTCGACTTGTCACTAGGCAATCCCCTGCTTGAGCCACCTGCTGAGTTCAAGGCAGAAATTTCCCGTCTCATAAACGAAGACACACCGAACACTCACAGGTACATGCCTAACGCTGGATTTCCTGAAGTCAGGGCCAGCGTAGCCGAAGTGCTTGCCGAGGAATCAGGAACGCCTATCACCGGCGATGAAATCCTTATGACTGTAGGTGCGGCTGGAGCGATCAACACGATCCTACGATCGATCCTCGATAAAGACGATGAAGTCGTTCTTATTGCTCCGTTCTTCGCTGAATATATTTTCTATGTAGAGCACCAAACAGGCGTATCTAAAGTAGCTAATTGTGACGAGAACTGGTTACCTAACATTGAATCGCTAGAGACAACGATTGGCCCTAAAACGCGAGCGGTCATCATCAATTCACCAAATAATCCAACAGGTGTAATCTATCCTGAGTCTTCGATTAAGGCTATTTCAGCTGTGATACAACGGGCTGAAGAGAAATTCGGCACAGAGATCTATCTGATTTCAGATGAGCCATACCGCAAGCTTATTTACACCGACACACCCTACCCGTTCATTTTCGGTCACCACCCGCGATCTATCGTAGCGACCTCACATTCGAAGGATCTTGGGTTAGCTGGAGAAAGAATCGGATACATAGCAGTCAATCCAGTCGATCCCGGCAAGGCTGACCTGCTGGATGCGCTGAATTTCTCCATACGAACACTAGGTTTCGTGAATGCTCCAGCGTTGATGCAGCGAGTTGTGGCAGGAATTCAACGAGCGACAGTAGACATCGATATTTATCGCAATAAACGCGATCTTTTATACAACGCATTGACAAAGATTGGCTACAAGTGCGTCAAACCCGACGGAGCTTTCTACGTATTTCCTAAGTCACCGATGCCTGATGACACCGAATTTGTAGCCCAGCTGCAGAAAGAACTGGTGCTAGTAGTGCCCGGTGTTGGATTCGGGACGCCAGGATTCTTCCGAGCTTCGTACTGCGTCGACGATTGGGTAATTCAAGGTGCTATCGCTGGATTCGAGAAGGCATTTACTCAGGCTGATAGCTAGTCGCTAGTTCATCTAAGTTTTACTTCTTTAATGGCTCTTTTAAACCACTTCCAGTAATTGGAATACAGACGTTCGAATCATTGTCTATGACGCCAGAATCGACCAGCTTAACGAGGCCTGCGAACGCACCAGCCGAAGTCATTTCGGCAAACACTCCTTCAGATGCTGCCAATCGAGTTTGCCAATCAATAAGTGACTCTTCGGAAACTGTTACGCCAAATCCACCGGTTGATTTGATTGCTTCGACCATCTCAGCAAGTCGAGGCGGCTTTGAGACTGCAATTCCGGATGCTTGCGTAGGCAAAACGTCATCATGGGACCATGCTTCACCGTTCAGGGCGGCTACAACCGGTCGCACAGAGTCAGCCTGAACTCCGTGGAACTTCGGAATCTTGGCAATGATCCCGGCTTCGAACAGCTCCTGGAACCCTTTCACCATCCCTATCAGTAACGATCCATTGCCAACTGGCAGTACGACGTGATCAATGCCATCTTCTAGCACTTCCACAATTTCGTAACTGACAGCCTTCATTCCTTCTGAAAAATAAGGGCTTAGATTGTGCGACATGTAGACGAGTCCACGCTCTTTCACGAACTCTTCAGCAGCTTCGGTAGCCGCTTGTCGAGGTCCCTCAATTTTATGCAGGCTAGCTCCAAATATCTGAATCTGATCTAGCTTCCCGCTTGCAGCACTTGCTGGAGCGAAAACATGAGCCTTAAGCCCTGCGGCAGCGGCGTAAGCAGAAAGCGAAGCACCTGC
Source organism: Dehalococcoidia bacterium (assembly GCA_026421185.1). GTDB lineage: Bacteria > Chloroflexota > Dehalococcoidia > Lucifugimonadales > Lucifugimonadaceae > Lucifugimonas. The sequence continues at coordinate 16,743 of JAPKCH010000027.1, read as the reverse complement.
GTTACCGGAGGAATCCTCGATGAACTCGGTTACTCCCAGATCACGGCCCATCGTAGTCAGCACGGCTGAACCACGATCTTTGAACGACCCGGTAGGAGCCATAAACTCAAGTTTCACCCAGAGTGATCCGAGTCCAAGCTGTTCACAAGTCTTTTCAAGAAACACGAGCGGCGTATCACCTTCACCAAGTGAGTTAGCCATAATTGGATCGGCCATTGGCAGTCGAGGAAGCGATCCGTGTGGTGCTTCGAGATACTCGACCGCGAATAATCCACCACATTCTGCGCAATACAAATCGGTTACCGATGGTGGATGCTTCGATGAGCAGTCGAGGCAGCGTAATTGGTGATTCGGAACGTTCAAGCTAAATCTCCGCCGGTCGGTGTTTCAGTCGAGTCTAATAAGTCTGTACTCGCAGGCGACTCTTCGTCACCTACAGATGGGCGGAATCTCACACCTGATCTGGCATATCCTCCGCCGATGCCCACTGCGTGACCATCTGAACGCCAGCAGGCAGCTCCTGAAAGCATGCCTCCCGGTTCGAAGCGCACAACGTTCATTCCACCGCCAATAGCGGTTACCGGAGTTACCCGATGTCCTTTAGCAGTAACAGCCGAACGAACTGATTCAGGATACCCCGCTTCTATTTCAGCATCTTGCCCCTGGGTCCAAACCCGGGGTGCTTCAACTGCTTCTTGAGCAGTCATTTTGTGATCGATTAGATTCACAATTGCTTGCAAAACCGAAGTGAAAATTCTGACACCGCCGGGAAGACCGACTGCAAATTCGGGATGACCATCTTTCATCACGATCATCGGCGCCATGCTGCTTGTCACACGCTTCCCTGGCTGAACTGATAATGCGTTACCAGGGTGTGGGTCGAACATCTGCTGCGTGTTATTCAACAGCATTCCTGTACCGGGGACGGTGACCTTCGATCCGAACAATTCATTGATTGTTTGAGTCGCTGAAACAATATTTCCGTCGGCGTCTGCAATTGTGAGATGAGTCGTGTGATCAGGTTCGTTTGAGCCAGGGTTGATTTCTGGTGAAGCCTTGTCCATATCGATGCTGTCGATAAAGTCTTCTACATGGTGCTTCGATATCAGACGCTCGACTGGTACTTCTACAAAGTCTGGATCGCCGGTGTAGCGGTTACGGTCAGCGAACGCTTTTTTCATCGATTCTAGAAGCAAATGGATCGAATCAGCGGTACCGAAACCTAGTTCAGCAACATCAAATTCTTCCAAAATGTTCAGCATTTCGGTGATGTGCACGCCAGCAGCCGAAGGTGGCGGAGGACCAAACAGTTCATACCCTCGGTATTCGCCTTTAATGGGTTTTCTACGAATCGTTTTGTAAGAAGCTAAATCTTCAGTCGTGATAATCCCGCCATTGCGGCTCAGATAGTCACAAACAATTTCGCCCAAAGGACCTTTATAGAGATGATCGGATCCGTTTTCTGAAATAGCTCGCAAAGTGCGGGCGTAATCCGACCGGTCAACGTGATCACCCGGCGCAAGTGCCCTGCCGTTTGGCATGTAGGTCGCAGCAGTCTCTGGGAATCGGCGAATGACATCTTCGTGCTGCACAATCAAGTCGTGCAAATAGGCGCTCGCTTTGAAGCCACGAGCGGCGAATCTAATCGCCGGCTCCATAACTTCCGAAAGCGACATTGTGCCCCACTCTGCGAGCGCTTCAGTCCAAGCTTTGAGATTACCCGGTACACCAATCGACAAGTAGCCGATAGAACTAAGGTCGTTCTCAGATTTCAAGTAGTCAGGACCTGAATCAACGATCGGTATGTACATATCCTCGGTAGAGGCAGCAGGTGCTGTCGCATACCCGTCGATCACGTGATGCTCGCCGTTCGCTAGCCTCACGTTCATGTGACCAGCACCGAATATTCCTACCATCATCGGTTCCACCACCGAAAGCGCAAACAATGACGCTATCGCTGCATCGATGGCATTTCCGCCCGCTAACAGCATCTCTGATCCAGCGGCAGTACCAAGGGGGTGATTAGTTACGACAACACCTTTAGAGCCAGTTGCTGACCGTTTTTCAGTGTTGAACGTAGTGCCTGCGCGAGCTCGCCAGTTCGATATGGTCATTCATTCCTGCTTACTAATGATTGGCAATCGTTCCGGACCGAGAGCGACAACTATATCTAAACAAAGTGATATTAGCGGAATTCTAATCTCTGAGATTCGATCCCGAGCAGTCTAAATATTGGACTTACCGCATATTGTGATTTTGCCTCCGCGGGAATAAATTACCTACCACATACATTGCGAGCGTTGCGAACAGATCGTCACGCTTCAGATTTGTCTAGGAGACTACGATGGCAGAAATGGGAACTTCAGCTGTTTGGCACGACGCCGATAAAAGCTGGGAGATGCGGGAGCTCCGGCTTCCAGAACTCGAGTCCGATGCGATTCAAGTGCGAGTTCGTGCAACAAGTGTCTGTGGCTCCGACCTTCACATGTGGCGCGGTGATGGAATTCCAGAAGGTGCACCACCTCGTGATCCATTCGTATTTGGACACGAGATGATGGGTGAAGTTGCTGCTCTTGGCAAGAAGGTCACCACAGACTCACTCCGTCGACCTCTAAAAGAAGGCGATCGAGTTGCATACTCATATTTCTTCCCATGCGCTCGATGCTACAACTGTCTTCGTGGTGAATTCGGTGCCTGCAAATTTAGAACGGGGCGTAAGCCGCTTGATGAGTGGCCAGTCTGCAACGGCGGATTCGCACAGTACTACTACCTACGAAGCCCTAACTACGTCTTCAAACTCCCTGATTCGATCAGCAACGCAGCAGCAGCTCCTATCAACTGTGCATTGGCACAGGTTTACGAAGCGATGCACTTGGGCGGAATTAAGCTCGGTGACACCATAGTCGTTCAAGGCGCAGGTGGTCTCGGCGTAAACGCAACTGCAGTTGCTCGTGAACTAGGTGCGTCAAAAGTTATCGTGATTGACGGTCAGAAGCCTCGACTCGATCTTGCACTCCAATGCGGTGCGACCCACACAATCGATATGAATGAGTACGACACTCCTGAATCTCGAATTGATCGAGTAATGGAACTCACCAACGGAATCGGTGCCGACAAAGTGATCGAAGTCGTTGGCTTCCCAGCGGTTGTTGAAGAAGGACTCAAGATGGTTCGAATGCGAGGCATATACCTCGAAGTCGGTCACATTTCTCCGAACTCATTCGCTTCGATCGACATTTCTACGATGGTTTCGAACCAAGTACGGTTCTACGGAATTCAGCACTACGATCCATGGATTATCCCAAGTGCTATAGATTTCCTCGAACGAACCGCTGATAAGTACCCGCTGACGACAGTCGTGTCGCATGAGTTCCCACTCGATCAAATCGGTAAGGCATTTGAAACTGCTGAATGGCTTGGCACGCAGAGTGGTAGTGAAGTTACCCGTGCTGTAATCACGCCATAGTCATTCGCCACTAATTACGTTAGTCCTAGCTCTGGAAAATCAGGAATAACAGTCCAATAGCTTCGAAATCTAAACCGAACTTCTTAGTGATCATGTCTGACGAACACGGTGCTCAGTTCTCGTCGGCATACGGTCATCCGATAATCGAAACACCGAACATGGATCGTCTTGCCGAGCAAGGTGTCACGTTCGAATCAAACTACTGCAACTCACCATTGTGCATACCCTCACGGGCATCATTTATGACGGGTCAATACGTTTCCAGCATTGGGGTTTGGGACAACACGAAGCCGATACCAGTCGACAAGATCACATGGCCGTACCTACTGCGTAATGAGGGGTACGACACCGCTCTAAATGGCAAGATGCACCTTGTGGGTCCTGATCCATTGCATGGGTTCGGAGAACAATTATCGAGAGATCCGCATATCGAAGTACCTCTCGATCATTATCGTTGGTCAGACGGCATTCCTACTGCTCTTGAAGATTGGTACGGAGTGCGAGAAGCCGACCCTGGTGTTAGCCCGATGATCGAAGCTGATGACGCAATGGAAAAGGCTGCAGTCGAGTACCTTTCCGACCCGGTACGCCATGACAAGCCGTTCGCCATGTGTGTCGGATTCATCGCACCGCACTTCCCTTTCATCGTTCCTGAACCGTACTTCTCGAAGTACTACCCAGATAACGTCAATATGCCGAACATTCCCGATGGGCACTTGGACGATCTTCCTCCTTCCGCACAGCGGCTACGTCAGATGTTTGGATTAGACGGAAAGTGGACTGACGACGAAATCGCACGAGCACGCGCTGCGTACTTCGGATTGTGCGAGTATTTGGATGACAAAATCGGTCATCTTATGGACGTACTCGAAGAGCAAGGTCTTGCTGAGAACACGGTAATCGTTCACACCTCGGACCACGGCGATATGCTCGGCGAACATGGTCTATGGCGAAAGATGTGCTTTTACGAGCAGTCGGCAAACGTCCCACTTCAAATTTCATGGCCAGGTAAGTTCGATGGCGGACAGCGGGTTTCTGAAGCAGTTTCGAACGTCGATGCGGTTGCAACGATCCTCGATTTGGCAGGAGTTCAACTAGATAAATGGGATCTATCCGGCCAGTCTCTTGTGCCCGCTCTCGAAGGCGACACATCTGAACTCAACAATGTAGCCATATCCGAACACTTCGCTCACGGTACAGATCGCGCCCTCGGAATGGTGCGATCTGGCAAGTGGAAGCTTTGTTATGGACACGGCAACCCGATTGAACTTGAGCTCTACGATCTCGAGTCAGACCCCGGCGAATTCACGAACTTAGCGGGCATTGCCGAGCATTCGGTCGTTCAAGAAAGCCTTCTGAAAATCCTTCTCGACCAGTGGGGCGACCCAGATGCGATGACGGCTAAGATCATCCGAGATCAAGAAGATCGTGAAATCATACGTAACGTTACCGGCGTTGGAACAATTTTCTAGGGCTTGGTAACTTACCCAGCGCGTGTAACAATTATTTGATGTCCTCTAAAGCACCTGTCAGTTCTACGATAATCTCAGATTTAGCGACCATCGTTGGCGACCAGTATGTGATCTGGAAACCTGAAGACCTTTTGGTCTACGAATACGATGGATCAATCGACAAAGCTCCGCCACAGGCTGTCGTTCTACCGTCGACGGCGGATGAAGTATCTAAAATTGTCAAAATTGCCAATCAACACGGTGTATATATCGTTGCCCGTGGTGCAGGAACCAGTCTCTCGGGTGGTGCGGTTCCGCTTCGCAATTCGGTAGTCATTGCACTAACTCGACTCACCGAGCTTATTGAAGTTGATGCGGTTAATCGTGTTGCAATTGTCGAGCCGGGGATGATCAATATTAATCTATCGCAAAAAGTCAGTCATCTTGGACTTTTTTACGCCCCTGATCCCGCTAGTCAGAAAACCTGCACCATCGGTGGAAATATCGGTGAAAACGCCGGCGGACCACACTGCTTAGCGCTCGGCGTGACGACAAACCATGTGCTCGGCTTAGAAGTTGTACTAGCGGACGGTTCATTGACTTGGTTCGGCGGGACAGAGCGCGAAGCCGCTGGATACGATCTACGTGGTGCGTTCGTAGGTTCCGAAGGCACACTAGGAATCGTGACGAAGATCGCTGTACGTCTGCTACCGAAGCCAGAGACGATCCACAGCATGTTGGCTGCGTTTACTACTATGGACGCCGCTTCTGACACCGTATCCGAGATAATTGCGGCTGGGATGGTGCCGTCAGCCCTCGAAATGATGGATCGCAATACGATCGACGCCGTCGAGCCGTTCTATCACCCCGGTTACCCAGCTGCAGCTCAGGCTGTTCTGATTGTTGAAGTAGACGGCCTCATCGAATCCGTTGAAGAACAAACCGAAACCATTCTCGCTATCTGTAATAAAAACGGAGCAATGGAAATCCGTGAGGCAGATGATGAAGAAACTCGTGCCAAACTATGGGAGACTCGAAAAGGAGCGATCGGAGCCTACGGAACCATCGCCCCAACCTACTATCTTGTCGATGGTGTAGTTCCTCGCACCAAGCTACGAGAAGTACTACAGCAAGTCGACCAAATCGCAGCTGAGCTAGACGTGAAAGTTGCAAACGTATTCCACGCCGGAGATGGAAACATTCACCCGGCTATTTTGTTCGACGAACGCAATCCGACAGAAGTGAAACAGGCAATTTTGGCTGGAGCACGAATTCTAGAAGCATGTGTGGCAGCTGGCGGTGCACTTTCCGGAGAGCACGGTATTGGCATCGAAAAACAGGCATATATGCCACTCGTTTTCAATGAGGATGATCTTGATGCGATGTCCCGGCTCAGAACAGCTTTCATCGGTGACTCCCCTAAAGACGCCCCTATCGGTGTACCTTCGCTAGGCGAGCGTTTCAATCCTGGCAAAGTATTCCCAGGTGGCGCCATTCATGGCGAGGCGTACGGTATTACTACTGAGTCATTCCGCCCTACTGGAACTCAAGACTGGCAATAAAAACGAACGAGTGAATACGATTAGCCATCGGCTTTTTCGTTAGACTTAGTAATTAAGCAATCAGTTCATCAATTTAAGTGATGGTCAAACTCCAGAATTAAGCTTTCGATTTACTGTCGTCTCACGCTCACAGATTGGATCAAACTTGCCTTCTGCATCAGGAAAAGTTCGCATCGGAATCATCGGTGTGGGCGGATTCGCTAACACTCACATGGATCACTTCTCGAAGCTTGATAACGTCCAAGTAGTGGCTGCAATGAGGCGCAATCCTGAAGCACTCGTCGAATTCCAAGAAAAGTGGGACATCCCGAACGGCTTCACAGATCACCACGAGATGTTGAAGATGGACGATCTTGATGCTGTCGACATCATCACTCCTACCGGCTCTCACAAAGAACTCGCTCTTGATGCAATTGCAGCTGGCAAGCACGTTCTGTGCGATAAGCCACTCGCACTCACAGCAGCCGATTCAAGAGAGATGCTCGATGCTGCCGAAAAAGCTGGTGTGATCCACTCGACCAACTTCAATCAGCGCGGCAACACGATGATGGGTCGGATCAAACGGTATCTCGACGATGATTTTGTAGGTCGTATTTTCCACGCAAACCTCTGGTGGGGCATGTCGCACCAGTTCGATGCCAGGCCGGAGACACTCAGCTGGCGTTTGCGTTCTGAAAACGGTGGTGGATCGGTTTACGAACTGATCCACGTATTCGACATGCTTCGGTTCATCAATGGTGAAGTAAAACGTGTTGTCGCTTCGTTCGACACCACCAGTCCAAACCGCCCTACTGCAGATAATCCAGAAGGCATCGATGTAGACGTGCCTGACGTATCGGGATTTCTGTGCGAATGGGAGAACGGTGGCATGGCGGTTGTTCACACCTCATTTGCTTCACGGGGAACCGATCCAGACGGCAAGACTTCGCCGCGAGTAGAAATTTCAGGCGAAAAAGGTCGGATCACTACTGACGGTCGATTCGGAATTCAGGGCGTTACCGGACCGAATAACCCAGTCGGACAATTGGATCCTGGACCTGAATACCCTCAGCCATATCAAAGTTTCGCCGACGCAATAATTGCTAGCGATCAGTCACTCATTGAAACCAGTTTTTACGACGGAATGAAAGCGGCAGAGATAGTTGATGCCGTGTATCAGTCGGTCAAAGAATCATGCTGGATCGATATAAAAAACAGCTAAACATAACGCTAATATGATTTTCAAGGAGCAATAAAATCCCCATCGAATATGTAAAGCTTGGGCGAACCGGGATGAAAGTCTCAAACATCGCATTGGGCACCGATAATTACGGTAACCAATACGGATGTGACGAGACGACTGCGCACGAAATACTTAGCACCGCTCTCGATGGCGGTATCAACTTCGTAGACACGTCAGATTCGTACAATGAAGGTCGATCCGAATCGATGATCGGGAACTATCTCACCGATTCTGGTCGCCGCAATAACGTTGTTCTCGCTACCAAGTACCGTTCACCAGTCGGTCCCGGCGTAAACGATCTCGGTGCTTCTCGATATCACATCGTTCGAGCTGTAGAAGAATCACTTCGAAGATTACGAACAGATCGTATCGATCTGCTCTACTGCCATTCTTGGGATGCAGAGACTCCGATCGAAGAAACTCTTCGTGCAGTCGATGATTTGATTCATCAGGGCAAGGTTGTATATGCCGCTGCGTCCAACTTCCCAACTTGGGTGTTAGCCAAGGGACTTTGGACTTCAGATGTCAGGAATCTTTACCGCTTCGAAGCAATTCAAAGCGTATTCAATATTCTCCAGCCAGGACTCGGTAGGGAGATGGTACCGTTCGCTGCCGATCACGACGTTGCTGTAATCCCCTACTCACCACTGGCGAGCGGAATGCTTACAGGTCAGCATGGTAAATCAGGCAAAGCCGTCGCAGGTTCGAAATTTGATATGCGGGACGACTCCAAGGGTGGTGGCTTGAAGTCTCGGTACTTCAATGAAGCTACCTTCACGGCGGTCGAAAAATTCACCGCAATTGCCGAGAAGAATGGTCAACCAGCTATTCGGCTAGCACTGCAATGGGTTTCAGAGTTCCCCGGAGTAACTGCTCCGATCTTTGGTGCTCGAAAAGTTGAACACATCAAAGGCGTTCTATCTGCATGGTCTGAATCTGCACCAACTGAAGTGATGTCGGAAGTCCGAGCGGTTGCTGACGAATTCGAAGCGCAAGCACCGATGGCATACCCACCTAAATCGGGACAGGCTTTCGGCACTCTACCAACATCGTCGGCAGCGAAATAAGGGACAGGTCATATGGATTACGTAAGACTAGGGAATACCGGACTAAAAGTCTCTGAATACTGCATAGGATCAGACAACTTCGGTGGTCAAACCAATAAAGAAGACTCGCAGCGCATAATGTCAGCCGCTTTCGAAGGCGGTGTGAACTTCATAGACACCGCAAATTCTTACTGCGACGGACTTTCCGAGGAAAATGTTGGACATTTCATCAAAACTAGACGCCAAGAAGTCGTTCTCGCCACTAAAGGCAGAAGCCAAGTCGGCCCGAACGCAAACGACGTCGGAGTCAATAAAAAATACGTCATGCAAGCGATTGACGACTCACTCAAACGTCTTGGCACTGACTACGTAGATCTTTATCAGATTCATGCGCCTGACCTAACAACACCGATCGAAGAAACAGTTGAGGCTTATAACGACGTTGTACGGGCCGGCAAGGCACGTTACATTGGAGTATCAAACTTCTCAGGTCCACAACTTGTCGAAGCTCTTTGGGCTCAGAATAAGAACGGTTTTAGCAAGTTCAACTCAGTCCAACCTCGCTACAATCTTCTCTACAGAGAAGCCGAACGTGAATTATTCCCTGTGTGTCTCGATCAAGGCGTTGGAGTAATGGTTTACTCACCACAGGCTGGCGGATTCCTTCTAGGAAAACACCGTAATTTCAAAGCGGAAACGCCAAAAGGGGGGCGCTACTCCGATGATTTCAAAGCTGCGAACTTTTATAAAACCACGTACTGGAATAAAGATACTTTCGACGCGATGGAACAGTTCATCGCAGTAACCGAAAAATACAACGTATCACCAATGTCGATGGCTCTCAAATGGGTCAGGTCAAACCCGGCGGTTTCTGCCTGCATCGTTGGCGCACGAACACTTGAACAACTTCAGCAGAATCTTGTTGCATGGGAAGAAGAAGTTCCAAACGAAGCAATCAATGAAGCGACCGCTATCGGAGATCAATTATGGGACACCGCACCGTGGAAGCCACAAATGCACTCAACACCACGAACTCCGGCGAAGTTGTAGGTTCAGAGAACTAAATTGAGCCATTCGCTAGACGGTTTAACGCCTTCCACAATCGAACATCCTGAAAGTCTTGATCAGCTTTCAAAATCCTTAGCTGCCGTAACGAAATCAGGTCACTCCGCAATTCCATGGGGTGGTGGAACTCGAATCGGAATCGGAAATATTCCGTCGAGCTACAACACAGCTATCGATCTATCCCAATTCAAAGGCGAGATCGAACATGAACCTGGCGATATGACAGTCGTCGCTAATGCCGGAGTAACGATTGGCACGCTTAATACCCTGCTCGCCAAAGAAGGACAACAGCTGCCTTTTGAAGTGCGCAACCCCGCTCAGGCGACCCTAGGCGGTTCTGTAGCGTCGAACGCCTCAGGGCATCGCCAATCTTCCACCGGCGGAATTCGTGATTGGGTGATCGGCATGCAGATAGTGCTCGCCGATGGCACCGTAACCAAAAGTGGCGGCCGTGTAGTAAAGAACGTTCAAGGCTACGAGATGCACCGTCTCAACACCGGCGCATTTGGGACACTAGGCGTTGTGTCACAAGCAGCGTTCAAGCTGTTGCCTATTCCACCTGAACAGCAAACCATTATTGTTTGGTTCAACGACCGACAAACTGCTCAAGATGTCGGCATGAGGTTCGTGAACGGCTTTTTTATGCCTGAAGTTATTTCACTACTTTCCGGACCTATGGCAAATGAAACGATAAAATCTACTGGCGACAAGGCACCGGAATCCGATACATGGGCGCTACTAATTAGGCTTGGCGGTGGTGTTCGTTCGATAGAACGTCAAGTCAACGAGGTAGTTGGCGCTGCAGGTTCAAACAATGCCGCAGGTTACGCAGTTCTCAACGATGTAGGTGCCAATTCTGCTTGGGCGAAACTTGACGATGCAGAGTCAACCTCCAATCTGTCAGCAAGAATGACATCACTTCCGATGGCAGCACTCAATGCTTCGCACGCCATTCGTTCCGAAGTTTCAAATAACGGTCATAGTGACATTTCAACTATCTGCGATCTAGGATTTGGCGCACTAACGATTCTAGCAAGTACGAGAAGTGAAGAAGATTCTAGTTCGATCATCAATTCATTTGTGACTGAAGTCAAAAAGCATCCCGCTTCATATGTCATCGAGCAATGTGGTATGAACGTCAAAAAATCTCGAGACGTATTTAGCGACGTTGGAACATCGATAGAGTTGATGCGACGTATTAAGAACCAGTACGACCCATCCAACACACTCAACCCCGGGCGATTCGCAGGAAAGATTTAACCGCTTCGATGTCGATCGATAAGCCAACAATTTCAGTAGGTCCACCGGGTACGTTCCCAGGATTCTCAGGACCTCACGCGCCGCAAGAGTCCGATCTGTACAAGTGCGTCCATTGCGGCTTCTGTCTTCAGGCTTGCCCTACCTATCTGGAAACAGGACTCGAAGCTGAATCTCCTCGTGGCCGAATTGCACTAATGAAGGCGGTCAACGAAGGTCGCCTCGACATGAGCCCATCCGTAGTTGGACACTGGGATCTGTGCTTGCAGTGCCGCGCTTGCGAACTGGCGTGTCCTTCGGGCGTCGAATACGGCAAGCTGATGGAAGCGACACGAGCGCAAGTCGAACAGCACACGAATCGATCGTTCACAGAACGCACTGCCCGTTCAATCGGCTACAACACGATGTTGCCCTCCCCCGTAAAACTGCGAATGGCGGGCAACGCGCTCAAGTTCTACAAAAAATCGGGCATGCGAACAATCGCACGCGGCACTGGCCTGCTGAAGCTTCTCCCCGGTGACGCCGAACTCGCCGACGCATATTTACCTGAGCTATCGGACAATTTCTTTGTAGCCAAAGGTCAAGTTCACCCTGCGCAGGGTTTTCGCAAGGCGAAAGTGGCGATGTTGGCAGGATGCGTAATGGCGCTAACCCACGCCGAAACACTTGAAGCCACAGTACGTGTACTGACCCGCAACGGCATCGAAGTGCACCTAACGGCCGGACAAGGCTGCTGCGGCGCTCTGAACACCCACTCAGGTGAACCAGACACAGCAATCGAGATGGCAAAGCAGAACATCGATTCATTCTTATCAGCAAAGCCCGATGCCATCGTCTCAGCTTCAGCCGGTTGCGGCGCGGCGATGAAGGATTACGGAGAACTCCTAGCGAACGAATCTGAATACGTCGATAAGGCGAAGCAGGTCGCAGAGCTAACCAAAGATATTCACGAGCTACTGGTCGAATACGAATTCGAAGCACCGACCAAGCCATTGAACGTAAAAGTCACGTATCAAGACCCATGTCACCTGTTGAACGTTCAGCGAATCACCGATGCGCCACGAACGATTCTCAACTCGATACCCGGATTAGAGTTGATTGATCTTGGAGAAGCAGCGGTTTGCTGCGGGTCGGCTGGAACGTACTCGCTTACCCAACGTGAGATGTCCGCTCAACTAGGAAAACGCAAAGCGCGTAACGTTGTGGCTACTGGCGCCGAAATTGTTGCTACTGGAAATCCCGGCTGCGCAATGCAATTGGATTTCGCTCTTACAGAGGTCGCCAAAGAAGACTCGAACACCCGATCGACAAAGGTCAGATACGTCGTCGACCTGCTAGATCAAGCCTACGCACTCGAACGTTCGTAGAGGCTAATCAGCCGAAACGCTAAGCCGTGTAAACCGGTGAAGGGTTTTCGGCTAACTGCGCACTTGCAGCTGCTGTAGCCGCACCTTTGGCAACTTCAAATCCGTGATCGGGGAGAATCTTCTCCAGGGCGCTGAGTAGTGCGAACACATTTGCAGGAACACACGACTCGCCCATCAGGCCGATTCGAATAACTTCGCCAGCGAACTTGCCCAGACCACGCCCAACCTCGATTGAATATTCTTCAAGAAGTTGAGTACGCAGCTTCACATCATCGATTCCCTTCGGAAGCTTCACGACTGTCAGCTGATCCAAACGCTCTTCTTTCGATATCGGCAGTTCCAAGCCCAGAGCAGTTAACCCCGCCCGAAGAGCAGAGGCGTTCGCCTCGTGACGCTGCCACCGAACCTCAAGAGTCTCGTTCAACGCCATTCCCACCGCTTCACGCAAACCGTAAATCATGCTTACGGGCGCTGTGTGGTGAGCAATGTGATCCGGTCCCCAGTAGTCAGCGATCAATGAAAGATCCAAATACCACGATGTTGGGGGCTTAGGGCGGTTCCGTATGTACTCAAGCGCGCGATCTGAAATAGCCACGGGAGAAATTCCAGGAGGGGCCGCCAGGCATTTCTGCGAACCTGAGTAAGCAAAGTCCAATTCCCACTCGTCGAATTTAAGTTCGCAACCGGCCAGTGAGGTCACAACGTCCGTCATGAACAGCGCTCCGGCTTCGTGAGAAAGACGAGCAAACTCGGCAATCGGCTGAATGGTTCCAGTCGAAGTCTCGGCGTGAATACCAAGCACGAGTTGAGTTTCAGGATGCTCTTTCAATGCTTCGGCAAGCACCTGGGGATCCATCGACTTGCCCCACTCGGTGCGAAGCGGAACTACGTTGAACCCAAGTCGCTCGGCCATAATGATCTGTCGTTCACAGAAGTAGCCGTAAGAACAAATAATTACCGTGTCGCCAGGCGAAGCCAGACTAACAAGCCCGGCTTCCATACCTGCCGATCCAGCTCCAGCAACGGCGAAAGCCCGTTGCTTAGTCTTGAAGATCTCACCGAGCATTCCCGTCAGTTCGTCGAGAAGCTCGAAGAACGCGGGGTCGAGGTAACCAATGATAGGCAGCGACATCGCACGAAGAACTCGTGGGTTCGCCGAGCTAGGCCCGGGTCCCAAAATCACTCTGCGCGGCACTGTAAGCGGCTCGAAACGCTGCCCGTTCTTCACTTCTTTTACCTATCTGATGCTTGCCCGAACTTGAAATGTCGACTGTGCGACTCAACGGATGCCAGGTTCGTTCACCATGTCTATCACTGGCAAGGGCAACGGAAGAATCACACAAGGGTTAACAGTACAACTCGTACGCACAAAAACGCAGTATCAAATGATTTTCCGATTTTCGTGTTTATAATCCGTCGCAACAACGGTAGTGATGATTGCCGATGCGTTCTGCATCGACAGAAACAGTTGGCATCGTCGCCCCGCTTGATATGAACATGAGCTAAAGAATGGAACCGACACGATGGATCTAGGATTAAACGGCAAAGTCGCTATTGTCACAGGCGGCAGCGACGGCATCGGAAAAGCAGCAGCTACTTCACTTGCGAGCGAAGGCGCGAAAGTCGCAATCGTAGGACGAACGCAATCTAAACTCGACACCGCTATTGCTGAGATCAAAGCAGAATCAGGTGGAGAAGTCATCGGAGTCTCAGCCGACGTATCTGTCGAATCTAGCGTTCAGGCGATGGTTGCCAAAGTGGTCAGCGAGTTCGGCGGTGTCGACATCTTGGTCAACAACGCAGGAACTTCCTCGGCAACGACGCTCGAAAAAATGACCGACGCTGACTTGGAAACCGACTTCGGAATCAAGATCTACGGTGCGATCTACTGCGCACGAGCTGCATTGCCTCACCTCAAAGCATCTGGCACCGGAGCGATCATCAACACGACCACTCCCGGCGGCAAGGCTGCTCGACCCGGTTCGCAACCGACTTCCCTGTCCCGATCAGCCGGCATCTCACTCACGAAATCATGGGCTGGTGAACTCGCCGAGCACAACATACGTGTGAATACAATCTGTGTAGGCGTATTGAAGTCAGGCCAGCACCGAACCCGCTGGGAAGGCATCAACGCCAAGGACCCGAGCTACTCGCTCGACGATCATTGGGCAACCTTCGGCGGTGGCGTCCCTCTTGGACGAATCGGCGAAGCAAAAGAAGCCGGTGATGTGATCTGCTTCCTAGCATCCGGACGCGCCAGCTACGTAACCGGCACAGCCATCAACGTAGACGGTGGCTCTGCGCCAGTCGTTTAGACCAAAAGAACTAATCAGGCGAACCAGCTCGGCGTGTCTTACGCGCGCCGAGCACTCCGCCAGTGATCGATCCGGCAATTGCACCAACGAACACGACGAAGATGATTACGATCGCCACAATCGCACCTTCCCAGCCTGTCGTCCCGTTTTTTACCGTGAGAAATGCGATCCCAGCGAACACCAGTCCGCCAGCTATAGCGCCGGGTCAAACACTAAGTGCTGCCCAAAGCAGCCAGCGTTTTTTGCTTAATAGAGCGAGCCCCGCAATGCCGATTCAGCCGCCGATGCAATCACCTAGAACGGTGCTAGCGAGGTTTCTGCCTCTATAAATATTGGCCAAAGCACGGCGACGAGTACGATAACGCCAGCCAACGCCGCTGATTTTAGGATTATTTATTTCATGTCACAGTGTTGACGAACAGCCCGGCAGATTTGTTCCAGTATGCCGCGACAACGCGGCCCTCAAACCAACAGTATTACGACAAATAGTCCACTGCCGACCGCACAAACACCTCGATGCCAAGTGGCAAGCAGTCTTCGTTCCAGTCGAACTTGGCGTTGTGGTGACCTTCGATGCCCCGTTCAGCCACTCTCGCATCGTCGTGAGCCGCACCGAGCAGGAAGTACACGCCCGGCACACGATCGTTGAACTCTGCCATATCGTCACCGACGCTGACAGGTTCCCATTCCTTGGCATTGCCTTCACCAACTACCAAACTCGCCTGCTGAGTAACCCAAGCAGCAACCTCAGGATCGTTGATGACCGGCGGCGCACCGTGAATTCGTTCAAATGATGTCGTTGCCCTCATAGCTGCAGCGACATTGCTGGAAATTCGTTCAAGCGATTGCAAAATTAGAATTCGAGTTTCAGCCGTGTACGCACGCACAGTCCCTTCGACGGTTACGTTGTCGGCTATAACATTCGGTGCTGATCCTCCATGAATCTGACCAAACGTGACAACACCCATGTCGTTCGGAGGAACTTCTCGACTAACTACTGTCTGAGCCGTCGTAATGATTTCGGCAATAGCAGCTACCGGGTCGATCGTCTTATGAGGCATTGCTCCATGACCACCCTTGCCGTGGACAGTAAGACGGAACTGGTCGGCGCTGGCGAATACGGTTGCCCTGTTCACACCAATCATTCCGGTTGGAATCTGGTTCCAGAGGTGCGTTCCGATGACTCGGTCGGCAGGGTATTTCTCGAAGAGACCGTCATCGATCATCGCCAAAGCGCCCATAACGACCTCTTCAGCAGGCTGGAAGACGAATATCAACGTACCCGCCAACTGATCTTTCATCCCGGCGAGTATTTCAGCTGCAGTGACCGCCATTGTGATGTGCCCGTCATGGCCACAGGCGTGCATTCGACCGTTGGTCGAGGCAAAATCAAGTCCGGTAAGTTCATCAACAGGTAGTCCGTCGATATCAGCACGAATCATCAGCCGTGGACCGGGTTTTGCTCCTTCTAGAACCGCTACTAACCCTGTTTTGCCGATGCCTCTCTCGACCGCAAGACCAGCCGCTGTAAGACGATCGGCAATAGCTTGACCGGTTTCGTTCTCCTCGAATCCAAGTTCAGGAATACCGTGGAAAAAGCGTCGAGTCTCGATAATTTGCGCAGATCGGGCTGCTACAAGATCGGAAATTATGTCTGGGGCCATCGTTTACATACACTCCAGTTCGGTTGCCGCCGTCCTTCGAATAAGGACAGGCGCAACAACTTTACCGGTTGATTCCGCGTAATGCTGCCCGTCAGATAGTCAGAGAAAAAAATATCCTGCCCCTGATGATTAAGTGGTTGCTAGAGACTTATGTTGGTCAAGGGCATGAGGGTCCTGAAACTACCCCTACACGACTCTCGGCTACTCAAGTACCCGTCCACTTAGAAGTAAGATAAACGGTGTATTTGACGTGGTAACACCACCTGCAAGGTCTAGACCATCGTCATTCGTAATCAGCCGATAATGTGTAATCCCAGCCAGCCCAAGA
>JAPKCH010000078.1 GCA_026421185.1 Dehalococcoidia bacterium | reverse complement strand
GAATCGAGAGGGCAGGGCCTTCTATTGTGTTCTTGGTGGAGACGGGGGAGAGTCGGGCTCGCCGGTGAACACAAGCATCTTTTCGATCTGTGTGCCGAATCAGCTCTCTGTACTGTCGTGAATGCCCGTCCTCCGTTTGCCGGACAATTGGGAACGTCGAGTACTGGCAAAGATCGTTCATAAGGACGAGACCGCACGGATCATTGGTGAACGCGAGCGAGTGAAGGAAAAGCTGCGAAGGCTCGGTAAGGCATTTGTAGATGGTTTGTTCGACGAGAACGAATATCACAGGCAGAAGAAGTCGATGGAGTGGGAACTTGAATCTTTGCTAATCCCCAAGGTTGATGCAGCCAAAGAAGCTGGCCTACTACTCCAAGAAATGCCGAGACTATGGACCGGCGCAACCCATCAGGAACGGCACCAATTGCTGACGACGGTCTTGGATGCTGTCTACATCGACATGAAGGGCAGCAGGTCGATTGTGTCGATAAAGGCGAAACCGGCTTTTAAGGTATTACTTGAAATCTTAATGTCGGATGCCAGCACAACCTTCAACGGTAGCCATCACACAGAACTCGGATTACCCAAGATATTGAGTTGTGCAACGCCAAGCGTATTGACCGATGCCGAAATGCTCAACTTCCGTAAACACTAATTTCGGTTCCAGCCCGAAACACGGTATCTACTTCACTGCCATCTGCCAAGATCTCCTTTGGCGTTAATGTGAGCGATCTGCCCCTAGCAGGATGATCGTAGACATCTGCATATATTTTGAGACGCATTGGACCATACTCCATACGGAAAACCGTACTGCGAGCCCGGTTATTGTTCCCTTCAGAATATTTCCAGACGCTTAGGATCGGGCATTCTTGAGGGTTTACCCAAATGAGCAGAGGAACAACCAATTCTTCTATGATCATCAGGGGATACGTGTTTGGGATTACAAGTGGTCCGGTGATTCTCAGCGTCGCATGCTCGTGGTTCTCGAAGTGGCGTTCTTAATCGCTCCATATACGACGCACATAGGCAATCTTGTTCGAGGGTCTTGTATCACGTCAGCGTCTACGCCAAATACATTATTTAGCATGGCCTGCGTCAGTGTTTCAGCGGGAGGCCCGGACACACGAGGCTTTCCGTGTGAAATGGCGATCAGATGATCAGCGTATCGGGCCGCCTGATTTAGATCGTGTAATACCATGATTATTGTGCGGTTTTGCTCTCGGTTGAGATTTTTTATTAATTCCATAATTTCGACTTGATAGCCCATATCTAGGTAGGTTGTCGGCTCGTCCAGTAGCAGAACGTTTGTATCCTGTGCCAAAGCCATAGCAATCCACGCTCGCTGCCTTTGACCGCCTGACAATTCAGCGACTGGAATCTGAGACAGTTCCACAAGATTCGTGACCGAAAGAGCCCAGCGAACTTGTTCTCGGTCCTTAGTGCTACTAAAGCCAAGCAGTCCCTGGTATGGTGCTCTGCCGAATCGGACAAGTTGCTCTACGGTCAATCCACCCGGTGTCTCGTTCGATTGTGGCAGTATTGCGAGACGGCGAGCGACCTCATTTGCCGGCAGCGTGTGAATATCAGCACCGTCGAGAATTACCGAACCCTGCTTGGGAGAAAGAATGCGAGACATAGCTTTCAGTATTGTCGATTTTCCTGAGCCATTTGGGCCGACCAACGCGGTAATTTTGCCTTCCGGAAACTCTAGAGAAAGCCCATCGACAATTACCTTGGAGTCGTATGCCAGCACCAGCGATTCGGTTTGTAATGCCATAAAAAATCCTTTTCGATTCTGAAAAGTAATTAGTCTTTAGTACGACTAAGTAGGAATAAGAAATAGGGTCCGCCGACGAGCGCTGTGAAGATGCCGGCAGGTATTTCAGTTGGTGCGAACAATCCACGTCCCACTGCATCGGCAATGAGCAGAATCACTGTCCCAATTCCTGCAGCCATTGGAATTAGAAGGATATGTCGATTTCCAACGAGCAATCGAGCCGCGTGTGGTGCCATGAGCCCAATAAAGGCTATTGATCCGACGGTTGCTACCGCGGTACTGGCTAAACCGACAGCGATTACGAGCGTGATTAAGCGTAACCGCTCAGTCCGAATTCCCAAACCGATTGCTACGTGTTCGCCTAAAGCAATGACGTCCAACTGCGCAGCCAGCAACACAGCGATTGGGAGCAAGACAAGTGCGACGATCGATAGCGCAATGATGTCTCCCCATTCCCGACCCCACAGACTGCCGGCTAGCCAAAGAAGTGCCACGTTCAAGTCTTGCGGAAATTTCGCAAGTAACAGTGTGACAAACGACGCACTAATCGTCGTTATTGCTATCCCCACGAGAGCCAATCTCGTTGGGCTGACGCCACTTCGGAACGCGAGAAGGTAGACGATTCCGGCGGTAGTCGCTCCACCGACAAATGCGACAGATGTAAGCATTATTGTACTAACAGCAGAAACGAATACAAATAGAAGTACCGCAGCTAGCCCGGCTCCACCGGAGATCCCAATGATTTCAGGCGCTGCCAGTGGGTTCCTGATGATGCTCTGGATTAATACTCCTGACACAGCAAGAGCTGAACCCGCAAATATTGCCCCAACTATTCGTGGAGCTCTAAAGTCATAAAGTATTTTGGTTGTGTGAGGTTCAGCTGTCCCTGAGATCCATTGCAGTATCTCAGGTGGTGATATCCATACTGCGCCAACCCCAAGGCTCACCAGAGAAAATATCGCTATTGCTGGGAATACGGTGAAGAAGCTTTTACGAGGTGATGTCAACGTTAGTGTAGACGAGCTTATCGTGTTGAAAACGACCGCACCGACGGATGAAAATTGTCTACGAGCCAAGTAAAGGAAAAACGGTGCACCCACTATGGCTGTGAGTACTCCTGAAGGAGTCTCGAAGGGAAAGTCAACAAATCTGGAAAGTACGTCGGCCGAGATCATCAACGTTCCACCGAGCAAGAATGCCATGGGAACCGATACTCGATGATCCGCACCAAAAAGTTTGCGGGCTAGATGAGGTACCACCAATCCTAGAAATGAAATAGGACCAGCGATCGCGACAGAGACACCAGTCAGAATGATCACTGCGATGAAACTGGCAATTCGAACTTGTGAGGGTCGGCGACCCAGTGCCGATGATAGTTCATCGCCTAGTGCCAATATGTTCAGGAAGAATGCGGATCCGATTGCAATGGCTACACCCAGTATCGACCTCGGGAGAAGCGTGCGTATTGACGACCAATCGGTATTGTGAACAGATCCTGCCAACCAGAAAAGAACTCGATCAGCACTGCTTTCGTCGAGCACAACGATGCCCTGGGTCAGCGCTGATAGCACTGCACTGACCGCTACTCCTGCTAGTGCCATACGGATCACATTGGATCGACCGCTCAGCGCTCCACCAGCGAGAAGAACCACCGAACCACCGATAGCAGCACCCACGAACGCTAGAGTTACTAGTGTTAAGCCGTTTTGCGCAGGACTGAACGCCGCCCATATCGCTACGACCAGCGATGCCCCTGCACTGACGCCGAAAATGCTCGGCGATGCGAGTGGATTACGCGTTGCTCCTTGCATTAAAACTCCGGCTACTGCCAGATTTCCGCCAATGAGACCAGCTGCGATGGTGCGTGGGAGCCGGATCGACGTGACGATAAGATTCTCGGTTGAACCATCACCGGCGATCAGAAAGCCTAAGACGTTGCTCACGTTGATGTTGGTGAACGAACCGACCGACAAGGATGAAACGACCGCTACAAGCATTAAAAACAGCAGGACTGACAATGTGACAGGGAGCCTCACAGATGAGGCTCCCGTCGAGTTATTAACCAATGACAAGTTCATAGAAGAACTAAACCTATGGGTAGAGTGCTGCGATGGTGTCTTTGGCTATTTCTTCCGCGGCTATAATTCCCCGGAATCGAGACCAAAGATTTCGATCCATATTGATTACGGATTCGTTTTGTACGGCAATGAGGTTTTGCCAAAGAGGGTTGCTCTCCCAATCGTCGACAAGCGTGTGATCGCCAGCAACCATCAAGAACATCACATCTGGATCAATCGCTACGAGACTCTCAAGATTCAATTCAGCGTAGGGGTCTTCTTGAACAATCGCTGATTCGAGTCCAAGAACTTTGAGGACACCCATTGTGTACGCCTCAGAGGCGTGGGCATTGAAGCCTTCATCCCACACCACAGCCGCAAGGAAGGTTCGATTTTCGTCATTCGGAACCTGTTCTGCGAGCGCAGTCATTGATTTAGAGTGCTCTTCGATTCGTGCGTTTACGAGTTCGACTTTGCCAAGTGCTTGTCCAATTGTCACCATTGAATCGAGGGTCTCCGCATAGCTCGCCTGGAGACTCTTCAGGACGATTGTTGGTGCAAGTTCCGATAGTTCATCGTAGATCGCAGAGTGACGTTGGAAATCCGCAATGATGAGGTCCGGTTCGAGAGAAAGGATTACCTCGAGATTTGGTTGTGCCCGCGTACCAACTGAAACCCAGTCATCGCCAATAATTTCAGCCACTCTTGGAATGATTCGACCGCGTTTGTTGTCGTCAGCAATTCCTACTGGCGATATACCAACTGAAGCGAGTGCATCGACAAATGAGAACTCAAGTACAACGACACGCTCAGGAGAGCCTTCGATTGTTGTTTCACCGAGAGTGTGTTGGATAGTCCGGGAGGTCGAAAGTTCGCTGGCTGAAGTTGCTTTTGGAATACTTCCGATCACACTATTCGCTGTCGGTTCTGGCGTGGTTGTTGAGGCTGGAGCGGACACAGTTGCAGTCGTTGACGGTACCTGTGTCGCTGTTGCGTCAGAATTACAGGCAACGGCGATTACAGCGAGCGCTGCAAATGCAATCGACAGTAGATGTCGCTTCGCAAAGCGGGCATTTAATTTATTCATTTTCTTGTAATATCCATGTTGCAGCTAGCTCGGAGAATTAAAGTCAATTCGAACTTGCTGCGATAAGTGCGGGCAGTCGGTGGAAATTGGTTCCGCTGGCTGTCCGCCATTTCATTTGTCTTGCAATCGAATGCTCGTCATTCGATCAGGATCCGGCGATGGTGATATGAGATTTCGTCATCGGCCATTGCACAGAACTAACTAAGTTTTGCCGTAACACTCTCCTTTTGTATTGAGTAACTAATAAATCTCTTTACCGTAATCGAAGAGCAGAAATGCACTGAATACCGCGGGTTCAATTTTTGTGACCGCGAAACTCTAGAGTCACATGCTCTTTGGGACGGAATCAGCACGAATCAACGATGCTTTCGTGGTTCGCTGATACGTAAAAGATTATTCGCATATAGAAATCCTGACCAATATGGTACACAATAATATGTGAAGTGATAGTCAGAAAAACGCCGAATTTATAAGGAATTGCGTGAGAAACGTTCATTCACATACTCAATACTGAAACACTACTAATTGGTGGGCGAACAAATAAATTCGTAGATACAACTAATGTACACAGGTAGCAATTCAAAACTCGAAATATATTGGAAGATCATCGAAAATACCAGACAGCTTCAAATATCACTAAACATTGAGAGATGCTTCACCTAAAGTGTTCTGCCAGAACTCAGTGTTGGGGTCGTTTAACATCATTCCCCATTTGCTGAGGAGATCTGATCACGTCCTGTCCGTACTGCCTGTCCACGTTCGTTTCGAAGAAAAAACATCGAACCTCACTGGGTTAGCGGCTTTCTACTGTGGAGACTGCGAAAAGCGTTTCAATAAACGTTCTGGTACAGCCTTCAGTGATCTACAGTTCCCGACCAATATCGTGCTGATGGCGGTACTCTGACGATTGAGATATAAGCTCAGATTTCGGGATGTTGCTGAACCCTTGATGCAGCGTGGGTTCAAATTGAGTCATGAAACATACGGGCATGGAGTTCAGGTTCGCTCCGTTGGTCAGTGAAAATCTGCGAACCAAACGTCCTGGAGTTGCTGGTCACTCCTGGTACCTGTACGAGACGTATAGCAAGGTCGTTGGGTATATCTGTATCGAGCAATCGATCGAGAAGGAAACCTGCTCGATTCGATGCTAAGTGAGCACCGAGGTAAACATGCTGCTCGAAGTTTCTTACGACGCCTAATCGATAGTGCAAGGCGGAAGCCTTTACGAACGACCACGGACAAACATCCTGCCTACACGAAAGCAATTCGCTGGATCGTAGGTCGGAAGGCATTACACCGACGGAATCAGCATTTTGACAATCGGGTCGAGCAAGACCACAGATCGATCAAGCATCGCTATTACCCTATATTGGGTTTCGCCAAGGTTGAGTCAGCCAGTCGATCTTGTAACGCCTTCGACGAACTACGAAACTAGCTAAGAGTTCGAGCGGTGGATGGTGGACATGTCTCAACATCTAGTCGGAGAGAGATATTCACTGAGAACTGGTCGACTCGAATGACTGAGCTGTCAGCTTAAATGCAGAGGGGCGAAGATGTATTTAGGTCGATCTTGTTTCGACTAGAGCACTGAATATTGACAGAACCCTAGTGAGTTGGAACTATTCATGTACACAGAAAGACCCTGCCTCGATAATGTGTGAGGCAGGGTCCTTTTTGTGTTCTTGG
>JAPKCH010000077.1 GCA_026421185.1 Dehalococcoidia bacterium | reverse complement strand
TCGGTCTCGAAGAAACTTCCAAGGCGAATCGTGCAGGCTGCATGTGGGCGACTTACAGCTCGACAATCAGTTCTGACTATGACCCGAACGGACCAGATCGAGACTGTGGAGATTTTCACTTGGAAAGAGTCGAGTGACTTCTTCATCGCTGCGGGCGGTCCGAATTCAGACCCACACGGGCTAGATGTCGATCACAATGGCGTTCCTTGCCAATCGTTACGTTGAACTAGCCGGTACGAAGGGCTTCGCTCACTTCACATCGGCGATCTCTGGTACGGGACTTATGAATAGACTACTGGCAGGTAGTGGTGGCTATGGCGAAGTTCACGTATGAACATTCTCATCTGCGAAAAAAGCTGGGACATGATATAAACCCCCTAATATGGTAAAACCAGTAACTACCCACTGATTTTGCCTACATCAATAGACTCTCAGGATTTGAAACAATTTATGTTGTTTCGTGTGGATCTTGGGTTCTCATGGAAGGATTATTTGAATGTTGGAAAAACTACTTGGACCCAGTAAGACAGGGTTGGAAAAACTATTTGGAGTCAGTAAGGCAGGATCATCAATCCGCATAGAACTACTGGCTGGGCTGGCTACTTTCCTGACGATGGCTTACATAACCATTGTTAACCCTCTAACACTTAGTACAGACGGAACTGGTATGGAGTTCGGTGCTGTCTTCACTGCAACGATAATCGCTGCAGTGGTAGGGACGCTCATAATGGGATTGTGGGCTAACTGGCCGGTCGCACTAGCCCCAGGCATGGGATTGAATGCCTATTTCACTTATACGGTCATACTGAATGATGGCTACAGCTACCAGCAAGCTTTGACTGCAGTATTCGTAGCTGGTGTTGTGTTCATCATCCTTTCCGTTAGTCCTGCACGAAAATACATCATCAACTCGATCCCGAAAAGCATGAAGCTGGGTATCGGTGCAGGTATCGGACTATTCCTTGCGATCATCGGCCTTCAGAATGCAGGGATTATTGTCGATAATCCAGCAACTTTAGTCGGACTTGGTGACGTCTCCTCGTGGCCTGTGTTACTTGCTGGTCTCGGGTTCATCATCATGGCAGTACTCAGTAATCGCAAAATCCCTGGAGCCATCGTTATCGGAATTCTTGTGATAGCGATAATCGCTTGGATTATCGGCGAGTCTGAACTACAGGGAGTAGCGGGATCCGTACCTAGTCCTTCGCATGCCTTCCAGTTGGACTTCTCGATAATTTTGACGGCTGGCTTCATCGGAGTAGCGTTCGCATTTTTGTTTGTTGACTTCCTTGATACCGCCGGAACATTGACATCAATTGCAAACCTTACTGGGCGGGTTGGTGAAGACGGTGAGGTTGAGGATATCGACCGGACATTGTTGGCCGATTCAACCGCTACAGTTGTAGGCGCTTTAGCGGGTACCTCAAATACTACTTCCTATATTGAAAGTGGAGCTGGTATTAAAGAAGGTGGTAGAACAGGTCTGACGGCCGTAACCGTTGCGGTACTCTTCGCAGCATGTTTGTTCTTTGCACCGCTGGCCCAGTCGGTTCCAGCATTTGCTACGGCGCCAGCGTTAATTTTTATTGCCACGTACTTCTTACGTAACATAAAGGATATCGACTGGGACGACATCTCAGAGTACGTCCCTGCTACTCTTGCAGCGATCATTATGCCTTTGACATATTCGATCGCTTACGGAATCGCTATCGGATTTGTGAGCTACGTACTGATCAAAGCTCTCAGTGGTAAAGGGCGTTCGCTAAATTACGCATCCATTGGTCTGGCAGTGGTGTCGGCGCTGTTCTTTGTGGTGTCCGTAAACAGTTAGAATCCTGACAGATGCAGAATTGCCTGTATAAGATGTTTGAGATTTGAACGCAAACGGCCGGCTAGCGAATTTTATTTCGTTAGCCGGCCTAAACTTGTCGGTTGCGTGAGCAGATTTGAAGTATCGTTAAATTTCTGAGTTACAAATGTCATATAAGACTTGTCTGAAAATGAATCCTTCAATTCTTCGATGCTCTGCCACTTCGGTTAGCAGCTGTCGCACGCTAAAAGCTATGGGTATGTGAGTGGGATCATCTAAAGTGCCTACGATGCATCTGCTTTGGCCGTTCGAAGAGGTGCAAGCAGCGATTCGAAAAGTTGCCAAATCGATTGATGATTTGTACTCGGAGAACCAAACTGTCAACCTAGTACCAGTTCTTACAGGAGCAATGCCATTTTGCTCAGGTTTAGCAATGGAACTGGAACGATTGACGCCAGGTAAGTGGTGCATCGCCCCAGTTTTTGTCTCGACTTACCTAGATGATGGACTGATAAGAGAACCGATGGTCGAATTCCCTAGCAAATTCAGTGAGTCCATTGAACCGCATTCTCCAGTGGTAATTATTGATGATCTTCTGGATACCGGCACGACAATGGGACATTTACTACAGGAGTTCAAGCGGGGTGGTTTCGCTGAGGTGGCAGTGTGCGTGCTAGTTGATAAGCCCTCTGCTCGTAACAATGATCTATCACCCGATTTTTGCGCACTAGTCTCTAACTCAGATGCGTGGCTAGTCGGTTACGGTATGGATACACAAAAGCGTTACCGAGCTCTTGATGGTATATACACTCTCAACACGCCCCCCTCGCAACCAGATCAGAAGCAACTTGATTTTCAAATCGACTAATATGTCGTTCTCCGATCATCAGGAGCCCACCAGAGCCACACGTACCTTCTAAACCTTTCACTAATCTGAGGCTTTGTAACCTGAATCGAAGCAGCGGACGAGGGCACGATAATAGCTTTTCCGATCGTGTCAGACCTAAAAACGCGTGAGTTGAAAATCTCCAAGAATTTCTGCTATCTCCGACATATCGTTCTCGTCCAGCGACCACTCTCCGGCAGCAGCGTTGTATATCGCCTGCTCAGGCGTTTTAGCCCCGACGATACAGCTCGTTACAGCCGGATTAGCAAGAGTCCACGCTATCGCTAACTGAGCCCCTTCGTGTCCATGATCGCCAGCCCACTCTAGCAACTTCTCTACTACTAGCATTGCGGGGATAAACACATCGTTTTCGAATTCTGGCTTGTTGAATCGTTCGTCATCGGTTGGGAATACATGACCCGGACGATACTTGCCGGTGAGCATCGCCTTAGCGAGAGCGGAGTGAGGTATAACCCCGATTCCTAGTTCCAAACATGCCGGTAGAATTTCTTCTTCAGGCTTCCGATACAGCATGTTGTACCGAGGCTGAGAGGCATTGATAACACCGTACTGAGCTGCCTCTCGATGTTGTTCGCTAGAAAAGTTCGACACACCTATGTAACGAATTTTGCCGTCATCACGAAGCTTCTCTAGGTTCACCATCGTCTCTTCGATCGGCGTAGAAGGATGCGGACCGTGCAATTGATAAAGGTCGATGTAGTCGGTACCCAACGAACTCAGGCTATTCTCAATAGCCTGCATCATGTGTTCCAACGAGTGATCACCCGTCAACTTTGTCGCCAAAAACACCTCATCACGACGACCTCGAAGTGCCTTTCCTAGCACCCCTTCACTTGTCTGATACCCCTCGGCTGTATCGATGAAATTCGCACCAGCATCAATCGAAGCGTGAATTGTGGCGATTGCCTGATCATCAGGTATTACCCCCATACCGCCGCCGATAGGCCAGGCACCAAGACAGATCACCGATACGTCAGGTCCATCTTTTCCAAGTCGACGCGTTTGCATATTTATGATTAACCTTCACCATGTAATGGGAATCGTAGGGTCTCTTTTTAATATATCTGTGAGGATTCGACACCGACTGCGGAGAGATTACCCGGAATCGCAGTCCTAAGCCTGTCTGAACACTGGTTTAACTATCTTGCCGTCGACCCAACTCTCGACATCTCCGCTATCGATCGCTGATGCCACGACGCTCATAGTAGCGCGCAACGCCTCGAGCGTGTGATCCACGTCAGCATCGCTCACGGAGTATGAAATGTTGAAGCCGAACAGGAACAGCACACCACGCCGAACAAGCTCTTGCTGTATCAGAGAGCGCAAAGCAGGACTATCGTGTCCAGAGTCCGGGTCACTAAACGTAGCCACAGTCCGTGGTGCCAGTCCAATACAACTCGTGAAATCCCCTACACCATTTTCTCGCGCCAGAGAGTTGTACCCGTCTTGCAACTTCTGACCCTGTCGCCAAAGATGCTCGAAAACCGGTTCGCTCTGCATCTTCGCCAGCGTTGCCTGTGAGGCAGCCAGCGAAATCGCATCACCGCCGAACGTAAAGCTGAAAAATATCTCGTCGAACAATTCCATAACATCACGGCGCCCACCAATTACGGACAGCGGATAGCCGTTTGCAAGAGACTTGGCGTAGCACGCAAGATCTGGCACAACGCCATAACGTTCTTGTGCACCTCCGTACGCTATACGGAATCCGGTGATAACTTCATCGAAAATCAGGAGCGCGCCGTTTTTCTTACATAGATCTTTAGTTGCCTGAAGATATCCCTCAGCTGGCTCAACAACCCCCACTGGCTCCATGATCACGCAGGCGATCTGGTCCGGGTACTCAGCAAACAATTTTTCCAGAGACGCAGTATCGCCATACACATACTTCTTCGAAAGATCGCTCACAGCAGCCGGAACACCAGCGTTCCGAGTGGTCGTTCCGATATACCAGTCCTGCCACCCGTGATATCCGCTCAATGCCACGATGTCACGACCGGTAAACGCCCGCGAAACCCGTACCGCAGCGCTTGTAACGTCGGAACCGTTCTTCCCATACCGGACCATGTCGGCACATGGAATTGCGTCGATCAGTGTCTCTGCAACATCGAGTTCGATCGGCGATGAGAGCGAAAACACGGTGCCCTTTGAAATCTGCTCGATCACGGCTTTCGACACATCAGGATCGTTATGGCCCAGCACGATAGGACCTAGTGACGTCGGATAGTCAATGAACTCGTTTCCGTCCACATCCCACACGTGCGATCCTTGCCCACGCTCGATATACAGCGGTGAGACGCCCTGCACTATCTGCGTCGGACCCTTGCTGAAGGTCTGCGCCACCCCTGGGATCAAATCACGTGCACGATCCAATAGTGAGTATGACTGGGTTAGTTCAAGTTTTTTAGAATCCATAAATTAATCTATCGGCTCGTAAAAGCCCTCGGTGTATCAGTTAACTCGGCACAGGATCATCATAGCGGATGCTGCCAGTTGACTCACGCCTACTCTGTTGCAAACCCGCTGTAACTGGGCCATCATGAGCATCGGTTCGATAGTGTGACTTCAGGGATCTATCCCTGAAGACCAGTGGAGGGGAGATTGTTCTCCAGATTGGTATTTATCGGCTGTTAAAGATACCTATGACACGGCGTCTGACTGTACCGGAAACCTGATGGCAACTGCTTACATTGCTTATAAAACTGTCTGGATTGATATACCTCAGGATTATTACGAACTAGGTTGGTGGGGTGCTTTTGAAAAGCACGTAGGGTTGACGAAGCAAGAATTCTTTGATGAATATAATTAATTCTTACGATCAGGAAATCCTGAGGATGAGCCCCCAATAGGTTGGTCTCCTCCTGATGGTCCTATTTCGGACTATGCTAATTTTTTCGACATAATACCGGCTTATTAAATCCATTATTAAGGGGTTTATACCTCTTCCACATGTGTCTATTTATGTAGACAATTTAGACGTAGGAAAGATGTAAATGAAACTTAAAAATGCTGCGATACTAATAATCAGAGGGATTTTAGTTGGTGGGTTGATTGGCAGTCTTTCCGCCTTGGTTTCATCGCATGACATCGCTAGTGGCGTAATCGGTGGCTCTGTTGCTGGAGCAGTACTGTTAACGTGGGTTGGACTTGGTGGAAACATAGCGGAATTGAGAAACAAACGAAATTGAACCCGCATCCTCAGAACAGGGACTTAATGGGAACTAACCCTCCTGTTAGAATCCAAAGCTTCATGTCGGAGAATATGCCACACAGCTAGGCCCCCTAGTCGCACCCCGCTAAGACAAATCAATAGGTGGGGGCAGGGTGCCGAGGTATCCGAAAGACGATCACGTCGCGCTCTTACGACTCCTGATGGCATCGACTCTACGAATAACTAGCTTCTTGATAAGCCTCGGCAATAGTTTTACAGGAGGCTTCGATTTATTCACCGAAACGATCAGGTTATAAATACAACCGAGACTCTATTGACCGATACCGTCGATCAGCCCCTGGCAGTCTTCGATTTTTATCTCGCACAGCAAAATCAGGTTACCGACAATCGCATACGTCAAGTAACTAGTCCGTGTGCTGGTTTGTGCATTAGTGATGGCACCTGAGTCAATCATTGAGCTCGGCTTGCGTCGTCCAGAATGTAGATCAGCGAGCTCCTGACCTAAGCTAATCGCTTCGCTCTGAGATTCATACACTCGTACTTCGACGTCACGCTGCTGATAGAACCCATACCAAACACTAGATACACCGGGCAACGTTTCAGATGAAAGTTCTTTAGATTTTTTCCATCCCACAGCAGCTACATCATCGATAGTGAAAACGCTGTCTGGAAGCGTCATTTGTACGGCGTCAATTTCCGGCTCAACGACCGAATCCGAAACGGATTCATCGCCGTTCGACGATCCACAGGCGACAGCTGGTATTGATATCGCAGCTAGAACGACGAGAAGTAATAAGAATTTAATATTGTGCATA
>JAPKCH010000026.1 GCA_026421185.1 Dehalococcoidia bacterium | reverse complement strand
CAGAGAGCGTACTCAACAAGGCAGGCGCTTTGGAGATCAAGCACGCGTAATGACTGTATTCCCAGCGAATATCAAATCAATGCTTTCACGTCGACTTGTAACGGTTGCCCTGCTACTCATGCTCAGCATCTTCGTAACGTCTGCCTGTGCAATTCAGGAATCAAACACCTACCCGGTGGAAACATTCTCTGAAATGCACTACTCACAGGCGTTCCGGGCACAAGAGCCACCACGTCTAGCGCCACCGGCAGACTCAGTGGCTTTCAAGACCGCAGGCGACGCTAGCAATACCCTCAACGTTCCAGACAAACAAGAACGTGTTTACGACCCAGCTGTTGCCGGTAATCTTTACCGAGTCAACTGTTCGGTTTGCCACGGAGTTTCAGGACTCGGTGACGGTAAAGCTGTTCGACACATAACTTCAAGTTCGAGCTTTTACGCCACCAATGAAGGAATACCGTACAAGTCTCCCCCAAACCTCCTAGAATCAGCAGCTAGCCGCCTAAACCAACGTGAGGTCATGTTTAGTTTCATTTCAGGATGGAACGGTCCAGTAATGCCTGAATTTGGCAAACTCTTGGCTGAAGAAGACATTAGGGACATCGTGAACTACATCTTTGACGAAAACACCGGCCTCAGCCAGTAATAAATCATCTTAGTTGTTGTCAGTAAATTCGGGTGCGGGACGTAGCCGCACCGTTTTTCATTCTTCTAAAAATTACGCAGGATACTTACACAGGGAAAGTAAAGTTATGGCAGCTGGTGATCCGCTCCTAATGATCGGATCACGTGCGCGCTCTCCCAGAGCGTTCGCCATTTTCTTTATAGCTCTTTCTTTGCTGATCCTTCTCACGGCGACGAATTGCGTGAGAGAAGTCGATATCACACTCGAGCAACGTTCTCACCAGCTTGCTGGCGATCTCATGTGCCCGGTGTGTGACGGCCAGACTCTCGATGGTTCGAACGCACAGATCGCTGTGGATATGCGGTTAAAAGTTCGTGAACTGCTAGATTCCGGCAATACCAACGCCGAAGTCAAAGACTACTTTGTCGCAAGGTACGGAGAGGAAATTCTCGCAGCTCCGGAGAGCAGTGGATTCAACTTACTCGCTTACATAGTCCCTGTTGTTATCGTTTTTGGCGGAATAGGTATCGCACTAATAACAATCAAAAACATGAGGAAGTCTGCTGCACAAGTCAATTACTCGGGAACACAGACCGTATCTTCCCCAAATGAACCCGCTGACCTTTCCGATTACTTAGCTAAAGTAGATCGTGATCTCGGAATATACATACAACCTGCCTCTTCAGAAAGTTATGACGTGAGTTCTAGTCAATCTGACAAGGAAAATTCCTAATGGCCGATCTTGGAGTAATGGCACTGCTACTCGGACTAGCCTTGAGTATTTATGCAGCAGTCGGCGCTATAGTCGGTGAAAAGACCGCCATGGCTGAACTAGTGGTCAGTGCTCGCCGAGCGCTCTATATGACCACTCTGGCAGCAGCAGTGGCTTCTGGAGCACTGATCAACGCCTTCGTACAGAACGATTTTTCAATCAAGTACGTTGTAGATCACTCCAACACCTTTATGGATCGTGCTTTCGTTTGGGTTGCCTTCTATGCAGGTAACGAAGGCTCTCTTCTATATATTTTGCTTGCCTTAGCGTTAATATCTGCAATATCAATCTGGTTCGCACCAAAGCGACTAGCCAGAAGCATGCCGTGGACCATCGCCATTCTCGCGATCATCCAACTGTTCTACTTTGGAGTTCTGTCGTTCGTCGCTAGCCCATTCGAACTTCTCGACACGATTCCTCTAGAAGGCAGAGGAATTAACCCTCTGCTCACACACCCTGGAATGTTCAGTCACCCTCCGTTACTTATGGGTGGTCTCATTGGGATAACTATTCCGTTCGCATTCGTCTCCGGAGCATTGATAGCTGGTAACTACGGTGACGACTGGATCGATGTAGCAAGAGTTTCAGCAATCATCACATGGGGCGTTCTGGGTACAGGTATGTTGCTAGGCGCGTGGTGGGCTTACACGATCCTCGGATGGGGTGGTTACTGGGCGTGGGACCCGATCGAAAACGTTGCTCTCATGCCGTGGTTAGTATTGACGGCATTCGTTCATTCGATCATGGTTCAAAAACGTCGTGGCATGTTCCGAATGTGGAATGTAGCGTTACTAAACATAGCCTTCGTTCTGGCTCAGCTCGGTATGTTTATCAACCGAGGTGGCCCGGTCGTTAGCGTCCACTCGTTTGCGGCGTCCTCGCTTGGAGTAATTTTCCTCTCGTTCATGCTCGCTAGTTTGCTATTCGCTTTTGCGCTTTTCTTATGGCGTATGCCCCAATTGAAGTCAGACAGAGCGATGGAATCATTCATGTCACGTGAGGCTTCGTTCCTCATAAACAATTTCCTGTTCCTAGCAGTGATGGGCGTAACGCTTTGGGGAGTGCTCTACCCACTTTTCTCTGATCTCGCCCGAGACATTTCAGTTAGCGTGTCCGCACCCTACTTCGATCGAACAAACGGACCTGTACTACTAGGTATCGTCGTGATGATGGGCATTGGTCCATTGCTGCCTTGGCGCAAGACTTCCGCACGTTCAATGAAGCAGTGGTTTATGTGGCCAACCTTAGTCGGTCTACTGACAATCATCGTGCTCGTTGCACTTGGTGTTCAACGCCCTATAGCTATTTTTGCATTCGGGGTAGTTGCGTTCGTAGCTGCCTCCATTAGTGAAGAGTGGTGGCGTGGTACAACTGCACGTCATCGATCTGGCGACAACTGGGTTATGGCTTGGTGGAGACTGGTGAACGGCAATCGACCTAGGCACGGTGGCTACATAGTTCACATCTCTATTCTCATGCTTGCCTTAGGAATCATTGGTACAAACTTCTATCAGCAACGTACAGACGGTGCTCTCGCGCTAGGCGAAAGTATTATTCTCGACAACTACCGAATCGAGTACGTCGATGAAGGCGAGTCGATTCGTGATGACCGCATCGCCAAATGGGCGGAGATGTCGGTTTACGAGATTAATCCTGACGACTATTCACAGGAGATAGCGTTTGCAGCAACTCAAGGATCATCTGGGTTTACTCTTAAAGATAGTCGACTTCGAGAGAACGATAACCTGATCGATCAGATCGAACCGTGGCACGGTTTCTATCCCGACTTCAACATGGCTTCCGTCCGATCGGGCATTAGGTCGACTATTGTTGAAGACCTGTATGTAATTCCACGAGACTTCTTGGCCGATGGCAGAGTTTCGATTGCCGTGAGTATTAATCCATTGGCGTGGTGGTTATGGGTATCGGGACCATTTTTCATAATTGGCACTATGGTTGCTCTTTGGCCACAGCATGCAGTCGAACGACGCCCCGTGAGAAAACGTAAATTAGATGATCCGGAAGGTGAAAACTAATGCCGATCGCCTTAGGCACATTGCTTGCGTTAGTCTCGATTGCAGTAATTGCGTACCCCTTTTTGGGGTCAAAGAGATACCGACTTGTTTCAGAAAGATTCGTAACTCGCGAAAAACTTCGAGCCGAACGATTACGTATTTATCGCAAAATTACGGATGTAGAAGCTGATTTCACGTCAGGCGATCTCACTGAGGCTGATTACCAGTATCAGCGAGATCAGCTAAGGACGTTGGCTGCAAAGATACTTAGACAGGAGTCGGGTGCTACAACGACCAATTCCAAACGTGACGAAGAACTCGAAAAAGAGATTTCACGTCTACGCGAACAAACCGTCCAATCACCAGAGGGCGGAGACACACTGTAATGAACCCCTACGATTTGAATCCCATGAACGTTACATCGAAATCACCAGTGGTACGGATATTCGCAGCGTCCATAGTCAGCGCCCTCGCGCTGGCATTCCTGTTCCAATCAATCGAGCTAAACGTTGCCAGCGCACAATCCCCGCCTGAAAGCATCCTCGGCAAGGTGAGCAATGGAACCGACGGTGGAGTAGTTCCCACAGATCTTCAAGTGATACTGATGTCGATTGATCTCGGGAGCAACTCGATCATCGAACAGGAAACTACCACTGTTAACAAAGATGGTATTTTCAGATTCGATAATCTAGTTTCAGCACCCGGTCTAAGCTACCGAGTCGTCGTGAACTACGGGACTTTCACGCCGTCTGTCGATATGGCAAACGTTGAGAACTGGCAGAACGTTCGACTCAGCATTTTTGATGAAACGAAATCTCTGGAAGACATCACCGTTAGTTCATACGTGATGATGATCCCAACGATAGACGCACGAAGCCGACAAGTCGGTGTTCTCACGGTCATCAACGTAGATAACCGCGGCGATACAGTTTGGGTACCAGACTTGACCGACCCGGCCCTCACGGGTCTCGACTTACTAAGGTTCAACCTACCAAAAGGCTTCTCCGATCTTGCAATCGAATCTCAACTTCCTACCGGAAACATTCTCGAGATTGACACGGGATTTGCACTGACCAATCCGGTTCCACCTGGTGAAGCTGCGATTCTGATCAGCTACATCCTTCGATATGAAAACGATTCTTTCGACTTCAACCTGAAGCTGCCGTACGGAGCAGATCAGGTTCGAATACTTCTTCCAGACGAAGGTGGAACGATCAGTGCTGAAGGTTTCGGTGCTGGTGAATCTGTGGTTGTAGCCGAAAAAATATTCAATCAGTACCAAGGCGAAGATTACGCTGCGGGTGTTGAGCTTCTAACTACATTCTCAGAATTACCACAGCCAACGACTCTTCAGAAGCTTTCAGACTTCTTCAAGGGTCGAACTTACGTCATCGTAATCATCAGTGTTGTAGGAATCGCATTATTGTCGATTCTTGGATACGCAATGTTTTCGTCACGAAAGAACTCTGATCTTTCAAGCGACGACGACGATGACGTTATAAGCCGCGCTGATGTGATTGCTGAAATCGCTGCTCTCGACGAAGAGTTCGAAGCAAACAATATTGACGAAGACGATTACAACGAGCGCCGTGACGAATTAAAACGTCTAGTTCTAGAACTCGAAGAATATTCCGCAGCTTCGTTATCTGACAAAAGTGAAGACGAATCTACCGAATCTGAAAAAGAACAGTCAAATTCAGCCGATGATAAGCAAGAAGAATCGGGCAAGTAGTTTTGGGCCAGAGGCGTTCAGTACTAATCGGAGTCGGCATACCAGTTCTACTCGTGCTGGCGCTGTTCACCTGGGGTGTGATACAGAACGACGGGGAAACTGGTCGGCCTGGTATCAATGACAAATTTGGAGAGGTAAATCTTTCTGTAAAGCCGTTCGCTGATTTTGAACTCACGACTCTTGGAGGCGACGTAATTTCAATTGCCGACTACAGAGGAAAAGTTGTTGTCGTCGATTTCTGGTCTTCATGGTGTGCGCCGTGTAGAGCCGAAGGCCCTGTACTTGCCGCTACCTACGATAAATGGCAAGAACGCGGGGTTGAGTTCATTGGTGTTGCGATATGGGACACAAAGGGTCCAGTAGAAGATTTCATCGAACAGAACGGTATCAACTACGTAAACGGAATCGACCCTTTAGGTAAGATTTCCATTGATTTCGGCGTGAGTGGTATTCCGGAAAAATTCTTCATAACGCCAGAAGGTGAAATCGTGAAGAAAGTGGTAGGTCCGAACACCGCTAATACTCTTGACGACATTCTCACCGATATGACCGATGCCGCTCTAGGGATTACTTCAGCCGGTTAACGAATTTAGCTAACTGCACTTCAGGTCAGACTGCACGCTAGTTCTGACGTATTCCGCCATCAACGTTCAGTGCTTGCCCAGTAATTGAACTAGCACGGTCGGAAGCTAAAAACGCTACCGCGTTGCCGACATCATCAGCCGTTTGTTCCCGTCCAAGTGGAACCAGTTCGGATACTGTTTGCTGGAATATCTGACGAGGAGTAAGACCTGTGCTCGGTTGACCAGTCGATTTCCGCCGCTCCGCGATACTCTCCCACAACGGAGTCCAGATCAATCCGGGGCAAACCGTATTAACATTGATCCCATGTGGAGCGAGCTTGAATGCCCATGCCTGCGACACATTGATCGCAGCAGCCTTTGACGCTGCGTAGGTGGCGAATCCGGGTCGTCCACCTCGACCTGCGACTGAGGCGATATTCACAATCTTGCCGTAGCCGCGTTCAACCATGTAACTCTCGACTGATTGTGTGCCGTTGACGATTCCGTAAACATTCACATCGAACGTCGCTTGCCAATCTTCAACACTCGGTGTTTTCCTAGTCGTGAAGCCAGATGCTCCACCCACGCCAGCATTGTTCACCAGCACGTCCACGTGACCAAATTCTTCAATGGTGACTTCGATCATATCGTCGGTCGACCATTGCTGAGTCACATCTGTTTCGCAGTAATACGACTGGCTACCGCCTGATTTGATTTCGGCTACAACTTCACGTGCGGCTTCTTCGTCCAAATCGGCGATGACAACGTTTGAACCTCGGCGAGCAAGTTCAAGTGCGATCCCACGACCAATGCCTTTGGCTCCGCCTGTAACTATCGCTGTTTTATCTTCGAAATCCATAATTACTCTCGTGCGCTTTTAGCGCATGAAGAAGCCACCATCCACATTTAGAGCTTGACCAGTTATGTTCTTAGCATCGTCTGATACGAAGAACGCCACAGTGTCGGCGATATCCTCAGGAGTCTGTTCCTTCTGCATAGGAATCTTCTCGGCGATCATGGCGTCGAACACCTCACGGGGATTCATACCCTCGTAAGCTGGCATGTCATACGCATAGCGGTCGCCAATTTGCTCCCACATGGGTGTCCATAAAAGCCCAGGACAAATCGCATTCATGGTGATATTGAAACGCGCCAATTCGAGAGCAATCGATTGCGTAAGGCTAATCACTGCCGCTTTCGAAGCTGAATAGTGTGGAAGCGATGGTCGCCCTTCCCTACCAGCAATAGACGCAATATTTACGATTCGGCCTGAACGTTTCTTTATCATCTGAGGCTGAAATGCAGCAGTTATGTTCGACATTCCAATAACGTTCACCTGATAGGTCTGTTTCCAGTCTTCTTCAGTAGAATATGATCGTGTCTGCCATCCGGCTGAGCCAGCGATACCAGCGTTATTCACTAGGATATCGACGGCGCCGAGAAGCTCGGTGGTAGCCTCTACAAGCCCATTACACGCTTCGAGATCGGTAACATCGGTAACAAATACCGCTGATTTGCCTGATACTTCTTTAACTTCAGCAGCAGTTTGAGCAGCGGCTTCTTCATTGATATCGGCGATCATCACTGACGCGCCTTTGTCAGCCAGTTTCAGCGCGATCGCGCGACCGATGCCTGTTGCACCACCGGTTACTACCGCCACCTGACCCTTAAAGTTCAATTCACCCCACCCTATCTGAACTGCCGTGAACGTTTAGATTCGGGACGAAATTATACTTGGGTGTGACTGATTTCTATGTGATTACACGCCTTCTAAAGTGCCATTTAGGTGCGTGAATGGATACCTATAATGACCGTTTCTAGGAAACAAGCGCTTGAATATGGCTACATATCTACGCTGAAAATAGCGTTCGTACGGATTGAGTTCAACCAGTACAAGAGCGGAGTCAGCGTTACTGAAAGTGCTAGCGTTATTCCAGCTAGATTTCCGAAACCTTTCTGCATACGAGCTGGCATCTCGACTTCTGGAGTTTAACTAGTAACTTGAACAATAATTTTGCTCTGAGCGCGGGGTAAAATTATAATGTCTGTTTTACGTTCAAGTTCAACTCCAAATAGGCAGTTGGATATACTGAGGATTTTATTGTCAACTCCCCTGATTTCGATCGCAGAAGTTGGACACCAATTCGGACCATATAATGTAACGATTCCCTCAGTGAGGGCAAACGCATACGCGGCAGCGGTGGGTGGTGACGAGTCGCCTGACTATGGAGATTCGCTTGCGCCAATCATGGTAGTTGCTGCAGCACTTACTGAACTGATCAAAGATCTCGGCTTATTCTCGGGCGGACTACAGACTGTTCACGCAGGGCAAGAAGTCAACTGGGTGCGACAGATCAAAATCGGTGAAAAAGTCTATGCTGCCGGTAGACTGTCAGCGAATTCGATTCGACGAGGAAATCATTTCGCAACCGTGTCAGTTTCATATACCGATTCTTCTGGAACAGAAATCGGCACATCATCATCTACTATTATCGTTAGCGGGGAGGCATCCTAATGACCTCCAGTAACTCACAGCGAGCCGTAGGCGATGCACTAAAAAGCTTCGAGAGAACGATCACTCAAGATCGAGTCGATGCCTATGCAGAAGCATCGGGTGATCACAACCCAATACATCTCGATGAGTCATACGCCAGCACTACCCAATTCGGCACTCGTATTTCCCACGGCATGCTCAGCCTCGCACTTGTAACCGAAATGCTTGCCATAAATTTTCCTGATACTTGGCACAATGGCGGAAAATTGAAAGTTCGATTCAGTGCCCCAGTGTTTCCTGGTGAAACCGTTGTCATCTACGGCGAGATAATGTTAATCGATGAATCCGATGCAGGATTGATCGTAACTTGCTCAATTGGATGCAAAAAGCCCGATGGTACGAACGCAGTTTCCGGGCGGGCAACTGTGCCATTGGAATAACATGAACTACCGCTTCCACTGTTTTAGCAGTGGGACAGTAATACGGAATTGATAATGACGGGAATCCCAGAAGGCATAATCCCAATAGCTCTCGATGCGATGGGCGGAGATCACGGCCCATCGGTTACGGTGCCTGCTGCCCTCCAAGCTATTGGATCTGGCGGCATTGCAGTGGCACTTGTCGGCGATGCTGAAGCGATTCAGGCTGAACTAGATAAGTACGACACTCCTGCAAAGCAGCTAGTTCAAGTTGTGTCTGCCTATGGCGTGGTTGAAGAAGGCGAAAGCCCTGCCCGTGCATTCCGAACGAAACCGAAAGCTTCGATATTTGTATCGGCTGGTGTCGTAAAGATGGGCAAAGCTGCCGGATTCGTAAGCATGGGATCAACTGGAGCTTCTATCGCAGCAGCGACCGTTGTGTACGGAACACTAGACGGTATAGACCGTGGAGCGCTTGGCGGACCTGTAGTTGGTTATGCACCAAACACGGTCATCATCGACCTCGGAACTAACGTCGATACACGACCCGGATTACTTGTTGATTTCGCAGCACTCGGCAACATAATGTCGAAGCTTATATATAAAAACGAAAATCCACGGATAGCGCTCCTGAGCGTCGGATCGGAAAAAGGAAAAGGTAACGCTCTTGTAAAAGAGACAACTGACCTTTTGAACTCAACTGACCTGAATTTCATCGGTAATATCGAACCGAACGATTTGCCAGCCGGCAAAGCTGAAGTAGTTCTTTGCGACGGATTCGTTGGTAACGTTATTCTTAAACTTACTGAAGGTTTTGGCGATGCCATTGTTTCGCACGTAAAAGAGGTACTTGGTAAGACTGAGGAAAGCGAAAAACTTTCAAAAGAAATCTTCGAACGCATGAATATTCTTGAAGCGTTCGGTGGAGGCCCACTCCTTGGGGTAAACGGTCTCGCAATTGTTGGCCATGGAGCCTCCGGGGTGAATGCAGTAGCAAACGCCATAGGCACGGCAAAATTCGTGGTTGAAACCGGATTGATCGAAGCCCAGCAGGCTGAACTCAACAGAATTAGAGCAGAAATTATCTAATAGAAGCATCGGGCGATTTTGCTCGTTGCAATGCATAACGTAATTGAGGGTCATAAATTGAGCGGCAACACGCCAAGAAGTGCGCTGGTTACAGGCGGATCTCGCGGAATCGGACGAGCAACATCTCTTCGATTAGGCGCAGCAGGACACCGCGTGGCCGTCAACTACAACACACACCCTGAAGAAGCCGAAGCTGTAGTCGAAGAAATTCGTGCTGCCGGTGGAACTGCTGTTGCAGTCGGTGGAAGCGTTTCTGAAAAAGAAACCGCAGTTGCAATGATCGAGGAGGCTGTCGAAGCCCACGGCCCGATCGAAATCCTGATCAACAATGCAGGTGTTATCAACGACTCCCTGCTTATGCGCATGAAGGACGAACAATTCGAGTACACCATGAAGGTGAATATGTTCGGTACCTACTACTGCACCCACAGAGTGATCCCTGGAATGGTCAAAGGTCGCTGGGGACGTATCGTGAATATTTCTTCAGTAGTCGGCATGCGAGGCAACATTGGGCAGTCGAACTACTCAGCTTCTAAAGCTGCGGTATTTGGATTCACCCAGTCAATAGCCAAAGAAGTTGCAACCCGAGGCATAACGGCTAACGTTGTGGCTCCCGGTTACATCACAACTGCGACATCCGCAGATATCACTGACAAACAGCGCGACACTGTGCTCACATGGATTCCACAAGGACGATTTGGTGAGCCTGACGAAGTGGCGCCAACCATAGTATTCCTAACCACAGACGAAGCGCAGTACATCACTGGCGACATTATCCGCGTCGACGGCGGAATGGCCATTTAGTACGGGAAGCAGCTCAATGAGCAAACCCGGAACACACGAGACCAACTCTATGAATTCAAGCAATGACTTGACCGGAAAGATCGCGCTCATCACTGGCGGATCACGTGGAATCGGCAAAGCAATAGCGTTCGAACTAGGTAGACGTGGTGCAACAATTGTCATCAACTACCTCAAGAATCACACGGCTGCGATGGAAACCGTTGAAGAGCTTGAAGCGGCGGGAATTTCGGCAATTCGGATCAAAGCTCACGTCGGAGATGAAGCAGCGGTCGAATCGCTGGTTTCCAAGATCAACGAGAAGTTCGGACGTCTCGATATCCTCGTAAACAATGCAGCTTCTGGAGTTATGCGCCCAGCAGCCGAGCTTTCTAGGAAGCACTGGGACTGGACGATGGATATCAATGCGAGAGGTCCGTGGATGCTTTCGATTACAGCCTCTAGACTTATGCCTGAAGGCAGTCGAATAATAAATCTCTCTAGCCCCGGATCAAACCGGGTCCTACCCGCCTACTTCGCCGTGGGCGTATCGAAGGCGGCGATCGAAGCCGTAACTCGGTATTTAGCCGTCGAGCTTGGGCCGAAGGGCATTGCGGTCAACACGGTCTCCGCCGGGTTCGTAATGACCGATGCTATCGACGCCTTCCCTGATGAGTTAGGTGTCAAAGACATCGCATCTCGCCCCACCCCAGCAGGGCGAGTAATCCTGCCCGAGGACG
Source organism: Dehalococcoidia bacterium (assembly GCA_026421185.1). Taxonomy (GTDB): domain Bacteria; phylum Chloroflexota; class Dehalococcoidia; order Lucifugimonadales; family Lucifugimonadaceae; genus Lucifugimonas. The sequence goes on along the minus strand of JAPKCH010000026.1, from coordinate 16,507 downwards.
TAGCCAAGGTAGTGGCAATGATGTGCAGCGCCGATTCAGAAATGATTCGAGGCCAAGTGATCATGGTCGACGGCGGAGAGACGCTGCTACACCAGTAGACGTCATATTCGAGAGTGCGTTCTCTAGCGGACTATGACAGTCACGCCTTCGACATCTAGTTCGGTCTCGGGTTCGAAGAACGCTTTCCGAACAAGTGCCAAGCTCAGGTATTCACCGTTCTCGGTTTCGAGTGCAGATGAACTAGTGACGATCCCCGCTGGCTTCGTCCCACTAACAAGTTTCGCACCTTCAGCAATGGGACTTGCCGATCTCAGTACTTTCACGTTTCGCTGAACCTTGTCGTACGCATCGAGTCGAGCGATAACTTCCTGTCCGACGTAGCAACCCTTGTCCCAATCGATCAGATGAAGGAGACCAGCCTCAATTGGATTGGCGTGCTCACCGTACTCACGGTCTGAGCCGGGAATTGCCCGATCGATACGGAAATGATCGAAGTTTGCTTGGTCGATTTCGACTGCACCTGCTGAGATCAACGCAGCTGAAATATTCTCAACACTGCCCGTTTCGCAAACCACATCGATCCACTCGGTCCCACGAGATGTGTCGGAAACAACGAAAATCGATTCGTCGCACAACTCAAATGTAGTCACAGCGTCGGATTCGATGACTATCTCGAGTGCGGATTCAATCACTTCCCGACTTGTCGGGCCTACCAATGAAATACGAGAATTCGATTCGGAGCAATCTTTTAGCTCCGCATCTTCGATGATCGTGTAGTAGTCGATCGCTGAAATAAGTCGTTCTGAGTTTGGGGAATCTGAAATCAGTAGGAGATCGTTCTCTCCACGATGTGCTACGAGGAAAACATCCACAACTCGACCACGATCCGACGTCAGTGCAGTGCGCCTAGAGCTACCAATACCAACACTCAGAAGTTCTTTCGTAGTTAGTCGATTGAGAAGATCAAGCGCATCTGGACCAGAATGTTCAACAACGGTCGCACTGCTCCAACGAATCAGTCCGCAGCCTGAATTGACAGCGTCTAAATGAGATTGATCTGCTTTGATCGATGTACGAGATTGCAAAATGCGACCTAATCAGAGTCCAACTCCAGAAATAACGGTTAGTCGTCTAGACCGAGAACGAAGTTCCGCAGCCGCAAGTTTTCGCAGCGTTCGGGTTAGAGAATTCGAAGCCCTTGCCGTTTAGTCCGTCGGAAAAGTCGAGCACCGTGCCGGCGAGGAAAACGAATGCTTTCTTAGGTACGTAGACTTCAACGCCGTGCTGCAAGATGACCTTGTCATCCGTTTCAGCACCTTCAACGATATCGAGAACGTAGGTTAAACCCGAACAACCACCACCCTTCACTGCAACTTTCAGGCCAAATTTATCCATGCCTTTATCAGCGGCAAATTGCGTTACTTTGCTAGCTGCTTTTTCAGTGATTTTAATAGTGTTGATAGGAACTGTGCGTTCCGGGGCCATCGTCATCGATCTTCACCTGCTCTAGTAGTTCTGTTCGCTACTCGTGCTGCATGCTCTATTCTCGCGTGAAAAAGTCTTTCACGCAAAATATTCGCGTAAAGTCTCTATGAAAGTCAATTTATGGTTGTTTTGATGATTTTCGAACTACAATTGAAGTTTAGTGTGAATTAACAACCTTTTTTGGAATCCCAACGGATTATATGAATGACTGAAAACTCCAAAAAACCACGTATCGTTGTACTTAACACTCGTGCAGCGAACGTGCACAGCGTTGAAAAGGCACTACGCAAAGTTGGAGCCGACCCCATCGTTACGAGCGACCCCGCCGAACTAGAGACTGCCGACGCTGCGGTATTACCCGGTGTTGGTGCGAGCGATGCGGTTATGACAGCACTCAAAAACCTAGACATGCTCGAACCTATCAAAGAATTCGCTGCTTCTGGGAAACCACTTTTGTGTGTATGTGTAGGACTTCAGGTTTTGTTCGAAAGCTCCGAAGAGGGCGAACTACCCGGGCTTGGATTAGTCGACGGCAACGTTCAACTCATTCCAAATGGCATGACCGACGAACTAGGTTCTGCGATGAAAGTTCCGCACATGGGTTGGAACGAGGTGCAGTTCACCGACGACGAAACCGAACGAAACCCAATGTTCAAAGGGATCCCACAGGGATCACATTTCTACTTCGTCCACTCCTATCGTTGTGTACCCGATCAACAAGCTGAAATCGCAGCTTCTACCAATTACGGCGTAGAAATCTGTGCAGCGGTAGCCCGTGGGAATGTGGTCGGGACCCAGTTCCACCCTGAAAAGAGTGGAGACGTAGGTCTTCAGATTTACAAAAACTTCCTCGATCTCGCATCGACCACAGCAAACAACTAGCCGAACGAAACGAATCAAGAACTCGAATGGATATCTTTCCTGCAATCGATCTACGAGACGGACGCTGCGTTCGTCTTACCCAAGGTGACTACGATCGTGAAACCGTATTCGACGATGACCCAGCGGCAGTCGCCAAGCGTTGGGTCGACCAGGGTGCGCGTAAAATGCACGTTGTCGACCTCGATGGTGCAAGAAACGGAGTGCGTGCCAATGCCGACGTCGTCGCAGCCATAGTCGAAGCCATAGATATTCCCGTTCAACTTGGTGGCGGAGTTCGTGACGCAGCTGAAGCCCGACGTCTTATAGACATGGGAGTTGATCGAGTAATCATAGGCACAGCCGCGATCGAAGCTCCCGACGAAGTACAGAAAGCTGTAGAAGATGTCGGCGCAGAACACGTTATCGTCGGAGTCGATGCCAAAGACGGCATGGTTCAGACTCGTGGATGGCTAGAGCAATCGCAAGTAACCGCAATCGACCTCGCCCGGCAAATGGTCGAACGGGGTGTACAACGGTTTATTTACACGGATACGAGCAGAGATGGCACTTTGACCCACCCAAACTTCGAAGCTGTAGCCGAACTGAGCGAAAACCTGCGATATCCTATTATCGTGGCTGGTGGTATCGCTTCCATAGAAGACCTCGTTGGACTGGCGAAGTTGGGTGTGGAAGGTGCAATATCAGGCATGGCCATATACTCCGGTACGCTTGACCTAAAGCTCGCCATTGAAACGATCGACGGAATGACTTCCGCTGGCAAATAGCCAACGGCAAATCTGTGAACGGAATAGACACGAATGCCATCGAAATCTTCAGTAGACAAAGTTGAAGCTCTGCTGCATCCAACGCTTGAGGAAACTTACGACCCTCAATCGATGATCGCACTGGTTCCAATTCATAACGACCAGAAGGTAGCCGACATTGGATCAGGCCCCGGCTGGCTGTCGATCCCGCTCGCCAAGTACGTATATGCAGGCACTTGCTACGCTATCGACGTTCAAGAAGAGATGCTGAAGTACGTCAAGGAACAAGGCGAATTAGCCAAGCTCGGTAATATCGAAACTCTCGTTTCGGAAGAGAACAAGATTCCTCTCGAAAACGAGTCTCTCGATGGCGTCGCGCTTTCCAACGTACTGAACGAAGCAAGCCGACCTAAGACACTCATCAAGGAAGCTGCCAGACTTTTAAAGAAGTCAGGTTGGATTGCTATCGTTGAGTGGTTGCCAGTAACGGGCAAAGTTACTGTCGGACCATCCGCTTCGAAGCGACTCGTTCAGCAGGAAATGCGTGAAGCAGTAGAATCACTGGGCTTCACGACGCTAACTTCACGACAACTTACTCCGCACCGATACATCATCGTCGCACGCAAGTAAACCGGAGAAAACTCGATGCTGACGCGACGCGTCATTCCATGTCTCGACGTCGACAACGGTCGCGTAGTCAAAGGTGTCAGCTTTGTTGACATACGTGATGCTGGCGACCCGGCTGAACTCGCGGCTCTGTATAACGCTGAAGGTGCCGACGAACTCGTATTTCTCGACATCACGGCATCATCAGACGCTCGAAACACCATGATCGACGTGGTGGAAAAAGTTTCGTCTGAAGTATTCATTCCCTTGACCGTTGGAGGAGGGATTCGATCGGTCGACAACATGCGTCAAATGCTCGAAGCAGGAGCGGACAAAGTTGCTGTGAACTCGGCTGCAGTTACTAATCCACAGCTGATTGAAGACTGCGCCAAAGAATTTGGCGCACAGTGCGTGGTGCTGGCGATGGACGTGAAGCGCGTCGAAGATCCAATAATCAGGAATTTCGACGAGTATGGATCGGTACCGTCAGAGGCGATATTTCAGATAGTCACCCACGGCGGTCGACGCCCAACAGCATTCGAGGCAGTGAAATGGGCGCGGTTTGCGACAGACCTGGGCGCAGGTGAACTTCTTGTAACCAGCATGGATGCCGACGGACAAAAGACAGGCTACGACAACGAACTGCTATCGGTAATTTCGGATGCAATCACAGTTCCGGTCATTGCCAGCGGTGGTGCCGGCGAACTCGATCATTTTTACGATGCTCTAACCGTTGGCAAAGCCGATGCCGTTCTTGCAGCATCACTTTTCCACTTCGGCGAACTACGAGTTTCCGAGGTCAAATCTCACCTTGCCGAACGCGGCATTCCTGTGCGGGAGGTCTAATAGTTGGCAGTTACTCTGAGATCTGGTGAACCGGTATTGCCTGAAGCGATAGCTTTCGACTGTTACGACACCCTGTTCCTGAATTCTCACGATGGCTGGAAGGGTACTTTCGCTCAGATCATCGAGGATCAGAACGTTCCGCTCGATAGAGAGCAATTCTGGACGCGGTGGCGCAAGTACGAAGTAAACTTCCGTAAAGTCCGAACTGATCTTGGTCGTCCCTACAATAGTCCACCGTTTAAATCGTACCGACAGGCTTGGACTGAGTGTTTCCAGCAGGTATTCAACGATATCGAATTCAAAGGCGACGCAAACTTAGCCGGCGATCGTGCTGCGCTACACATGACCGATCGCCAGATATTCCCCGAAACCGTTGAAGCACTGAATCTTCTCAAAGGCCGAGTAAAGCTCGGCGTATTTTCAAACGCTGATGATGAAGGATTACACCCACTGCTTTCAAACGCAGGTTTAGAATTCGATTTCATTGGCAGCTCGCAATCGGCTCAGGTGTATAAACCCGCTTTAGCGGCTTTCGAGCACCTATATGCAGGACTGGAAACCGAACCAAGCAAGATTTGGTACGTGGGTGACAAACTATTCGATGATGTTCTCGGTGGTTACCGCTCAGGTGCAACAACCGTGTGGATCAACCGCAATGAAGAGGAAGTCGACCGGGAACCGGAACCAGATATCGAAATAACCGATTTGCGAGAGCTATCGGGTATTCTCGAACATATCGGTGGATAGATGAAGAGTCAGATTCTATTCGCCTTGATTTACAAGTTTTTATATTCAGCCAACCTCCCTCAGTAACTTTAGGAAGTTCGAAATGATTCAGTTCGATGACCGCGGATTACTAGCAGCAATTGTTCAAGATGCCATCTCAGGTCGTATTTTGATGCACGCTTACATGAACGAAGAATCTCTGAAGCGAACCCTTGAAGGACCTGATGCTTGGTTCTACTCTCGCAGCCGGCAAGAGTTGTGGCACAAGGGCGAAACTTCAGGTAATTTCCTGAAGGTCGTAGAAATCGAACAAGACTGCGATGGCGATGCAATCGTAGTAAAAGTGAACCCTGAAGGGCCTACCTGCCACACCGGTTTTGAGTCCTGCTTCGACACCGCAGTGCTCGACACTGCACTACTTGAGTCTGACGGATCATCCGAAAAACTCGGACCTGGCATACTACAAGAATTACTCGATGTGATTAACCAGCGAGTAAGCGAAAAGCCTAAAGGTTCGTACACCGTACAACTTATCGAAGAAGGCCCCGGCCGAGTTGCGCAGAAGGTAGTTGAAGAAGCCGGTGAGACAGCTATCGCTTCGGTGAGCCAGACTCACGAAGACGTAGCAAACGAGATGGCCGACTTGCTGTACCACTGCATGGTGTTACTAGCATCGCTTGAAATGCCATCCGATCAGGTTTGGAAAGTCCTGTCAGAGCGCCGAGGCTAAATGCCGAGCGACGGATCAGGCTGTTCGCCTTCATCGGATATCGATGCGACTGACTGTTGAAGATACTCAAACGGTTGTGACGATAGCTCAGAGCCGTCGTCACTCGGTGTAGCACCCTTGTCCATTTCAATCGCATATTCGATCGCCGTGATTGCGACTTCCATCATCCCTTCATCTGGCTGACGTGTCGTCAGATCTTGAAGCAGAATGTTTGGAGAACTAATCATTCGGATCCAAATGTTGTTCTGGTGAGTTCCCGCAAAGCGAATGAACTCGTAGCTGATGCCAGCGATAATCGGAACCAGAACGATTCTAGAAACCACTAAGAACCAGAATGGATCACGAGGGAAGAACATGAACATGATAATCGATACGAGAACAACGGTCATCAAAAATGATGTTCCGCATCGAGGATGTGCCGGTGGGAATCGGCGTACAGATTGAATGGTGAGCGGCTCACCTGCCTCATTGGCGTGAACAACCATGTGTTCGGCACCGTGGTATCCAAACACACGCTTGATGTCATTCATCTTGCCGATCACCCACACGTAACCAATGAATAGGCCGAGGCGGATTCCACCTTCCACCAAGTTGGCTATGAAGTCATTCGCACCAGCGTTATCGACTAATCTAGAGACAAACACTGGTATTAGGAAAAATATAACTACTCCAAGTACGAGTGAAACCGTAAGGAGCATTGCCATCGCTACGGAAGACAGTTGCTGATCTTCATCAGGGTTTTCATCAGCAGCCGCTTCGTTTGCTGAAATCGTAAGCGATTTCATACCGACAAGGAGGGTTTCGAGCAGAACTAATACCCCTCGGAGCAGGGGGATATTACGAAGTGTGGAATTGGCCCAGCTTTCGAGCGGAATCGATCGACGAACGATAATTCCATCCGGACGTCGCACTGCCAATGCAGCACGGGTCTGTCCACGAATCATCACACCTTCAATGACCGCTTGCCCACCATATAGTACTGGGCGTTTTGGGGAAGATTCTGAAGTGGTCAATGTTAGATATAAAAAAGAGGCGCCAGTTGGCGCCCCTCTTTTTAGCTCTTGTCGTTAGTGTCAAGGTTGTATCGTCGCATCATACGTTCGACACGACCCTCGGTGTCAACGATTCGTTGTTCACCGGTCCAGAATGGGTGGCACTGACTGCAAATTTCAGTCCGCAGACTGTCTTTAGTTGACCCAACTTCCCAAGTGTTACCGCAAGCACAGCTAACCGTTGCGGATTTGTTGTAAGTAGGGTGAATATTGGCTTTCATATTTTTTCTTACCTAACTAGGACGCCGAAGGGTCGACGTTGACTCGCTTGGTGTCCTTGCGAGCATAATCGAACCTGACTTGACCTTCGATTAGTGAGTATATGGTGTGGTCCCGGCCAATACCGACATTATCGCCGGTGTGAAACTTAGTTCCACGCTGCCGAACGATAATCGCTCCAGCTGGAACCCGTTCACCTGCGAATGCTTTGACGCCCAGGCGTTTGCCTGCACTATCTCGACCGTTGCGGGAAGTCCCGCCACCTTTTTTATGTGCCATTTAGATGTTCCAGTATGCTGCAAAGATGCAGGGGTGAACTATTTAGTCGAAATCGACTTGATTTTGACCGACGTGAACTTCTGTCGATGGCCACGCTTCACACGCTGACGAGTCTTGTTCTTGTAGCGCAGTGCAATGACCTTGTCACCTTTACCGTGCTCAGAAATCTCACCCACTACCGTTGCACCATCTACTGATGGAGCGCCGACAGAAAGTTCGCCGTCTACTGAAGTCATCAGCACTCGGTCAAAGGTGAAATCCGATCCGACTTCACCTTTGAGGGTTTCAACAGTGACAGTATCGCCTTCGCGAACTCTGTACTGCTTACCACCTGTATTTATAATTGCGTAATCTGTTGTCATGAGTATCTCATCCGTTCGTTGCCCAACCTAACTATTCTAAGTATCAAAGAACGGCTTGGTCAATTTAAATTTCAGTGGATTTACACCTACATTTACACTGATATAGCCTTCTAGAACATAAGAATCGGATTCTAAGTGCATCCGATAGGAGTCTCGCAATGCCCCAAGCCAGTTAAATACGAGATCGCACAATCACAAGTATCGACACCATAGTTCGTAGTCTCCGACTCGAAGATGAGATGCGTGCGGTGTTAGTAGAACCATGGCGTGAGATTCAAATTGGACTGCCCGTTCTAATGGGAAGTCGAGCGAGTGAACACTGAACTCGACAAGAAAATTAACGAGGCTTACGACGTTACTGATGATCGCAATAACGGCTTGATGCGAGAAGCGGCGTTCGATGTAGAAGTGAATCGTATTGCGGAGAGAATCAAGATTCGCAGCTACGTCGGGTAGATGGATAGCGTGCAGTTATTCGAATTTGAACACTGGGATCACAACCCCGCGCTCTTTCGCTTGTCGCACTTCTGCGCAGAGGGTGTCAGATAGTAAAGACGGAGTTACTTGAACCGAACCTTCTCCGGATCCCAAAGCGCTAATGAGGTTCGGATAAGGCTCGTTCATGGCGGTGTAGTCGTCATAGATCCCATCGCCCTGAATGTCACACCAGGGAGCGAGCCTAAGCAAACTCTCGCCTTCGGGTACTTCAATCGATCTCGCCGGAGACAATTTTCCAGTGATAACCGATTCGTATCCATTGATCATCTGTTGGTAATCGTAGCGGTCAGTGATCTGCGCACGTCCTGAATCGAGAACGACACTATTCAAATCCACTGCGGCTAAAACCGATTCCGCAGCAGCCATGATTTCGCCGTAAGCAACTGTCGAGATTCCATCTATGTCATCGAACTGCCGTAGCGCCCCCACTCTGGCACAAACCGTAGGCGTTCCATTTACTACTGACTCGACAGCGACGAGTCCGAACGACTCAACAAATGAACCCAAGCATAACGTTACGTCGCCCGCAGCATAGTAACCAGACATTTCATTAGGACTCAGCCAACCGTGGAGTTCAACTATCTGCCTAGCGCCGAGCTCTGCGGAAGTTCGTAATATTTCATCTCTAGAACCTGCCGCATCATCTAATTGCGACCCTGCCGGGTACGTAGGCATCAGTAAACGAACGTTCCTAGAAGGCAACCTATGTTGCACTTCCACGGCGGTCAACATTGCTTCCTTAGTTCCCTTAGTAAGCCCAGGCCTATGGGGGAATAGGAGTATCAAATCGTTAGCTTCTCGAGCTTTCACATTAGAAGGCAGCTTGGGAACACTCTCACCAACAGGAATGCGAACCCCATTGGTAACCGATAACACTGGTTCAATTGATGTTCGTCCCGATAGTGCGACAGTCGCTTCTACGCAATGTTTCAAATATTCGCTCGGTACGATCGTCGTCTTCGCTGGCAATGTAAGAGTCGATAACAGTGCTTCTTCGTAAACGAAATCGTGAATCGATCGGACGATCTCAGCTCCTTCGATTGCATGACGCAAATACACAGCATCGGCGTGCAAATAGACACGATCAGCCCAGTTGGCGGCATGTCGAAGAACTTCAGCAGTTCGTTGTATCTGAGAAGGAGATACCTGATGAGTAGCCGGAAACGATCCCCGTAGTTTCAGATCAGGATGAACAGTCACGCCGTTGATCTCGAAATCGCCTGAATACACAGCAGTTCCTGTGCACCAGATCTGAACATCGTGTCCCGATCGTTTTAGACCGACTGCAACGTCGGCGAGGATCTTTTGCGAGCCACCAATTACGTAGTTCGGAAATACTGGCGCAACAGAAATTACTGCAATTCGCACGTTATGTCCTATTCGGAATCACTATCGGTGTTTTGATCGGCAAAGCCCCCGAACTGACGTTGAAACCAAACCAGCGGATCGCCTTCACCAACTTCGATTTCTTCAACTTCACCAATGAACACTGTGTGATCACCCGCTTTATAAGCGGCAGACACTTTGCAGTTCATCGCAGCAATGGCGTTCGCAATCACTGGCGTTCTCGATAATCTAGTTACATTCGACGAATCAATTTCGCCACGAGACTCGGGCGGGGTTGCAAAGTACTTGGCAATCTTGGTTTGTCCAGCATGGAGAATGCTCATCCCAAATCGTCCAGTCAATTCGATCAAGCCGTGCGTTTGTCTTGATTCTCCAATAACGACAAGGACTAAAGGTGGATCAAGCGATACCGATGTAACGCTGCTCGCTGTCATCCCGTGAACAGATCCGTCCGACTCGACGGTAGTAATAACAGTTACGCCAGTCGCGAATCTCGACCAAGCGTCGCGATACATCTGACCTATTGATTCATCCGTCTGCAATCCATCAGCCCCTAGCCGTGACTCATTCGACGTTATATAGATTTCGAGATTATAGACGGCTCTGCGGTTATCGCTGCATCCAGTCGATGGGTTCCGGGTCGACATATCCAGATAGCTCGACATAAGCGTCGCCACCAATCGACAACCCATTTTGAAGACCACTTATCCGCGCCTTCCCTTCCCAATAGGTCGCAGCAGCGGGTAATCCACCCTGTATTTCCTGATCGTTCGCTACAGGATCGATTCTTAGATCTAGACCCAATGATTCGACTATAAGTGACCAACCCGATGGATACGTGCCGCCTGTTTCAGCACTCGTCCACTCGCCCAGTGCTGCCAAATCTATTCCGTCAGCGCCATGTTCTAAATGACGTACATCGCCTTCTGCGGACATATACGTTCCGTAAGTTTCAGCAATCTTGCCATCGATGCCTCGTGATTGCGTGATCATCATCGACCCACCATCATCGAGGTGCATTGCAAACCACTGCCAGCCAGCCGGTTTGCCGAGCACGAAAAAATCCCCCCACTGGTGATCGAACCAACCTGATCCGGTTACTGAAAATTTCTCGCCATTGATGATCAATTCGCCAACTGCGGATTGTCGTGGCCATGTGTAGTAGTAAGTGGCGCCTGTTTCGGTAGTTAACCACCCGATTTTGTTATGAAGCATCACAGGAGTAGTTGCTTCGAGTTGAAGTGAAAGACTCAGATCGTTAGTAACAGCGGAGAATTGATGATTTCCGGACCTCTCTTCAACGCTGTATACCCAGTTCGCTATTCCAAGATCAAGCGGTCCATCGCCAGCAGAACGTATCCCTGCTTCTGCCCGAGACACGTGGTAATGCTCACCAGTCTCGGCATCAAGAATCCCTAACTGAGCGACAAGGTTCGGTTCACCTAAGCCATCGTCTGCTTTGAACACAACGAAATGAAACCCGAACTCTTTCCCTGTTTCAGATCGAAGGTGCCCGGAGTGATACCACCACTCCAGCCGTGAATCGTGGGAAAGCTCTTCTCTAGGGAACGTTATCGAGGCCGGTGTAGCAGTCGCATCCGGCAATGCCCCCACAGGAATTTCACGCGGATCAGCCGATTTCACACAGGCAACCGTTGCTGCGATCACGGACAACATGATGATGCCCAAGATAAAACGTTTAGTCGACACGTTTCACCTCTGGAAGAATTCGATCCAGCCAGCCCGGAAGCCACCAGTTCCACGGCCCAGCTATTCGCATAATTGCGGGGGCTACTAGCGCCCGAACTAATGTGACATCAACAAGCACTGCAATCGCCAAGCTCAGTCCGATTGCCTTCACTATGACCACGTCGGCGAGTACAAAACTTCCGGCAACGATAATGAGAATGGAAGCTGCCCCCGTAATAATCAACCCACTGCGCTGCAGTCCCTCAGCAACACTCGCAACGTTATCGCCCGTCCGTTCATAAGCCTCTGCAACTCGTGACAGCAAGAATATTTCGTAGTCCATGCTCAAACCAAAAATAATCGCAAACAGAAGTATCGGCAAGGTTGCCTCGATCACTCCCATCGCTTCGAAATTGAGTATTCCGCTGAAATGTCCTTGCTGAAAAACGAACACAAGTGCGCCATAGCTAGCAAGAATCGACAGCACGTTGAGTACGACCGCCTTAAGAGGAAGAACTAACGAGCGGAACAAAACAAGCAACGATAAATACGTGACGCCTAAGACAGCAGCGATAATGTACGGAAACTTGCCATAGAGAGCGTTGACGATGTCGGTTATTTCGCTGGCACCACCGTTCACATGCAGTTCACCTTCAGTCGGAATCAGCGCTCGAATATCAGTAACCAGTTGGCGAGTTTCCGGCCAGAACGGATTAAGATCGCTATGAACCAAGAAGAGAATCGCCCCTTTGCGAACTGCCTCTTCAACTATTCGAGCAGCAGCGACGTCAGTGATCGCTTCTGGATGTCTATACAACAGCTCGTACTGATCAGGACCAAACGATGGATCTAAATTAACGATACTAGTTACATGAGTAACGCCGGACAAACTCTCAAGTTCACTCCCAATATCAAACGCTCGTTCGATATTCGCTCTAGAAAACGGGTCGGCATTCGACGACTCATCGCCCACTTCAGCGAATGTGTATGCCACCGGAATAATCGTCTGTAGCGCAAAGCCAAATTCTTCTCGGAGCACGTCGAAACCCTGTCGTGATTCAAGTGAATCAGGAAGGATCGTAGCGTCGACTGTTCCGAGTCTCATTGAAAGCGCAGGAACTGCAAGCAATATCAACACCGTAGAAGTTGGGATGAGCACCAGCCACGGCCGTTTCATTACCCAGTTTGAAAGTGGCACCCAGAAACTACCTCTTTTACCCCAATCAGGACCAATCCTAAATCGATTTACCCGTTCACCCAGGATCGCCAGTATCGCCGGCATAAGCGTGAGAGCCGCCAGTAACGCTGCGAAAATTACTGCAGCAGCACCGATGCCTACCGAGCGGAGCATCATCACATCGAATGCGATCAAACTCAGAAGTCCAATCAAACTGGTCACTGCCGAGAAAAGAATCGCCTGACCCGCATGCACGTGAGCGCCAAGTACGGCATCGTCAACCGGTTTACCCTTTCGGAGTTCTTCTTGAAACCTCGACGTGTAAAACAGTGAATAGTCGATCCCGATTCCAATACCCAACAAGCTGACAATGTTGAGTGCAAACACCGACATATCGATGCCTTGAGAAATGAAGAAAACGAGAGCCACTCCAACCAACACACCACCACCACCAACAGCAGCCGGTAATATCGCAGCCACCAACGTGCCAAATACTAGAAGTAGTGCGAGCGTGGCGATTGGAAACGCAACGGTTTCTCCTCGGCGAAGATCTCGCTCACTCGCTAGCGATATATCTCTATATAGAGCCGGTCCACCGGTGATGATCAGATCCAACGGTCCAGGATCGACTTCATCCGTGACCGTTTCGAGGAATTCAAGAGAGTCATCTAGCTCTAGGGCGAGTCCGGCAGATACGTGAACTGTATTACTGACAGCAGATGCACGTTTTGGATCGTCAAGATGAGTTACGACGTAAGTGATCTCATCATGGTCAGTAAGCCCATTAACGGCACTCTCAATCGCTTCTGAAAACCGAGGATCGAACGGTGACCATTCAGGATGACTGAATACAAAATCCACCGTCAGGGTCGTTAATTCTAGTCGTTCCTGTAGCACTTTTTGAGCTTGCACAGAAGGGAATGACTCGTTTGAGAATCCACCTGGTTTCAGATATTCGTCAGCCCGTGAAAAAAACGGCAGTGCTGCGAGGATCACTACGATCCATGTAGCGAGAACTATGTATTTACGCCGGATAACGAGCGCGCCGATTGAGGTGAGCATTTTCTAATTCTGAACTTTTAGATCTGCGAATACCGTCTTATTCACGTTGTATTACGTGATAGATAAGCAAACAGACGCACTTGAAATAATGTTCGACCACTGTATTTGGTCGATTAATACAAACATGGCTGCCCTTAACTTCAGAGCAGCCATGTTGATTTATCTTGTTGAAACCCGTGGACTATTCCTCGGTAGTCTCTTCAGGCGCGTCGTTGACAGCCTCTGAAGTTACTTCGGCAGAATCAGAGTCAGCTTGTGACTCTGATTTTTCGAGTTCACTCGGGTCAATTTCAGCACCAGATTCACGACGTTCATCGATCACTCGAATGGCAGAGATTTTGTCTCCAGCATCCGGCACCTGAATCTTCACGCCCTGAGCAATTCGACCTGTTGATCGAATTTCGGCCAAGTTTGTCCGAATCACCTGAGCCTTCTCACTGACAAGAACAAGCTTGCCTGTTGAGTCGGTTCTAACGTCTTCACTAACAACCGCAGAGTCGGCAACCTTTCCTGTCTTAGGCGTTACCTTGAGAGTGATCAATCCTTTACCACCACGACGCTGCTGCGTGTAGTGACGTAGAAGCGAAAGCTTTCCGTAGCCCTTCTGGCTTACAATCAGCAAGTAGCCCTCGTCATCGACCACGTTCATCGAAACGATTTCGTCCTTATTCTGAACGGTCATTCCCTTCATTCCACCTGCCGCACGCTGACGTGCACGCACTTCAGAAGACTTGAAGCGGATAGACATACCTTCTTTTGAAACGAGAATGACGTCTTGGTGGTCCGCAGCAAGTACTGCGCCGATTAGACCGTCATTACCCTTCAAATTGAAGCAACGAAGACCACTACGGTTCATGTTCCGAAGCAAAGGCAGGTGCATACGTTTCACCTGACCCTGCTTAGTTGCCATAACTAGGTAGGTGTCTTCGAGGTAACTCGAAACAGCTACAACTGCCTGAACTTCTTCACGTGGCTCCATATTGAACCCGAGGTTTTGAACCGGGGTTCCACGAGAGTTCCGTGATTGATCGGCAGGGAGTTCAAATACTCGTGATGCAAATACACGCCCTTGGTCTGTAAAGAACAGCAGGAAGTCGTGGGTATCGGCAATCTGCAAATGCGGCGTAACGTCGTCCTCTTTGGTCATTCTTTGACCACGAACGCCTCTACCACCACGGTGTTGTTTTTTGTAAATATCAAGCTTGACCCTCTTCACATAACCGTTACGGCTAAGAGTGATAACGACGTCGTCGTGTGGCTCAGTGTCCTCACGCCGCCAGTCACCAAGCTCTTGCGGGTGAACGATAGTGCGACGTTCGTCACCATACTTGCGTTTAAGTTCTTGAGTTTCAGAACGGACAACTCCGAGAACCATCGTGCTATCGCCAAGCAGTTCTTCAAGTTTGGCAACGAGTTTAAGCAATTCGTTGTACTCGGTCTCGATCTTTTCTCGTTCAAGAGCTGCCAATCGGCGTAGCTGCATATCGAGAATGGCTTGCGCCTGAATGTCAGATAGACTGAACGATGCCATCAAGCTATTTCGAGCTTCTTCAACATCGGCTGAAGCCCTGATCAGCGCGATAACTTCATCAAGGTTGTCGATCGCAATACGAAGACCTTCCAGCACGTGCAAACGTGCCTTTGCCTTCTTCAAATCAAACTCTGCACGCCTTCGAACAACTTCAACACGGAAGTCGATGTAGTGACGAAGCGCCTGTTTGAGCGTGAGCATCTTTGGAGTGCCATCAACCAACGCAATCATGTTCACAGAGAAAGAATTTCGAAGGTTCGTCTGCTTGTAAAGATTGTTCAGAACCACCTCTACGTGAGCTCCACGACGAAGTTCAAGAACGACTCTCATTCCCTTTCGGTCGGATTCGTCACGGACCTCGCTGATACCTTCGATCTTTCGAGCCTTGATCAAATCAGCAATCTTTGCAACAAGATTCGCTTTGTTCACTTGGAACGGAATCTCGTTAAATACGAGACGCTTTCGCTCCTGGCGTTCCATGTCTTCCACAACGTGATCAGCCTGAACTATTACACGTCCGCGACCAGTTACATAAGCGTTCCTGATTCCCTCTTGTCCCCAAATGTGAGCACCGGTCGGGAAGTCAGGACCAGTAACGAACTGCATGAGATCGTCGACTGAAGCATCAGGATGACCAATCAGGTGAACAATTGCGTTACATACCTCGGTCGTGTTGTGCGGAGGAATGTTCGTCGCCATTCCGACAGCAATTCCTGATGCACCGTTTACCAATAACGCTGGTAAGCGAGCTGGAAGAACCTTGGGTTCCTTAAGCGACTGGTCGAAGTTCTCCCCCCAATCGACCGTGTCACGGTCGATGTCACCGAGCATCATTTCAGTAATCGATGAAAGTCGACATTCGGTGTATCGCATCGCAGCCGCTGGGTCACCGTCAACCGAACCGTAGTTACCTTGACCATCTACCAGAGGGTAGCGAAGCGAAAACGACTGCGCCATTCGCACCTGAGCGTCGTAAACCGATTGGTCCCCATGTGGGTGGTACTTACCAAGCACTTCACCAACAAGACGAGCACTCTTTTTGTACGACGACGTAGGGCGCATTCCCTGATCGTGCATCGCATAAAGAATTCGACGCTGAACAGGCTTGAGACCGTCCCTTACATCAGGAAGCGCTCTCGACACGATGACACTCATCGCATAGTCCAGATACGACGCCTTCATCTCATCTTCAATACCAATTGGCTTGATATTACCTAGGTCGCTATTGGCCATAAAAATCTCCGGCTAATGGTTGGCGCCAGCCTACTGCTCG
>JAPKCH010000076.1 GCA_026421185.1 Dehalococcoidia bacterium | reverse complement strand
GATATTTAGATCGCTTTGGCTGAAGCATTACTTCTTGTCGCCTCCAGCGTTGTTGTCCTTCGAAGAAGAACCACGTCCACTACCAGAGCGACCGCCGCCGCCGCGACCACTGCCGCGGGGTGACTTGCCATCTTCACCGTCTTGACCTTGTGGGCTTGCACCCATTGAAAGTCGAGCCATCGAACGAGCTCGAAGGTTCTCAGCAGATGGGATCATGTCGCCCGTATAAATCCAAACCTTGATGCCAATGACACCGAAGGTTGTCTTTGCTTCGGAAACAGCGAAATCGATCTGCGCACGCAAAGTGTGTAGTGGTGTGCGACCTTCCATCTGTTTGTCGGTTCGAGCGATTTCTGCACCACCGAGTCGACCCGCAACAACAACCTTGATTCCCAGTGCACCTGTTTGCATCGTGCGCTGCATAGCCATTCGAACCGCACGCCGGTAGGCGACACGTCGTTCGAGCTGCTCTGCAATCGACTGACCAACCAATGTTGCATCGAGTTCAGGCTGACGAATCTCTTGAATATTTAGGCGTGAACGTTTTTCGGTGAGCTTTTCGAGATCGCCCCGAAGCTCATCTACTCGCGTACCACCTCGTCCGATGATGATTCCTGGTCGAGCAGTGTTGATCGTTACGACCAAATCCTGCGCACCACGTTCGATCTCTACTCGAGAGATCGCACCAGACTCTGCATATCGCCCGTTGATCAGTCCGCGAATCTTCTGGTCTTCTTCAGTAAGTTTCCGGTAGTCCGAACCCTTGCTTGCAAACCAGTGCGCTCGCCAATCTTGTACGCCGCCGAGTCGGAACCCGATCGGGTGAGTTTTCTGACCCATATCTAAATCCTTACCTCGTCAACTTCAATAATTACGTGCGATGTCGGACGGTCGAATGCACCCACTCGACCACGAGCCTTAGGCCTGAAACGTCGTACCCAAGTTGCCTTGTCAGCGGTGATTCGAACGATCTTCAAGTCATCGCGTGACTGGAGATCGTTGTTCTCAGCGTTGGCAGTTGCAGCCTTGAGAATTTTCAAGATTTCGGCAGCAGCAGGGCTAGTCATGAATCGAAGCATTGGAAATACATCGACGACCATCTTGCCGCGGATTTGGTCGATTACGAGCCGAAGCTTGTAATCGGAAATACCTACGTTTTTTGTTCTTGCTATCGCCATATCTAACCTGTTGTCCTATCGGATCGTCCGATGTGACCACGGAAAGTCCGGGTCGGTGCAAATTCACCGAGCCTGTGGCCAACCATGTTCTCAGTTATGAGGACCGGAATAAACCGGCGACCATCGTGAACAGCGATCGTTAGACCTACCATTTCAGGCATGATCATTGAAGCACGTGCCCAAGTTCGGATCACTTTTCGTGAGCCAGCAGCTTGGCTTACAGCTACCTTCTTCATCAGTTTAGGGTCTACGTATGGACCTTTTTTGATTGATCGTGACATATGTAATGTCTCGACTGCTAAACACCTTAGAGGTGTCTAGCGGTCATACCTCCGCCTCAGGATAAATTTGTTCGTCCGCTTGTTTCGACGAGTACGAACACCATATGCCGGCTTGCCCCATTTGGTCTTAGGTCCAGGCATTCCGATGCCGGAACGACCTTCACCACCACCATGCGGGTGAGCTGCCGGGCTCATTACTGAACCTCGAACGGTTGGGCGGAAACCGCGGTGACGGTTCCGACCAGCTTTACCAAGTTTTTCGTTCTTGTGGTCCAAGTTAGAAACTTGACCCACAGTTGCTGAACATCCGCTCAGCAATCGTCGCATTTCACCCGATGGAAGTCGGATGAGTGTGTAACCCGATTCGTGTGCCATGACCTGAGCAACCGCACCGGCGCTCTTAGCCATCTGCCCACCTTTACCGGGTGTTACTTCAATATTGTGAACAAGCGTACCTGTTGGGAGTGAACCCAACGATCGGCTGTTACCACGTTCCACCGGAACATCGTCACCGCTTGCAACGGTATCGCCAACTGTCACACCGTTAGGCGCAACAATGTATCGCTTCATTCCATCTTCAAATAATACGAGGGCGATCCGAGCCGTGCGGTTTGGATCGTACTCAATCGACATTACTGTCGCTGTTCCAGCTTTATCGCGTTTGAAGTCGACAATTCTGTAACGGCGCTTATGACCACCACCGCGGTGTCGAACTGTTACTCGACCACGGTTGTTACGCCCGCCTGTTTTGTGAAGAGGAGCAAGCAGAGACTTCTCTGGCTTGTTAGTTGTGATGTCCTTGTAATCGTCTGCGACCGTATCGCGACGACCAGGAGACGTAGGTTTATATTCCTTAAGTCCCATTTGTTAGGCCCCTTCGAACAGCTGGATAGTATCGCCAGGCTGCAGTGCAACGATTGCTTTTTTCCAGTCGGGCTGCTTCGACGGTCGTCGACCGTATCGCTTTACTTTGCCAGGAACAGTCAAGGTGTTTACCTTGATCACTTTGACATCGAATGCCCATTCGACTGCTTTTGCAATCTGGTGCTTGTTAGCACCGGAATCAACTTCAAATACATAACGACCCTGTTCGCCGAGAAGATGACTCTTCTCAGTAACGATAGGGCGCTTAAGAATTTTAGCGAGACTCATTACTCTTTGCCTCCATCAGCCCAAAGACTATCGATAGCCTCCAGAGCTTCCTGCGTGACAATCAAGTTTGGAACGCTAGCGGTGTCCAATGGATTCATCAGAGCTGCTGCCTGAACTTCAACCCCTGGAATGTTGCTTGCCGACTTGACCACATTGTGATCGGTCGAACCAGTAACAATCAACGTACGGCCCTTGAGCTCGAACGATGCAACGATTTCACGAAGCGTGCTGGTCTTTGGTGCATCGAGTTTCAGTGCATCAATAACGGTCAGCGCCTCGTCACGTACCTTTTCAGATAATGCGATACGAAGTGCCTGTCGGCGCATCTTCTTTGGAAGACGCTGTCGGTGACTTCGCGGGTGCGGCCCGTGAGCTACACCACCACCAACACGAACAGGTGAACGGCGGCTACCTTGTCGAGCCTGACCAGTTCCCTTCTGTGGGCGGATCTTCGCTGTAGAGAAAGTTACTTCTCCACGTGTTTGGGTGTCTTGAGTTCCGCGGCGCTTGTTTGCCTGCTGGGCCACTACGACCTGATGCAGGAGAGCGTCGTTGCTCTCAGCTCGCCACACCTGATCGCTTGCAGCGACAGATCCGACGACTTTACCTTTGTTGTCTTTTACTTGCAGATCCATTATTTGCCCTGCCTTTCGAGACGAACGATACCGTTCTTAGCTCCAGGAATGGAACCTCGAACCAGTACAACGTTCTTCTCGACATCAGCGGCTACAACACGTAGGCCTTTTACGGTTTTAGTGTCAACACCATAGTGTCCAGCCATTCGTTTACCTGGCCATACACGTCCCGGAGATGTACCCGCACCGATTGAACCGGATGAACGGTGCCGTGAGGTCTGACCGTGAGTCTTTGGACCACCAGCGAAGTTCCACCGGCGTACAACACCAGCAAAACCTTTACCTATAGAGGTACCGGTTACCTTGATTGGCTCACCAATTTGAAATACGTCAGCTTTCAATTCCTGACCAACTTCGAATTCAGCGAGATCTTTCACTTTGAATTCTTGAAGGTGTTGGAATTTTCCACCTGACCGAGCTTGATGCCCGGCTTCAGCCTGATTCAGCTTGCTTGCAGCAAGGAACCCGAGCTGTACGGCTTCGTAGCCGTCACGAGCTTCAGTCTTCACTTGAGTGACGACACAAGGCCCGACCTCGACTGCCGTAACTGACTCAGCAGTTCCGTCATCGTGGTAGTAGGTTGTCATTCCGATCTTGCGACCGAGAAGTCCAGCGATAGTCATTTTCGTTTACTTGCTTACCGTTTACTATTTGGCTCTAGAGCTTGATAGCGATATCGACGCCAGCGGGGACGTTGAGTCGTGTTAGTGAATCGATTGTCTTCGAGCTAGGCTCGAGGATGTCGATAAGGCGTTTGTGAACACGTAACTCAAAATACTCACGGGAGTCTTTGTGAACGTGAGGCCCTCGAATAACTGTGAATCGGCGCTTTGCTGTTGGCAAAGGAACCGGTCCGGCAGTTTGGGCACCTGTACGCTCGGCAGTTTCCATAATCTGCTGAGCCGAGATGTCCAATACTCGGTGGTCGAACGCTTTGAGGACGATTCGAATTTTCTGTCCTGGCATTCCTAGCTTCCTGTCACTTTCTCTGCAACGTTCTTAGGCACAGCCGAGTAGTGGTCCAGCTCCATAGCGAAGCTGGCACGACCTGTTGTGATTGAACGAACGTGCGTGGCGTACTGGAAAGTTTCCGCAAGCGGGATAAACGCAGAAATTACCTGCGCAGCGCCACGGGTTTCCATGTTCTGAACCTGAGAACGTCTGGAGTTCAAGTCTCCAAGTACGTCACCAAGGTATTCAGAAGGAGTAACAACTTCAATCTTCATGATTGGCTCAAGAAGAGCAGGTTTGCCCTTATTCATAGCAGCCTTGAATGCCATAGAGGCAGCCACTTTGAAAGCCATTTCTGAAGAGTCAACATCGTGGTGAGATCCATCCACAAGTACAGCCTTCATGTCGACAACCGGATAACCGGCGATGACACCAGAGCGGGCAGCCTCTCGGAAGCCTTGCTCAATCGGGCGGAAGTACTCACGTGGAAGGGTCGAACCTGTGATTTCAGATTCAAACAGCAGACCCGCACCTGGTTCAACAGGCTCTAGTCGCAATGTGCAGTCACCGAACTGTCCGTGACCACCAGTCTGCTTGACCAATTTACCCTGAGCAGTTGCGGCCCGGGTTACGGTCTCTCGGTAGGCTACTCGAGGAGCACCAACCGTTGCTTCAACATTGAACTCTCGTCGCATTCGCTCAACGATAACGTCGAGGTGGAGTTCACCCATTCCAGCAAGAATGACTTGCCCACTTTCCTCGTCAGTTGCGACAACGAGAGTTGGGTCTTCATCAGCTAGTCGAACCAATGCGGCCGACATCTTTTCCTGGTCGGTTCGAGTTTTAGGTTCGACTGCGACAGAAAGAACTGGGTCTGGGAACGATATCTTCTCAAGTGAAATTTGGTCGCTCTGTGGGCACAGCGTGTGACCAGTGATCGTGTCTTTCAGACCGATCGCAGCAACGATTTCACCAGGGCCTGCAAACTTCTTCTCTTCACGAGAGTCGGCATGCATGACCATGAGGCGACCGATTCGTTCTTTTGAACGAGTAGTCGAGTTATATATGTTTATTCCGGATTCAAGAATTCCCGAGTAAACACGAAGGTAAACCAATCGGCCAACGTGCGGGTCAGTTACAACCTTGAATGCGAGGGCTGACATCGGTTCGTCGACAGAAGGTTGTCGAACCAATTTTATGGACTCGTCAGCAGGGTCTTCACCAGTGATTGCCTCAACATCAAGCGGGGATGGAAGGTAATTGACCACAGCGTCGAGCAACGGATGAACACCACGATGCTTAAGTGCAGAACCTACACATACAGGAAAGATCTTGAGTGCGATGGTTGCTTTACGAAGCGCAGCCTTGAGTTCGCCTTCGGTGATTTCTTCTTCTTCGAGGAACTTCTCCATTAGGGCATCATCAGTCTCAGCGACTTTTTCGATGAGGTGCTGTCGTGCTTCTTCAGCTACTTCTACATATTCAGCAGGAATGTCGATGAGAGTGTGCTCAACCGCTTCCGCTTCTTCGTAGTAGTAAGCCTTCTGGGCAACGAGGTCGATAAGACCTACGAATTCCGATTCAGCGCCCATAGGCATCTGGATCGGAACTGCGTTTGCGCCGAGTCGTTCATGGACGGTTTGAACTGCGTAATTGAAATTAGCTCCGAGCCGATCCATCTTGTTGACGAAGATCATGCGAGGAACGTTGTACGTGTCGGCCTGACGCCATACTGTCTCTGATTGAGGCTGAACACCCGAAACAGATTCGAGCACAACTACACCACCATCGAGCACACGAAGGGAACGTTCAACTTCAGCAGTGAAGTCAACGTGACCTGGAGTGTCAATGATGTTGACCAGATGGCCATCCCATTGAGCGTTGGTTGCGGCTGAACCGATAGTGATTCCACGCTCGCGTTCAAGCGACATGAAGTCCATCACGGTGGTGCCTTCATCGATGTTACCAATCTTGTAAGTCTCACCAGTGAAGAAGAGCACCCGCTCTGTCACCGTGGTCTTACCAGCGTCGATGTGGGCAATAAAGCCTATGTTTCGAACCTTTTTAAGGTCGATTTTCTTTGCAGAAGTAGTTGTCATCTCTAAGTTGCCATTCGTTCCGTCCCCGTGAGAGTTTCATCGGAGCGGTTTTGCGGCTGAATTAAGTTATTGCTACCAACGGTAGTGAACGAAAGCCCTGTTGGCCTCGGCCATCCTGTGGAGATCTTCACGCTTACGAACAGCAGTTCCGGCGCCCCTCGAAGCTTCGAGAAGTTCCGAATACAGTCGATCAGCTATAGGTTTACCCGAACGTTCACGCGCAGCTGTGATCAGCCAGCGCTGTGCAAGTGCACCCCGTCGTTCGGGTCGAACTTCAACCGGCACTTGGTAAGTTGCACCACCAACTCGGCGAGGCTTTACTTCCAATGCAGGCATAGAGTTTCGGACTGCCTGCTCGAACACTTCCAGACCAGGCCTGTCAGTTTCTTTTTCGAGCATTTCGAGGGCTTCGTACATTGCCCGCTGAGCAACCGACTTCTTGCCGCCAATCATTAGACGGTTGATGAATCGAGTGAGTTCCACACTCCCATAAAGGGGGTCCGGAGCTATTTGCCTGCGCTGAGCGC
>JAPKCH010000003.1 GCA_026421185.1 Dehalococcoidia bacterium | reverse complement strand
ATTCACACTCGATCATCAATGGTAATCTGATAATTTCACTTTATGCTCGACAACACCTCAAATCTTACTCGCCCTGAACGTGTCACATTTGAACAAAAAGCCACGGCATTTCTACGAGGGTTTCTCTAGTTCAATTTACGTATGGAGAAGCTGACGAGATTCGAGCTGAAGTTTTGTATATGTCACACGCTCATCTAAGTACATAACCTATCCAAGATATAGATAATCCATCGGTATACAGTCCCTCGTATACCCCTCTTAGGGTTAAGTCGGTAGACACGATTACCACTCAAACTTCTGCTTCTATGACACATACAGCAGATGAGGTTTTCACAATAGAACGCCACGACTTTATGTCAGGCAATTTGGGATATTCTATGAATCTGACAACGGCTCCAAGCAAGACCGACGACATCGAAGGACCAACCATGACAGGAATTCACGGTCCACTCGAAATCCATCTAATCATTCTTTCAAACAGCTAAAGATTGATAGAGATCGCTCGACATGCTTGTTCGGTCGCAATCGCCACTAGTCGTTTTGTATCTCCCATAGCGGCTTTCAGTGTCATCGGGCGGTTGACAAGGCTGAAAACGGCATCGATCCCGTGTTCATGAACTTCTCTGAATCCTGCTCCGAGCGATCCGGCGATTCCAATCACAGGGATGCCATTACGCTTAGCTCGTTGGGCGACGGCCACCGGTGATTTGTTAAACACCGTACTTCGATCGAACTGACCTTCACCGACGATAACTAATTCGGCGTCTTTAAGATGTTTCTCAATATTTAATGCTTCTAGAACGATGTCAGCGCCAAGTCTAAGTCGAGCATCGAAGAATCCCATGAGCCCTGCAGCTAGTCCGCCAGAGGCTCCGGCACCTGGGATTTCAGCGACATCTTTATGCAAATTCTTAGCGATTATCTCTGCAAAATTCGCAAGTGCAGCATCGAGTTCCTGAATATCTTCGTCAGTGGCTCCTTTTTGAGGTCCGAAGATCGCAGATGCTCCACGTGTGCCACACAACGGGTTGTTCACATCGCAAGCAACAACTACGTTTACATTCGCCATGCGAGGATCTAATCCTGAGACATCGATATTCACCAAATCTAAAAGTGCGATTCCACCGCGGGCGATATCATTTCCATCAGAGTCAGTTAATTTGCCACCGAGCGCTTGAATCATGCCTGAGCCACCGTCGTTGGTAGCGCTGCCACCGACCCCTATGATGAAATCTGTAAATCCCGCATCCAGAGCTTCAATGAATAGTTGGCCGACACCGAACGTAGAAGCATTTCGGACGTCACGTTCATCTTGTCCGAGTCGAGCAAGTCCAACGGCACTTGCGACTTCGATTACGGCAGTAGTCCCGTTACCCAGAGCACCCCATTGGGATTCAATAGTTCTACCTATGGCGTCTTCGACCTCTGCAGATCGAACTTCACCTCCGGAACTGTCAACGAGTGCTTGTAACGTTCCGTCGCCGCCATCAGCTACTGGAATCAAAACCGTCTCTGCTTCTGGCCAAACGGATTTAACACCAATCGCCATAGCCTCGGCAATTTCCATGCCAGAGAGACTCTCTTTAAATCCTTGGGGAGCAAGTACAACTTTGTTCATAAAAGCGAGTATAGGTGAATCATTGGCAATATTCGGTGCCGTAACCGGTGATATTAACTAAGGAAGCAACAGTCTGACTGCTAGACTCAGCGCCAATTGACATACAGCCCGCAGCATAACATCACGTAATTCATGGCAGAACGCGCCAATTTAAAAAGCTCATTTAGCTCAGAAATCAACAAGCGTTCTGATGAATTGGAACGTATCGCCCGAGATATTCTGGATCATCCTGAGAGTGGATACAAAGAAGTTCGTACTGCGAAATTGGTAGCCGACTGGTTCATGGATAGCGGATTCGATGTTCAGACAGGGATTGCCAAAACTGGTGTAATTGCGACACTAAATACAGGTAGACCGGGGCCCCACATTGCAGTTATGGGCGAGTTAGATTCGCTGATTGTTCCGGGGCATCCACATGCCGACTCCGTAACAAATGCAGCACATGCCTGCGGACATCACGCACAGATCGGATCGATGCTCACAGTCGCTTCAGGTTTAGTTGAAACTTCCGTGAAAGACGGATTGGCAGGTCGAATTAGTTTTATGGCGACTCCTGCTGAGGAATACATCGAACTAGAATATCGTGAGTCGCTACTAGCAAATGGTGAAATCGAATTCTTTGGTGGCAAACAGGAATTCATCAAACTCGGATTATTCGACGACGTCGATATAGCGATGCTTACTCATACCGGTGGCGAAACAACTGGCACGATCGGAGTAGGCGGTTCAAACAACGGAATGATCGGTAAAACAGTCCAGTACATCGGAAAAGCAGCGCACGCGGGTGGTTCACCTCATCTTGGTGTGAATGCGTTGAACGCTGCTCATCTGGGACTGGCAGCAATACATGCTCAACGCGAAACCTTTAGAGATTCGGACACCGTGAGGGTTCATCCAATCATCACTAACGGTGGGTCTGTGGTGAACTCAGTTCCTTCCGACGTGCGCATCGAAACGTATGTTCGTGCGTCCAATGTTCCTGCAATTCTTAACACATCAGAGAAAGTCGATCGAGCATTCCGTGCCGGTGCATTAGCAACTGGAGCCGAGGTTCGGATTACGACCAATCCGGGTTATTTACCTGCGAAATATGATGATCGTCTCACTGAGATATACCGGCACAATGCGGCATCACTGATCGGAGATGACAATGTAATTCAACTCAATCACAGTTCTGGTTGCACAGATATGGGTGATGTGAGTCAAATTGTTCCAACAATACAACCAACCGCTAACGCGACCAGCGGTAACGGTCATGGGATTGATTACATTGTTAATAACTACGATTTGGCAGTCATAAAATCAGGTAAAGCAATGGGAATGACTGTGATCGATCTGCTGGCTGATAACGGAGAAAAAGGTCGTAAGGTTTCTGGATCGTTTAACGCACCAATGGCGATCAGTGAGTACTTGGCCCGCATGCGTGGATTCCGATCAGATGTGACGTACAGCAAGTAAGCCTATGACCATTACAGAAGAATCTGAAACAAGAGCACTAGCGTTCCGCACTATCGATGCTGCCACCCATGATCTAATTTCTGCAGCGAAGTCAGTATATGCCACTCCTGAAACAGGGTTTAACGAATACAAAACAGCCGCGTTTGTTCAGGAACAATTACAGGCCTTAGGGTTTGTTGTCGAGACAGGTATTGCACGTACCGGAATGAAGGCGGTGTTACGCGGATCACAACCAGGACCTACGATAGCTGTGATCGCCGAGCTAGACGCCCTACGCGTCCCATCACACCCTGGAGCAGATCCTGAGACAGGAGCCGCTCATGCTTGCGGACATCATGCTCAAATAGGATCATTGCTCGGAGTCGCCACAGCTCTCAGTACGCCTAAGATAAAAAATTCTCTGCACGGAAACGTAGCTTTCATCATCACGCCGGCTGAGGAATTTATCGAAATCCAAAACCGTTTGGCGCTGAAGAATGCGGGTGAGTTAGAGTTTTTATCTGGAAAGCAAGAAATGATCCGTCTCGGAACATTTTACGACATCGATATGGCGATGATGGTTCACACATCTGCCGGAAACGGCAGTCCAGCTCTGAGTGTCGGTGGCAGTACGAATGCTCACGTTTCTCATCAGGTTCGATATATCGGCAAATCGGCTCACGCCGGCGGCGCTCCCGATCAAGGCATTAACGCTCTACAAGCGGCGATGTTGGCAAATTCAGCAATCAATGCTCAACGTGAGACATTCAGAGAATCAGACGTAGTTAGAGTTCACGGCATAATTTCTAACGGTGGATCATCGGTAAATGCTATTCCTAGCGAAGTTCTATATGAAGGTAGAGTTCGGGCGAAATCGGTAGAAGTCATAGCACCGATAGCTGAACGTATCGTCAGATGCTATCGAGCGGGTGCATTGGCGATGGGAGCATCCGTGGAAGTTCAATCGGTTGCTGGCTATCACGCATTACGCCAAGACCCGATCCTTCAAAACATTTTCGTGGCGAACGCTGAGTTGATACTTGGAAGAGATTCAATCGACATAGTTCCCGATTCTCAAACGAATGGTGGATCGACAGATATGGGTGATCTAAGCATGATAATGCCCGTGATCCACCCCTATATAAATTCAGCTTCAGGCGTTGGTCATGGTAATGATTACATCGTCAATGATTACGACCGTGCGGTGGTTGCCCCTGCAAAAATCATGACTGCGACGATAATAGAGATGCTTGCCAACGGTGCTCAGAAGGCCACAGAGACGCTAGACAAGAGTAATCCGCCAATGACTGCTGACGAGTATGTCTCAGTGCAGCGTGGCAGGTTCACGACTGAAGTGTACAACCCGTCCTAACCGTGAGATTTAGGCAGTTGTACGCCGAGATACTTTTTGCCAGTTTTGATTCGAATGTCTCCGCTGGTAAACGGGATTACAAGATCAGAGTCGTAAGTAACGAATCCGATAGATGTACTTGAAGAAAGTCGCTTGGATTACAGAAACAAAATTACTGTAGTTCGCAAGCACACCTATTTGGTGTACTGACGAACGATTGTTTTCTAGATAATCACGTTCCGAGGTGGAATTCTTTGTGATTCGGACTGAATGATCGCGACAACACTATTGACGGTCTGATCGAGTTGGCCTTCGACATTGATCACCGTGAAATCGAATAGGCTCTCTTGGCTAATTTCTTCGTTGGCTGCAGCAAGCCGTTTGACCATTTCCTCTTCAGAATCAACACCGCGGTTTTTGAGATGCTTTTCCAGTACATCTAGCGAAGGCGGAGTGATGAAAATGAGAAGCGCTTCAGGAATGATTTCGCTTAGGCGTTTAGCGCCCTGCACATCAACTCTGATGATGACGTGAGTACCTGCATTGAGTGCGTCTCTGACCTGCTGCTTGGGTACTCCGTAGTAGTTCCCGTAAACCTGAGCCCATTCGAGCAAATCATCTGCCGCTATGAGGTTAACAAAATCGTCTACGGTAACAAAATGGTGATTGACCCCATCTTTTTCACCCGGACGAGGATCCCGAGTGGTCGTTGTAACAGTGAAATGAAATCCGAGTCGACCTGATTCGATCATCCGTTCGATCATGACATCTTTTCCAACGCCTGATGGTCCAGATATCACGACTACTATAGGTTTCATATTGGCTACTGGTGAGTTACCCAACCAATCCACCAATCCTCTCGATAATCTCCCAGAAATTAGGGTACGAGATACCTGCCACTTCAGGATCTAGAACCGTGATCGGCTCACTAGAAATCAATCCAGCAACTCCCAAACTCATGGCAAGTCTGTGATCATCGAAACTCTGGAACTGTCCACCACGAATTGTATTACCGCCAGCCACAATCATGCCATCAGGCGTGCCTACAGCTTCCACTCCGGCACCGTTCAACCAAGAGACACTTGCCGCAATACGGTCTGATTCCTTCACCCGAAGTTCTTCAGCGTCTCTAACGACCGTTTCGCCCTCTGCAACGGCGGCAGCGACGGCGATCACTGGTATTTCATCAATCAGCAATGGAACAATATCACCTGAAAGTTCGACTCCTTTTAGTTGACTGGTCTTGACCAATACATCAGCTACAGGTTCACCGGCCACTTCACGTTGATCAATCAACGTTAGGTCTGCACCCATCATTTGCAGAGCTGTGATGATTCCTGCACGCGTTGGGTTGATACCTACGTTACGAATCATTAGTTCAGCATCAGGATGGCAGATTCCTGCAACCATCCAGAAAGCTGCACTACTGATATCACCAGGAACTTCAACATCGACTGTTTCTAATTCGGAAGGTTCGAGAACGAGATCTAATCCAGTTTTTTTTAGATTCACACCCATTGCAGAGAACATACGCTCGGTGTGATCACGTGATTCTGCCGGTTGTGTGAGCGTTGTTACGCCATCTGCTCTAAGACCAGCGAGAAGAAGGCACGACTTCAACTGTGCGGAGGCGACTGGCATATCGTAGTCAGTACCTTGTAGCGATCCGCCATGGAATACCAGAGGAGCGAGTGTGTTGTTCGCTCGGCCAGAAATCTGGGCGCCCATCTGGGTGAGAGGGTTGACCACACGACCCATGGGACGTGAACTAAGCGAATCGTCACCGGTGAGAATCGTCATGATGTCTCTACCGGCAAGGATGCCTGACATCAGTCGAGTTGTTGTACCGCTGTTTCCAGCATCGAGAATGCCTGAAGGCTCTTGAAGTCCGTTAAGACCTACTCCTTTCACGGTCAGACTGTCACCCATGCCGGGCTTACCTGCTTTACGTGATATTTCAACGCCGAGGGCACGCATAATCTCAACGGTCGAGGTGCAATCAGCGCCGGGAGAGAAGTTCGTGACCCTTGCTATACCCCTGTTAGAAAGGGCATTGAACATAATCGCCCTGTGTGAAACGGACTTATCGCCGGGTGCAATAATTTCTCCGCGAAGCGATCGCGGCCGTGCAATAGTTACTGACATTCGAGTCCTGTTAGTTCATTCTTCGACGATCGTAAGTCGTCGAGTCTTTTTTCTTTTCTTTGTTGTTGCCCATTAATTTGGAGATTCGACTTCCGAAGAACAGTCCCATCATGCTGTCGCCAGATGAAGGAATTGAAGCGCGTTCTTCAGTTTCTGGTCGACGGTCAGCTACGCCTGCTTCGAGTCGCGCACGTTGTTCCCATGCCTGGACAAATGAATCAGCAAGAATTCCATCAGAGGAAAATCGAGCTTCGTCGTCGATCAAACCTTCTCTAATCGCTTGGAACCGTTCAATAAGTTGATCGATCCAGTGGGCGAGCATGTCGGCATTTGTAGCCGCAGCACTTTGTGATGATGCTGGATCTCCCGATGCCGGAGCCGTTATGTTGTCAAAATCGGCACCGACGAAACGGCTGATTTCCGCCCAAGATGGTGAAGTACTTACAACATTCATTACTGCCGCAGACACTACCGCTGGTAGACCGCTAGTTGCTGCCGAAAAAGAATCGTGCTCATGGGCATCCATGAAAACGGGTTTAGCCCCAACATTTTCAATCAGATCAATTATCGATCGAATCGACTGCTGACCTGCATTTGGAGGAGCGACAACTGCCCACTTTGCATTGTGGAATATGTAGCCAGAAGCGTCTTTTTGTTCCTTGATCGAAGCACCCGTCAATGGATTACCTCCCACGTAATCGACGTTTGAAGGGAGAAGTTCATGCGCCCATTCCATTACAGATCGCTTAGAAGGGGACGTGTCGGTCACAACAGATCCGGCTTTTAGATAGCTGGCGATGCCATCGAAAACGTCGTACAGAGCACCAGCAGGGGTAGCTGCTATAACCACATCTGCATCGGAAACGGCCTTATCGAGATTCCATTCCGTCTCGTCGACAGCTCCCATTCGCTGAGCAAGGCTCTGCGCTGTGTTATCGGCATCGTATCCAACGACTCGATGTCCACCCTTGCTACGGATGGCCATACCCAAAGATGTGCCGATTCTTCCAAGTCCGATGATCGTGTAATTAGTCATATTGAATTCCTGCTAGTTGTGGGTAGTTACAAACATCCACGTTACGAATGAGATTTTGGTTGTAACGACCTTTATTCCCAATCGTCGTCGTCATCGGAGTGGTCATGATCTTCGTGATCCTCTTCTGGAGCGAATGACTCACCAGAACGGGGGAGAGTTGCTCCCGCATTACTTTTTTGCTTCTTAGGCTCAAGCTGCTCAATAGTTTTTCGAAGTGAGGCAAGATCAGCACTAACAGTTGTTTTACCGTCGTAAATCAAAGCAGATATCCCGATATCTCGAAGTAACTCCAGATTTTCCTGATCGGGAATCTCAGAAACACTTAGAAAAATGTGTTGTGAGTACTTGGCTAATTCTTCTTGGACATCGAGAACTGATCCTACGTTGAGAGGTAATTTGAGATCATTACCATTGAGAATTAGAAAATCAAAAGGACTTGAATTGATTGCTTTAGTACGATTTTCGGATACGTCATTTTCAACTACAAAACCTTTACTAGTCTCATCGTCTCGTAATGCTGATCCTGGAGCAGATTCTCCTTCCACCAAAACGAAATCAGCGCCGGATTCGACAGTAGCATCGATATCTTTCGATGTGCCGCCTGATACAGCCGCTCCCCATATATCGGCTCCTTCAATTGGAGTTGCCTGAGGCGCTCCAGTTGAATCAGGGGAAAGAACGAAAAGGTCTGCTTCAATCCCTTTCGCCGCGGCAGAATCTGTGACCGTTACTCCGACGAGAATTACTGGGATTTTTGTGCTTGCCGCTTTTGCGGCAAATCCAAAACCAGAACGTTCAGTCTGCCCGAGTTTGGTTAGTCGTTCGGAAATCTTACTCAATCTGCGATGTCTCCATCACCAGTAGGGTCATCTGATACCCGTTGCTGGCGTAAAAAGTCTTCAAGTTCTTGGACCAGTGCGGCCGGTTCGGGGCTTTGTCGAAATTCCTCTTCCGAGTCATAACGTTCCTCAAGTCGCTTCACATATCCTTCAATTTCCTGTTGATCAGAAAGCGCTCGTACCAAGTTTTCATCGAATTCTTCGGCTTCTTTGGACAGTTTGCTTAGGTCAATAGGTGCGGAAATAAACTGCTGTAGCTCGGTAAGAATCGCATGTGTCAGCGTTGGATTCTGAGCTACCTGTAAATAGTGGGGCGAATGTCCCCAAACGCTTGCTGAAGGAATCTTATCTTGGTTAAGACGATCCGTAAGAACAGACGTAACCCCAGATGGCCCCTCGTAGTTAGGCACTGAGTATTTGATGTGCTCAAATCCTATGCCTAGATCGGTATTAATCGATGAACCTGTCACACGTGCTGATCGCGTGTGAGGTACAGAATCAAGTAAGGCGCCAACAGTGACGAGTAATTTGGTGTCGCTCTCACTAGCTACCTTGTGGATCAGGTCGGTGTACGTGCGCCATTTCAAATTTGGCTCTACACCAAGGAATATGAGTAAGTCGCGTCCACCATCTTCGGATTTCCAGTAGTAGAACTCGTTCTTTGGCCAGGTCAGTTTTCGAGAACCGTCTGACTCATTCGAAATTACTGGGCGCTGCTCAGCAAAATCATAAAAATCTTCAGGGTCAATAGATGCGAAATGGGTGGCTGAAAGTTGGCGCACGAGTTCACGAAGCGAGCGAGTAGCTGACTCGGCAGCATCTGGCCAGCCGCCCCATGCAGCTAGGAAGACTGTGTTGCTCAGAATTGGGTGTTCAGTGTGCTGAAGTGCCGACAATACTCTCGCCAATTGTTCCTAATCGCCTGTTCGAGCGCTCAGGATTTTGAAATTTGATCGCAAACTCGCGCGTACTCTACCTATTCCGAACGAATCAGCAAGTCTAGCACCCAATCCAAGCATCATCTGCACAGGTATTCAACCAACGCTAAATCCTGCGACAGTGTTGAAGTATCGAACTGAGTAGGTTTGAAGAACCCCTGTACTGCATTTGGGTAGGGCAGAGTTCTGACCGTAGACGTATTCTGCGAGCAGTCGAAGCAATATCAGTTCTTCTACGTTACCTGTAATTAAATCAATTACGGGTGTGCTCAAGGTACGGTAAATCCACAAAACACTACCGGCGAACGTATATGCCTGAGAAAGAGCCCGTGCCAGCGACCTTTCCACGCAGTGCAGCCGAAACATCTAATGGAGTCGCATTTCCTTCAATCTCCAACGGCTCAGACAATGCGTAGATAAAGAATACGTACTCGTGTTCTTGTCCCTCAGGCGGGCATGGACCACTGTATCCCGTATCGCCAAAATCATTTAGTGCTTGTCTGGTCGAGTTCTTCAAATCAGGTGTAGTCGCTTGGTTTGCATCCAGCGATCGTGTGACTGATGGAATATTGAAAACAGACCAGTGCCTGAAAATATGACCCGCGGAGTAGGGATCATCCACGATGATAGCGATCGAACGCGTTCCTATAGGCACCTCAGACCAGCGGAGCGGTGGAGAAATGTTTTCTCCATCGCACGTGTACTCAATCGGAACATTGCCACCGTCTTCAAACGCTACAGAAGATATTTCAATCTCGGCAATCAGAGAGCTTTCAGGGTCGAACTCAGCATTTGATCCGTTTTCGCCACAGCTGGCTATCGTAAATACAAAACCCACAGCGATAAAGATGATCAGCGGTATGTACCAGTTTGATCGAAGTTGCAATACGGCTAATTTCAATGTTCGGGCATACCTTATTTCATATGTTTCAGCACTTCGTTTATCGGACACTAACATCATCACATGACAGGTTAGCGAGTGCTATTGATAGAAATTGTTTCACAGAGTCAGATAGGCAGAAGCGGATAAGTGTTCAATCGGTTGATGATTCACCCAATTTGAACGAAGTAGGCTGTATCGTTAAAGCTGTGTCATCCACTGGGGACTCTCTGGGTGACATAGGCCTCGTTAGCAATCCAATGCCGACGAGGCCGCTTTTGTTTAAGACCGATATGAATAATCATGTCATTGACGTCTTACTGAAACAAAATACCCCCAACCGTATAGTTGAGGGCTTTTTTTATATGGAGCCAACGAGAAGGATTGAACTTCCGACCTGCTCATTACGAATGAGCTGCTCTACCACTGAGCTACGTTGGCTAGTTATGTTTCAGCAACATAGCAATATGCAATGCTTTGGAACTGAACATCGGTTAAGACTACGATGCTCCCATCGGTTGAGCAACGGATATAGAGTCCCGTAACTCTAAACCGAGCAAGTAATCTCATCTCTGTATCACGCTAAAGGCCTGAGATCTAAGACCAATTAGCAGACCGACTAAATTCCTGATCGCGCTTTGCCCAACACGTGTGGGTTGATCAGGTTCTTAGGTTTTTCTCCAGCGAGTACACGAACGACTTCCTGAGCAGTTCGTTGCTCAAGTTCCAATGTGGAAGCCTGAGAGAAGAATGCAGTGTGAGGCGTGATGATCACATTTTCTTGCTGAATAAGAGCGCTGTCAGAACTAGGGGGAGTTGGTTCTACAACATCAAGTCCCGCGCCTGCAGTGTGGCCCGATGCTAGTGAAGCAGCGAGAGCATCTTCATCGATCAGACCTCCACGAGCGCAGTTCACAATTATCGAACCGGCTTTCATCTTTGCCAGTTCAGGTGCACTGATCATATTTTGGGTTGTAGGTATAAGCGGTACATGTAATGAAACGAAGTCAGACTTCGCCAGTAGATGATCGAGTGAAACGGCTGTTGCCCCTTCTACGTCTGAACCTACTTCTATCATGGGATCGTACGCAAGAATTTCCATGCCAAAGCCCACGGCCTTAGCACCGAGAGAGCGGCCGATTCGGCCGTAACCGACGATACCTAGAGTGGCCCCACGCGTTCGGTGCATAGGTTGGTTCAACGCTACGTCATTCCAACCACCTGCCACAACAGAACTTGTGTGTGGCACTAGCCGGCGATTCAAAGCTAGGATCATAGCTAATGCATGATCAGTTACTTCGTCCATGCAGTAATCAGGAACGTTTGTTACTACTATTCCGAGTTCCGTTGCTTTCGCAATATCAACGTTATCGACGCCGATTCCGTACCGTGCTGCAATTTTGCATTTTTTCGCAGACTCAAGAACTTTGGCTGTTACTTGTGCGAAACAAAACATGATAGCGTCGACATCTTTTGCTAGCTCAGCGAGAGTAGATTCCGAAGTGTCGGGGGCGATAACCAGTTCAATGCCGTCAGCTTCTAGAACTTCTCGTTCAGGATCTGTCGAAGGCCATACGTAGTCGGTGATTAGTACTTTGGTGGTCATAATTCAGAATGATACCTACCAATCTATCCCCGCACCAATTCAAGAGCTTTTGATTCATTGCATGTTTATGGACCATTTATGTTAATGATCAGCCGTGAAGAAGTTGATAATTCCTGTGCCGACAGTCGGTTAGGAAAATCTAGAGAAGCTCAGCAGTTGAACCTGTGTACTCTCAATCAAGTGCAGCGCTACACCGATTCCATCGGCTTGAACATGCAACCTTCCACGAAGAAATCGAAAAAGTCAGGAGCCGTTTCGAGTTCCACGTGTTCGATAGTAGCTGTCAACTTTTCGATTTCGACCCGTTTGACGGTCGATAAAAGCATGATGACAGCACCTTCCAGCGATGCGTTTCCAACTTTTTCGACTTTTTCCAGTGGCATGTTTGCGATAAACCCAATATCTATGGCGTTAGATTCATCGACATAGTTGGCGAATCCGCCGGCAAGGTAAAGCTTTTCGAACTTCTCTATTGGAAGTCCGTACTCTCTGAGAACAATAGCTTGACCACAATAGTTCGCAGCTTTGGCCTGAGCTAGTGCAGAAATATCGGCTCGTGAAATAGTAAGGTTGTTGGTAGAGGAAAATTCGTACTCGTTTGAGTCGTCTTCGAACTTCCCGAGTGGGTTCATTAGATTTGTACGGCGTAGTTCAGCCAGCAGATCAATCAGTCCTGATCCACAAATACCAATCGGGTCGATTTCACCTATCGCTTGCGATTCGGCTTCACCGTTCTCATCGATCGTTACTTTTTCAACTGCACCATCATATCCAGGCATGCCGTAGGTAACTTCGCCACCTTCGAATGCAGGTCCAGCAGGGCATGAGGCCGCCAGTAGGCGATCGCGGTTACCAATAACAACCTCAGTATTTGTACCAACATCGACGAGAATGACCGGTTCTATTTGGTCCTCAATACCCAAAGCAAGAAGATCGGCCGCTGTATCAGCTCCCAGGTGGGATGCGATGAGCGGACCGCCATAGACTGTAGCTTTAGGGTTGATTCTAAGTTCGAGTTCGGCTGCACTTGTAGTGAGTGCGGTGGTTTCGCGTTTTGATTCTCGGAACTCATCTTCTATCAACGATTTATATGGCCGAGTTCCGATGCTTTGCACATCGATACCAAAAAACAAATCTCGCATCGTGGTATTTCCAACCGCTACGAATTCAAAAATCTGACGTCTACGAATTTTCAGAGCACGAACCATTTCACCAATTTCGAAATTGATGGATGAGACC
Source organism: Dehalococcoidia bacterium (assembly GCA_026421185.1). Lineage (GTDB taxonomy): Bacteria > Chloroflexota > Dehalococcoidia > Lucifugimonadales > Lucifugimonadaceae > Lucifugimonas. The sequence goes on along the minus strand of JAPKCH010000003.1, from coordinate 67,918 downwards.
ATCACCGCTCGTAGTTCGCCCGCGTCTTTCCCGCCATCGTAGGAAATACGGTTCATGATGTCGCTGCCACCAAATCGCTGAGGATTCTCGAAGGATGCCGTGTATACGGTTTCACCTGTTTCGAGATTCACGAGGTTGAGGACGACAGTGGTAGTACCCAGATCTGCAGCAATCCCGTAAATAGCTCCGCGGTATTTATCTACTGATACTTGTCCATCAGCGCCATTGAACACAACTTCGTCTTCGACACGGACATACGCAGGCTGAAGCTTTATCTCACGCTTGGTTCCAGCAGTGAGAATTCGGGGTTGCCGTCTTAGGACTGCAAAATCAATATCGACTTCTGTATCTGTGACACACGCCTGACAAGCGAGACGATAGTTACCTCGAAGAAACTTTTCCTCTTCAGTCGGTGGAGTAAGGGCTTCGGTACCTTTCCGGACTTCGACGATACATTCGTGGCACTCGCCGGTACGACCGCATGACGTCGGCACTCTGACCGAAAGTGAATCAGCAAGATCAAACAATGAGTCGTTGGTATTAGCGTCGAGTTTCTGTGAATTGAGGTATACGGGGCTCAAGCTTCAGTGCCTGTCGGATTTTGAATACGAACAATCGATCTGGACTATCACAGAAATGGTCGTACGTGATTTGAAAAAAAAGAGTAGAAACTTGGGCTACGTGTCCCAAGCTTCTCGATAATCGATTTGGTCGCTGCCGGAACAGGCGGGCAGGGCGGTGGGATCGGACGTAAAGAATTGATTTCTACAGCCAAATTTTGCCGTACAGCGACTTGATGCGTCTTTATACGGGCACCGAGTCAGCATTACGTCATCAGCCGTCGAAGCGATGTCTTTGTAGATATCGTACAAACGATCCAAACTGGCACGTGCTTTATCAGCATCCAGTTTGGGAATTTCGTTTCGCCCCTGCCCATCAGCCAATGAATATCCCCCAATTAGACGTTGTCCAGATATTTAGCTGGACTTCAATTCTGCAAGCAATTTGACAAGTTCTTTTGCCTTGTCGACTGCGTCAACAGCGTTGTCACCATATGCGTCAGCACCCATCTCATCAGCAAAGTCCTGAGTCACAGGTGCTCCACCAACCATAATTCTGACTTCATCACGTAAGCCCATGTCTTCAAAGGTCGCAATAGTGCGTCCCATGTTTGGCATGGTTGTCGTGAGTAGAGCGGACATGCCAACCACCTGGGGTTGGAACTCCTCAACAGCGTCGATGAAATCATCAGGCGACGAGTCAACTCCAATATCGTGGACAACGAATCCCGCACCCCTAAGCATCATGATGCACAGGTTCTTGCCTATGTCATGGAGATCACCTTTAACGGTGCCCATTATTATTGTTCCCGCAGGTTCGGCGCCAGATGCGGAAAGGATTGGTTCGATATGTACCATTCCAGCTTTCATAGCACGTGCAGCGACAAGAACTTCAGGAACAAAAATCAGGTTGTCACGGAATTTCACGCCCACTATCGCCATCCCGTTGAGTAGGCCGTCATCGAGCAATTGATTTGCGGTGAAGCCTTCTGACAATGCTTCCTGAGTAAGACGATCTACATCAGTGTTATTTCCAATGATCAGCTGATAGGCAATTTCCTGCATGATCGGAGCAGTACCGTCGATCCCTTCAGAAATGTGCTTTTGCTCACCGGCATTAGTAACGTATTCAAATTCTCGGGCAAGGCCCTCGTGCGTAATCGGCATTAGTAGTCTCTAAAAGTATGGATTCTGTGTATTTGGGGTCCGGCTCAAATTGAGTTATGCAACCGGATTGAATCAACTATTCTCTCATCGTATCGAAAGAAAATGATTGATTAATTTCGTATTAGTAATTTCCGGCCTTGGTTTTAGCCGCGTTCAGCTACCCAATCTTCGATAGCGATTGGGATTTCAAGAAGATTTTCCAACTTTGTTTTCAGAGGAATCGCACATTCTGGCGCTATCAACTGAACTCCAGCATCTAATGCCGTGTTTACTTCTGCTCGAACCTCTTCAGGACCTCGAGCGTAAAGAGTTGTCGGGTTATTGATGTTTCCCACAAGACGAATCTTTCCATCAACCGCAGCCATCGCCTCAACAGGATCGTTCTTCGAGTCGAAGTGGAATGCAGCCATACCCGTCTCTGCGATGTATGGCATTCGGTCGACAGTCGAACCACAGATGTGAAGTATCAATGGAACGGAAAGTTCTTCTTCGATTTCCTGATGCATTTCCATCAAGAACCGGCGGTAGTACTCACCACTTACCAAGTCGCCTGTGGCGTGGTCGGGAATCGTAAGTACATCGGCACCGGCATCGATTTGAGCCTGACCGTACAAAATTGTGACCTTTTTGAGTGCTTCTAGAGATTTCATTATCTCGTCTGGGTCATCGACAGTTCCAAGAAGGAATGGCTCTACACCAAACACGTGGTAAGCCAATGTCCACGGTCCCATAGTTTTACCAACTATTGCGACTTCATTGCCGAATTCCTGTTTCAGAATTCTGATCGAGTCGGTAATGGTTTTGGTGTCTTTGTGTTCAAGAAAATCAGACGGGATCTTTACGTCGGAAGAGCCTTTCCAAATTGGCTTCGACATTCTGACCGTTGGCCAGTTGTCTTTCTGTTCCCACTGCATGTCGCAGCCAAGTGCGGAAGATTCCTGAATGATCGAAAAATACGGTGCGATTGTGTCGAAACCAAGTTCGGTGTAAGCAGTAGCGGCGAGACGTGCATTCATTTCCGCATTACGGTTTGCTTCAGGAAACGGAGCGTCAACCAAGTCCATAAGCTCAACGGTTGCAACATTAGTCGGAGTACAAACAGGTGGACGATCCACAGGCTCGCCCGCAAGCGCAGCCATTGTTCGTTCACGAGAGGTCATTTTTTCAATTACGGGTGACATTAGTTTGTCCTAAGGACCTTTTCTAAATTTATGACTAGCTTTGGGCAAAACCGAGTGTCTGGGTATTCATCTGACCAGCCATCTCGTCTTGTTCGAGTTGTGCTTCAACGGCACTCACATTTCGGGCGAGAGGAAGAATAAGACGTGCAAATTTGTCATACTTTTTTCCATCAGGGAATGAGAACTTATTTTTCTCGACACGTAAGCAGCCTGAATAACGCATGAAGCCGCCTACCGCTGCGCGCACTCGCATTTCCGCTCGCTCAGCTTCGCCTTCTGTAGAAACGGTATACACATATTTACCGTCTTCTTCAGCGCCTTCAACGACAAATGTGAGTTTTGTCTTTGTGTCAGGGGCTGTGATTCGACCTGTTGGAAATTCTGATAAAGGATCTTTTTCCACAGCAGCAATGAACATAAACCGAAGCGCACGATCTAAATAGAGATCTGAAATCAGTTGAAGTTGATCTGTGGTGTCTTTTACTACAACCACATCGCCAAGATGAGCACAACGATCACGAATTTGCTCGATTCGAGCATCAATCCCATCGAAAGTACTGTATGACGAGATAGTCATAATCCCGTCTTTTATAAAGAGACCAATACTCACATCGTGAAAGTGTGGGTCTAGTGATACGAGCTCAATACAGTTCCCAAGTCTTGCGACGTTTCGGGCGACTATTGATTTTTCCGCTAGCGGGGCCATCGCTCTTCTCTCCAAATAGTAAATTAGATTCAGTTTAGTTATTTACGAACAGATTGTATGAGTTTTCGGATGTGTTCGGCAGTGGTTCCACAGCATCCACCGAGAATATTTATAGGCAATTCAGCGAGATCACCATAGTGTTTCGCCATAAACTCTGGAGTTTCGAGGTAACAGGTTTCACCGTTCTTAATGATTGGGATACCAGCGTTTGACTGAATTACTAGGTACTTGTCTGTCACCGCACGCATACGTGCAGCGATTTCAACCATTTTCTCAATACCATTTCCACAGTTCGTGCCTACTACATCAGCGCCGGCTTCTTCGAGTCCCTCAACTGCTTGCTCAGGAGTCACACCCATCATAGTGAAATAACCGCGCGGACCTTTATCAAACACCATCGTCGCCATTACGACTAGTCCGGTAGTTTCCTTAGCTGCTCTAACAGCAATAACCGCTTCTTCGATGGCGAGCTGAGTTTCGATCATTACGGCGTCGGCACCACCTGCTTCGAACGCCTTCGACATTTCAGAGAAAGTGTCGTACAGCTCATCTTCAGTTGCTGTACCAAGAGGTTCAATAAATTCGCCAGTAGGTCCAATAGAACCAGAAACAAATTTCCCTTCAGGAGCAACTGATCGTGCATGTTCCGCAGCAAGACGGTTTAGCTCGAACAAGCGATCCCCGGCTCCGTAACGCTCGAGCATGAACTTATTACCACCGAACGAATTGGTCAAAACAATGTCTGAACCAGCATCAAAGTACTGCTTAGACATTCCCTTAACCACTTCTGGGTGAGTAGCGTTCATCAGTTCAGGGCTACCGCCAGGTTCGAGTCCATTATTTTGAAGGTATGTTCCTGTCGCCCCATCGAAGATCAGGGTATCGCCAGCTTCGAGTCGATCAAGTATGCCTGGCTTGCCGTCAGATACTGCCATATGATTTCTCCAAAATATTTTCTGAACTGATACTAAGATATATATCTAGTTCAAACCGACTAAAGCTCAACCCAGTGGTCAATAGCTCCAGGACGAGGGTCTCTCGTACCATCATCCTGCATTTTAACGATCCGTTGAACGAAATTGGAAGGCATTTGTTCTAAATTTTTGCCTAATTGTTCAGCTACATCTGACGCTGCCCCCTCCGCATCCTCGTATGACCCGAATTCCCAAGCATCAAGGTATTCGTCAGTTCCCTCACTGCCGTCTTTCATAGCTACGGCATCAGCTGCCTTTTGAAATCTCTCTTCGAGTTGCCTCGAAACTCGTCCATTTTCATCTTCAGCTTGAACTTGCACTGGGATCTCTTTCCAGTACAGCACTCGCGCACGCGTCATATTTCTTCTTTCACGTTTAGAAACCACTGTAAGCGGAGTAGTCGGAAGATAATCGTAGCATCGAGGCCACCTGATGATCATTCGAATGAGGCGAAAATCTCTTGTCGCCTATATGCTCGCATTGTCCGCAAAGAAATACGGCGGCCAATATTAGGTGGCAGACAAAGTTTTGAAATCGAATGTGCCAGATGGCGTGATACGAGTGGTCATTCCCGATGACGATCCTTCAGTTTTTGCAGATTCTGCAGCGATGGCCCGCCTCTCCCGTTTACCAAACGTCGAAGTCAACACGTTCACTGAACGTCCGGGCAGTTCATCTGAACTGACCGAACGAATTTCCGGTGCACATACGGTGATACTGGTCAGAACTACAACAAGAATCACTAACACTATTCTTGAATCTGTAGCACCAAACCTGAGACATGTTGCAATCTGGGGCACAGCTGCTGATCACGTTGCACTCGAATCGGCACGAAGGTTAGGGATTGTCGTCACCAACACCCCAAATGCTGCAACTGTTGCAGTAGCAGAACATGCCTTAGCGCTCTTGATGTCCTTAGCTAGAAAGATCCCACAACTAGACTTGAGAGTTCGTGAGGGCGAATGGCCAGGTGGGCAACTCACACAATTGGCCGGAAAAACGTTGGGAATTGTAGGAACTGGCGCCGTGGGAGTACGTTTGGCACGGATCGCCAGCGGTATTGGGATGCGAATTTTAGCGAGTTCGCTCAGCGATACTGCCTTTGCTCCCGCTAATGCTGACCAGTCAAACTGGACGGAAGTTAGTTTTTCAGAATTACTAGCAAATTCGGATGCAATATCGATCCATGCGCGCTTAACACAACAAACTCGTTCAATGTTCGGCGCTGTTGAATTTTCACGAATGAAGCCGACGGCTTTGTTCGTGAATACAGCTCGTGGTCAATTGGTCAATTACCAAGCGCTCGCTGAAGCACTAGCAAACGAGACGATCGCAGGTGCTGCACTAGACGTATTCAACAATGAACCGCTTGACCGAAACTCTGCTCTAGCACGATTGCCGAACGTCATTCTCACGCCTCATATCGCATCAAATACAAGTGAAGCTTTGACAGTGTCTCTAAACATGGTTGTGGACAATGTGGTGGATTACCTGCAAGAAATTGTCCGCCACAGGGTCACCTAAGAGATTGACACAGTAGGCTAGAGGTTATATTTTTGCATCTTAGTTTAAGAGCACTCCGGTGATGATTCGAGCGCAAAGGCGCTTTATTCACTTACCTGAAGTAGCGATTTAGATCATCGAAAGTTCTCTAAAACTTGCAACATGACGTGGTAATAAGGTTTCAATCTATTTGCCAGTCAAAGGTCCAATCTAGGATCTTTGCACGTCTCAGGAGGATTATATTTTGTTTAAGATAAGCAAGATGAAGCTCGTAATCGGGCTTTTGATTGGTGCTGCAATGACAGCTCTTGTCGCTTGTGGTGGTACAGAAACCATCACTGTCGTCGAGACTGTTGTTGTCACCGAAAAGGGTGAGACGATCACCATCACCGAAAAGGGTGAGACGATCACCGTCACCGAAAAGGGTGACACGATCATTGTTGTTGCTACGGCAACGGCACAACCTGCAGCACCGGCTGCAGTGGTTGAGGCACTTATTACTGCCCCTGATACATCCACACCTGCAGGCACGGCTGTAATCGCCGTTAACAGCGCAGACATGGGTGCTCAAAACGGACTGAACTCAGCACAATCTCAAGACTTTTTGAAGAACGTTGGAATTGCTGAGACTTTGTTCCGACGTGCTGCTGATGACAGCACATTGAACTGGATCGCTAATGACTTCACGATTACAGCGGATCTTTCCGGCGCAACCGTGAAAATTCAGCAAGGCATCCCGTTCCAGGTTGTTGATGGTTATGACGCAGGCAACCTGACCGCACACGACGTTGCGTGGTCTATGAACAACGCCAACAGTGAGACAAATCCTGAGTCAATTCACGGCCAGGCTGGTGACTTCGCCGGTCTCTGGGGTGAGTGGACTGCTATAGACGACGAAACTGTTGAGTTCAAGTTCACTAGCTTCGACTCGACTTGGAAAGACGACTACGTCAACCAGTCAGGTCAGGCTCTCTCGATTTTATCGAAGAAGGCTTTTGACGAAAAAGGCGAAGACTGGTCTCGTGACAACATTGTCGCTACCGGTCCTTTCCAGGTTGAAGAATGGCTCCGAGACGAGTCATACACAATCGTTAACCGAGAAGGCACTCACTGGGATAGTGACTTAGAGCCAAAGAGTGAACGAATTCAAATGGTTCAGGTAACTGAAGCAACTACTCGATCTTCGCTTCTGCGAACTGGTCAGGTTGACATTGCTCACCTCGAGCCGAAGGACGCTGCCAAGTATGACTTGACAGAGTTCACACAGACGTCCGCTGGCGGTGCTGTTCAGCTTGGTATTTTCTTCGCTGGTAACCTATGGGAAGACACCAACGCCAAGACTGGCGAGCCTCTTCCACCTAAGGCAACTTTCGTTCATGACTTAGCATGGATTGGTAAGCCTGGCACAAGCCACGGTGAAGGTGACCTCGAACAAGCAAAAACTGTTCGAAACGCTTTGGCCATTGCCATCGACCGTGACCTTGTAAACGACACCCTGCTTGCAGGTCTTGGTGCACCGGTTGATGTTACATACTTCAACAACGCATCCCCTAACTGGGACGCGAAGTACGAATACGGTTACGACCCAGACACAGCCGTTGAGATGATCAACGGACTCGACGGTGACTACAAATCCGGTGGAGCACCTACCGATGGACCTCTTGGCGATAACGCCTTTGAAATCTCCGTCTACGCTGGTCCTGAACTTGGTGGTGGTGCATCGATTACTGGTGAAATTGCTGACGCTGTAGCTGGCTTCTGGGCCGACATCGGTCTTGAAACTTTCTCACTGAAGTTCTCCTACACGGCCTTCCGACCTACTGTCGTTGGTCGAGCCAACACGCACCCATGGATCACATCTTGTGACAAGGGTAGGGCGTCTAACCCATGGCACTTCCCTAAGGGCCTTGTACAGACATCTCTAACCCGTGGTGGTTTCTCATGTGGTTTCGAATCACCAGTCATCCTGGATCTTTACCAGAAGATGGCTCAGGCTCCTGACACTGCCACGGCAACTGAAGCAGCTAACGGATACCTAGCGTACGTTTACGATCAGGCTCTACAGCCTGGTGTTGTAGCCGTTCCTGACGCTTATTACTTCAACAACAAGAAAGTAAAGAGCTTCACTATGGACGTTGCTGCTGCTGCAAACCTCAACTCACTCTGGAACCTAGAACTCAAGTAGTTCGAACTTCAGATCAAGTTGCCAGTTTGTAACGGTTAACGTTAAACAAGAAGGGGGCCACCATTTGGTGGTCCCCTTCCTATTTAATATCTGTTAGTAATTCCAAATAAAGGCTTATAAATACATTATTTGGGATTACTAATAGGTGAGATTAGCTTTATATATGGTAATCTCAACCCACTCTTACAAAAAATTAATTATCTCGTGGGATTCAAGGAATCAATGCGGCGTTTTATTATTCGTAGATTCGTGTTTTCGTTAGTCAGTATTGTGGTTGCGACCATGGCGGTATTCTTGCTGTCGCGCGCAAATGGCGACCCGTTACTGCTTTACGCCACTTCGGGATACGGCCTAACAGCTGAAAGTGAAGCGGCTCTACGCAAGAAATTGGCGCTGGATCGTCCAGTTCCAGTTCAATATGCGCTATGGCTTGGCCGCACGCTCAAAGGCGACATGGGAGAGACGATCAAGGATCGTAAGCCAGTGTTGAGGGTGGTTTTGAAACGCCTCCCAACTACTCTTCATTTAGGAGCCACAGCGTTCATTCTTTCATTTGTGGTCGGTATCCCGCTTGGAGTTCTATCTGCGGTAAAACGTGGAAGTATTTGGGATTATCTCGGTAGATTTTTTGCATTGCTAGGACAGGCGGTGCCTCAATTTTGGCTCGGCCTTGTGTTGATCATGCTGTTCGCTGTGAAGTGGCAAATATTTCCAGCCGGGCTCAAGGGTGATGGTTTCTGGGACGTTAAATTTCTGGTGCTTCCGACAATCACTTTGGCATCAGGCGGATTTGCGTTCTACATGCGAATCACTCGAACGGCAATGTTAGAAGTACTTGATTCTGAGTATGTACGGCTTGCACGTGCCAAAGGTGTCGGCAATAGCAAGGTAATTTGGAAGCATGCCTTTAAAAATGCCTTCATTCAGCCCCTAACTGGCATGACTTTGGGATTGACCTATTTTCTTACTGGTTCAGTTTTAGTAGAAACAATATTTGCTTGGCCTGGAATGGGGCAAATGGCTATAACGGCTGTGAATAACAACGACTTTCCGGTACTGCAAGGCGTTGTGTTTTTCTTCACAATTTTGTTCGTTGGTATGACTTTCATCACCGACCTCTTGTACGCGTACATCGATCCGAGAATTCGGTACGACTAGACGCGGTACAACTTTTTAAAGACATTTAGTTTTTAGCGTAGGCACATGGCTCAACAGGCTGACATACAAACCAACAATAGTGCTTCGGATACGGGTAAAAGCGTAGAACTGCGTAGCGTTGCAAAACGTCGAATCGCTTCTCAGGCTTTCTACTTCCTTAGGCGATGGCCGATAATCCCGTTGATAATCATGTCTGTATTGCTTATTGCTGGTATATTCGCTCCTGCTATAGCACCAGCAGATCCTGTTTCACAGTCTCTTTCATTCAGAAACTACCCGCCAACTTGGGGTGCTGAAAGACCAGAGTTCAACACTGCGCCAGACCCCGCTGACTACGACATGTCGATAACTAAACAGCGCTCGGCATTCAATAGGGCGAAGAAGAGCACCTTCCCACGTTCGGTATACATACTTGGTGCCGATAACTTAGGACGTGACGTACTTTCTCGTGTGATTTACGGCGCACGTATTTCTCTTGAAGTGACTGCATACGCCCTTACTACAGGAATTATTGTCGGATCTCTTTTGGGAATAATCTCAGGTTACTTTGGTGGATGGACTGACGAGATATTGATGCGTCTTGTGGATGTGTGGTTAGCACTTCCGTTTATTTTGATCGCACTGGTGGTAGCGCAGCAATTCTTAACGTCAGGAGGAGCCGCGAAGGGTGTTGTCATATTCTTGATCACTCTTGTGGCTTGGACAGCTTTCGTACGACAAGTACGTGCTGATGTATTGACTATTCGTGGTCAGGAATATGTCGCTGCGGCTAGAGTAGCTGGTGCGTCTTCGATACGGATTATTCTCAGGCACATATTGCCAGGTACGTACAGCACAATTCTTGTTGTTGCCTCACTTCGAGTTGGTCAATTGATTCTGACGGAATCAACACTTTCATTCTTGGGTGCTGGTATTCCAGACCCGATCCCTGCATGGGGTAAGAGTGTTAGTGACGGTAGGCAGTTCATTGAAGAAGCATGGTGGATTTCATTCTGGCCTGGATTCGCAATCTTCTTGGTTGTGATGGCATTGAACTTCTTCGGTGACTGGTTACGTGATCGTCTCGACCCGAGATTAAGACAACTGGACTAGTCTCAATTCAAAAGAAACACAAAAAAAGGCGTTGGATTATTCCGGCGCTTTTTTTGTTTTAACTAAATACGTATCTGCTGAAAATTTATTAACCTTTCGACAAACCACAGGCGAGTAGCGGATATAATCGCGTCACGTATCGAGGGAGCTATCTTCTTTATTTACGTAACGATGTGACATAAATTCACATTTACGCACAATCAATATCAGATTTTCCACGGGAGTTCTCAAATAATGTCAGTCGGCTTTGTGGGTCTTGGATACATGGGACAGGGGATGGTAGACAACCTCCTCGAAAAGGGTACTGATCTTACTGTGTTCACACGCACACAATCCAAGATCGAAGCGATGATCGAACGTGGTGCCAAGGGCGCAACTTCCGTCGCCGAACTAACCAAGAACGTCGAAGTCGTGATGGTCTGTTTGCCAGATGTGAAAACTTCCCGAGAAATTCTTCTTGGTGAAGATGGCGTAATCGCCAACGCACACTCGGGTCAGGTGATCGTTGATCACGGAACGGTAGATATTGCGACATCACGTGCTTGTGCCGAAGCCGCACAGGCCAAAGGTGCCCATTTCCTCGATGCTCCTATCTCAGGCGGTCCTGGTGGAGCAGCAGCTGGCACATTGGCGATCATGGCGGGCGGTTCCGAAGATGCGTTCGAACTTGCGCATGAGTACTTTTCCAAAATGGGTGCCAACGTCAAACTGATGGGACCTACTGGCGCAGGCACAGCAATGAAGCTGATCAACCAGCTCCTCGTCGGCGTACATAGCGTTGCCGCTGCTGAAGCATTCGCCCTCGCCAATTCAGCTGGAGTCGATATTCAAACAGCTGCTGACTTACTTGGAGTAAGTTGGGGCGGTAGCACGATGATCGAACGAAATGCTCCAATGACTGCAGCTCGAGACTTCCCAGATTCAGCTGCGCCTCTCCGTCTCATCTGGAAAGATCTCGGCATTATCGGCCAGTTAGCTGAAGATGAAGGTCTTTCGCTTGAACTGGCTACAAAGTCACTCGAGATGTACAACACGATGATGGATGCCGGCAAAAAAGAGCATGACATTTCGGGAGTTCTCGAACTCATTGAAGAGCGATCTAAGTAATCCCGTTTCATGGGTTCAAACAAATTCAACAACGTGGTTCGATTCGATCACTGGATCTCACCACACTATCCAATTATTACGTAACCAAAAAAAATAGGAATCCGCTCGAATGGCAACACATAAAATCGCAATCGTCAAAGGTGACGGAATTGGTGTCGACGTTGTAAACGAAGGCATGAAAGTGCTCGATGCCCTTGCTCCAAAATACGGTATTACATGGGATTACACAGAGCTTCCTTGGAGTTCAGATTACTACTTTAAACACGGCAAGATGATGCCGGATGACGCGCTGGTAACTCTTGAGGACTTCAACGCTGTATTCCTCGGAGCAGTGGGGCACCCTGACATTCAGGACAACATCACTCTCGACGGCCTACTGCTGCCGATTCGTCGACGTTTCGACCAGTACATTTGCTTACGTCCTTCGGTTTTGTACCCTGGTGTTGAGTCTCCTTTGTCAGGCAAGAAACCTTACGACATTGACCTAACCGTAATTCGAGAAAATACTGAAGGTGAATACCTCAACATTGGTGGATTCGCTTACCACGGGACACCAAACGAAGTCGCTGTACAGACAGCCGTTTACACACGCATGGGTTGTGAACGAGCTATTCGCTACGCGTTTGATCTCGCCCGTGAACGTGGCAAAAAGAACCACGTCACATCCATCACGAAATCGAACGCTCTTGGCTACATGACTATCTGGGACCGGACGTTCGCAGAAGTTGCAGAAGAGTACACAGACATCGACTCGGCATCGCTACTGATAGACGCAGCTTGCATGGATCTTATTCGACGACCCGAGATGTTTGATGTAATCGTGGCTCCGAACCTTTTCGGAGACATCATTACAGACATTGGTGCGATCATCACTGGCAGCATGGGATTGGCTTCAAGCGCAAACATAAACCCTGACCGATCAGTTCCATCTATGTTCGAGCCAACACATGGTTCGGCTCCAGACATTGCAGGTCAGGGAATTGCCAATCCGATGGCTCAAATTTTGACAAGTGCAATGATGCTTCGCCACCTCGGTGAAGACGCTGCTGCCGCCGACGTTGATGCTGCTGTTCTGCAGTTACTTGAGCAGGGCGAACTTCTGACACCTGACCTTGGCGGTTCTTCGACCACCGAAGGAGTTGGTGACGCCATCGCAGAGTTGGTATCGAAGTAGTTCATAAGTAAACATCTAGCACTTAGTAATCGACAGGAAAGTTCATCGAGATGGATCCATTCCAGAAAATCCCATTAGGAAACACCGGCATTTCAGTTCCGAGGCTCGGCCTAGGAACTGCGCCGTTGAGTGGAATGGTGCTCGCTGACGGCCTCTACGGCGGCACAGCACATGACGAGGCGGTAAAGGTCATTGACCGTGCTCAAGAACTGGGTATTTCGTATGTCGATACAGCACCACTCTATGGTTCTGGGCGTGCAGAAGCTCGGGTAGGTCAATCTTCGTACGCGTCTGCAGATCGAGATTCATTCGTTGTTTCGACCAAAATCGGTCGTGTTCTTAATGCCGTTGAAGGCGGAATGGTTCCTACAGATGATCCGGATGGTATCGGGGAGCTAGTCGCTGTCAATTCGTGGACTCGAGACGACGTTCACCGATCTATCGAAGAAAGCCTGAAGCGATTAAACCTCGATAGCGTGGAAATCATCTACGTTCATGATCCAGATGTAGAAACTTACGGTGAAGGGCAAGCTCTAAACGAAGCGTTCCCAGCTCTGATTGAATTACGAGATCAAGGAACTATCAAGGCGATCGGTTGTGGAATGAACGAGTGGCAAATGCCATTGCAATTCATCCAGCGATTCGACCTAGACATCATCCTGCTGGCGGGGCGATACACTCTCCTAGACCACTCAGGCTTGTCTGAATTCCTGCCTGCCTGTGTCGAACGTGAAGTGAAGATCACTATTGGTGGCCCGTACAACTCGGGCATTCTCGCTCGTGATCTTTCACAACCGGTAACGTTCGATTACGAACAGGCGTCAGATGATTTAATTTCTACGGCACGTAAATTGACTGAAATATGTGTTGCGCATGGAGTCGACTTAAAAGCCGCAGCGCTTCAGTTCGTTCTTGCTCACCCGGCAGTTGCTACTGCGGTACCAGGTGCCCAGACGATCGCTGAGCTAGAGCAAAATATCGCCATGGTGCAGCAAGACATTCCTGCTGCGGTATGGAGCGACATGCGTATTGCAGGTCTTATTCCCGACAATGCACCAACGCCTGACTAACTATTCAGTCGCTGGATCAACCAGTGTGGAATCCAGCGTTGTGAGTTGCTGATTCGACGTGGGTCTCAACAGGTGTTTTGCCGACCAGGAAGTCGAAGTCGCAGCCATCCTGAGCTTGGGTAATGTGTTGTGAGTACATCTTTCCGTAACCACGAGTGAACCCGCCATCTGCTACAGGCTCCGGTAATGCTGCTCGGCGTCGTGCAAGCTCAACTTCGTTAACATTTAAATCAAGCTTCTTCGCTTCAACATCTAACGTAATCATGTCTCCCGATTGCACGAGGGCTAGCGGGCCTCCAATGTGGGACTCTGGTGACACGTGAAGCACGATCGTTCCAAACGCCGTACCGCTCATACGTGCATCGGATATTCGGACCATATCGCGCACGCCTTGAGCGAGAAGCTTCTTCGGCAGTGGTAGAAATCCAGCCTCTGGCATTCCTGGGCCACCAACAGGACCTGCTCCCTTCATGACGAGAATGTCGTCCTTGGTTACATCAAGATCAGGGTCGTCGATTCGGTTCTTGAGATCGAGTGGATTCTCAAATACGACAGCGCGACCTGTGTGCTGCAACAATTCAGGAGAAGCTGCAATGTGTTTGATCACTGCGCCATCCGGAGCAAGCGACCCTTTCAGGACTGACAAGCCACCTTCTTTGGCAAGCGGGGTTTCAAGAGATAGGACGACGTCATCGTTATGGCATTCAGCGTCAGCAATGTTCTCTCCGAGCGTATCACCAGTGACCGTCAGGCAATCTAGTGTTAGCAAACTCGACATCTTCTTGAGAACAGCTTCTACGCCGCCGGCGTAGAACAAGTCTTCCATCAGATACTTTCCGCCCGGCTTGAGATTGACGATTACCGGAGTTGTTTCGGACAGCTCATTGAACCGTTCAAGTGGGAGCTTTATGCCTGCACGACCGGCTATAGCAGTTAGGTGGATAATCGCATTTGTCGAACCACCAGCTGCTAAAAGCATGCGAATTGCGTTGTCGAATGCATCTTCAGTCATGATGTCGGAAGGTCGAATGCCCTTCTTTACAAGATCCACTGCTGCTCGACCGGAGTCTTCGGCGAGAACTTTTCGGCGGGAGTCAGCACCGGGAACGACAGCTCCCCCGGGTAAGCACATGCCGAGAGTTTCGACAATCGCACCCATAGTCGAAGCTGTGCCCATGACCATGCAGTGGCCTGGTGAACGATAAATTGCCGATTCCATCGAATCGTATTCGGCTTGAGTTATTGTTCCAGCGCGTAGCTCAGCCCAGTAACGACGACAGTCGGTACAAGACCCAAGTTCTTCGCCCTTCCAGTTGCCCTTTAATTGAGGTCCACCGGTAAGAACGATTGCAGGCAGGTCAGCTGAAGCAGCGCCCATCAGCATTGCAGGCGTGGTTTTGTCACAACCCGAAAGCAGAACGACACCATCAATCGGGAGACCGCGGATCATCTCTTCGGTGTCCATCGACATAAGATTCCTACAAAACATAGATGTCGGTGAAAGGAAGAACTCGCCAAGTGAAATAGTTGGGAATTCAATCGGGAATCCACCAGCAGCGAGAACTCCACGTTTTACGTGTTCAGCAAGATCACGTAGGTGAGCATTGCAGTGCGTGGCTTCCGACCAAGAGTTGGCAATGCCGATCACTGGGCGTCCAGCGAATGATTTCTCAGACCATCCTTGATTCTTTAGACCGGCACGATGCAAGAAGCCTTCAAGATCTCTGGTTCCAAACCACTCCTCTGAACGAAGTATTTTGCCATTGGCTTGGTCTGTTCCCATCGATACGTACCCTCACAATTAGCTAATGAAATCTCAAGAGGTGGCGAGTCTAGCAAACAACTCGGTGTTATTTTGATTGCATTCATTGTCACCAAGTATGAATAGGAAGCCATATAGGTCTAGTTAATTATTTATGAATTCTCAAACCAATGCACGTTTTCCTGAATTAACCGTTAGCGGCTCACCAGTCGAAATGGGACAACAGATTGGCGAGCACTTTCGAAGCCAGATCGTTGAACTTTCGGATATCGTGCTCGAACGCTTCAACAAAGGTGCAATTCAACAAGTTACATGGGAACGCGCTGAACAAGTAGCTCTGCGTAGTTTCGACCGTGTTACTGAGTTCTTCCCTGACTCTCTCAAAGAGATGGAAGGTACATCCAACGCTTCAGGTATATCTGTCGAGCGCTTGATGGTGTTCAATGCAAGGAACATGCTCGGTTACCAATCGGAGGGCTGTACGTCGATCTTGGTTTCGGCGGAGTCTTCTGGTTCAGGCAAGGGCTTTGCAGGTCAGAACTGGGACAACGATCCAGCGATGGCTCCGCTGTCGACCGTGATCACTCGGAAGGGACACGGCAAGGCAGCCTTCACATCATGGATGCAGCCAGGATTAATTGCTTACATGGGATTCAGTTCGTCTGGAATCGGCATATGCATGAATGCGTTAAATGGACCATCGGATCCAAAAGGGCTTCCTTGGTACTTCTTTGTTCGTGCGATCCTGGAGGCAAAGACTACTGCTGAAGCTATAAGTGCGGTGGAGTCAGCTCCGAGAGCACTCACTGCCAACGCTGCGATGATTACGAATGAAGGCCCACTAAATCTTGAGATTATGCCTGAATCTGTCGAATCGATTACGACAGATTCAGATGGTGTATTGGTCCACACGAATCACTGTGTTCATCCATCGTATGTGTCGAACAATCTTGATTTTTCCGACAAAATCTATGGTCAGTCATTCCAACGACGAGATCGCGGTAAAGAACTTCTAAACGCTCGACTGAATCAAGGAAAAGTATCGATCGACGACGCTAAATTATTGTTGTCGGACCACGATGGTTTCCCTACGTCGATATGTCGGCATCCCAATGATGATCCAAACACGGGTTGGCAACGTAGCGTTATTTCTATCATCCTTGAACCTAGTGATAATCGAATGCACGTAACTAACGGAAATCCGTGCGAGAACAAATACGAAACATATAACGCTGGATAATGGATCAGCGTACCAGCGAAGAGGATCAACAGAGTTGAGATTTAGTAAATCGGCACTGATGGGTGCAGCATTGGGATTTATTATGGGAATAGCGTTTCTCGTAATCTCACTATTCCAGTTCGATGATGCGGAAACCAACGCAAAAGATGTAGCGATGGTCAGCGTTCTGTTCGGTATCCCGTTTTCAGTCCTGATCGGACTCGCCATCGGTTGGGTTCTAGGCAGATTCTTCGGGTTCGAAAAGCTCTAGAAGCTATCGACTAACACTGAAAATTCGCAGAATCCGTAGAAGTAATCCCTTAGGCCCGGAAACACTATTTCGAGTCAGACGATCAGCGACGCAGGTGAAACAGGTACAGTAGGGCGGGTGTTTTCGACCTCGATATGCTTTCGAGTCCACTTTGAATCTCTCTCGTATCTGTCTTAGAAATGTCTACTTGTCTCCGCCACAAGTTTAGATGTGTATAGACCAATCGTGGTTGCCTAGCAGATATTCGTAACTCACAAAATGCCCCGTAAATAACGCGGATGACGGGTTATCTGGCGAATTGTAAGGAACAAATACCCGTAGTTCATCCTCGAATTTATAACTAAGTTTTGAAATGAAGAGGATCCAACGATCCTCAAGTTTGATGGCGTACTCGATACTATCTATCTCTACAGGGATATTTAGTCGATTCCAATATTTGTCGCTAAAAATATTGCAAAGCCTTTTGATCTTGTGAGATTCTACTCCGTTTCGAAAATATCACAGGCCAGCGCTGTGTACTTTTCACATTCAGTCCAGCGGACACATCGTGTAACTTGAACCACTCTGACTGCAGTACGTACGTTCATCTAACGGACTCGCATGTATGCTGAGTGAGTCCCGCAGTGTCTGCGGTCAGTCGTGGTATCGAGTACAACCAGTAGTTACCACGATTCGGTAAACGACTCTCAAATAGGGTCGCACAACGCTCACATCACAATAAGTGCTTATTACTAATTCCGCCGATGTCGCAGATTTCTGCGCACGTGCCGCCAATTTTGAGTTCGTAACCGTCGATACTGAATTCGTCCGAGAGAAGACGTACTGGCCAATTCTCTGTCTTATTCAGATAGCTACTCGCGAGGAAGCAGTAGCTATCGACCCTCTTGCCAACGGCATCGATCTTGAACCCGTATACGACCTGATGAGAGACACTTCGATACTTAAGGTCTTTCACTCGGCAAGCCAAGACATGCAGATCATGTACAACGCTAGCGGCGGAATGGTGGAGCCAGTGTTCGACACGCAGATTGCCGCGATGGTGAGTGGATACGGTGATCAACCAGCGTATGCGACGCTAGTTCAGCGGATAGTCGGCGAAACGATCGACAAACGATCTCAAATGACTGACTGGGCTCGACGTCCGTTGACCGACAATCAGGTCGACTACGCTATCGGCGATGTTACATACCTGATCGATGTGTATGACAAGCTCAATGAAGAGCTTGAAGAAGCGGACCGCACCACTTGGGCACACGAAGAAATGCGACATCTTCGCAACCAAGACCTATATGACATTGACCATCGTGATCTTTGGCGAAAAGTTCGGCTACGTCGACCTACACGTCGTGCGCTTGCAGTTCTAAGAGAGATCACAGAGTGGCGAGAAATAAGTGCTCAGAACAGAGATATTCCAAAAGGCTGGGTCTGCAGAGACGAAGCACTTGCCGAGATCGCACTAAACACCCCACAAAATCCTGCCGAACTAGAACGGGTTCGTGGTGTGAATGATCGGTTCGCAAACGGTAGAGATGGGAAAGCACTACTCGAAGCCGTGAAGATTGGTCTCGAAATACCTAATGATGATTGTCCCGATCCTGAGAAGGGCCGATCGCCGCTTCGTGGTCACGAGACATTGGTAGCGTTACTCCAGGCACTGCTCAAACTTAGAAGTGACGAGAATGGTGTGGCTGCGCAACTCATTGCTAATCGAAAAGAACTCGACCGTATTGCAACGGAAGACGAGCCAGATGTCAGGACTATGTCCGGATGGCGCCGAGAAATATACGGCAATGACGCTATCGCACTTAAAAAGGGCGAAATTGCACTCACTGCCGACGGTCTAACTGTCAGAGTCGTCCCTGCCTAAGACCGCACAATTGCTCTGACCGATTTATACTCCACAAATCTACTTCGCAGATTAGTCATTAGGAACATATTTAATGGTCAACTCGCTTAAGGGCGATGTTTTCATCTCCGGCGCAGCTAGAACACCGCTTGGCAATTTTCAAGGTGGCTTATCTACCACTCCGGCAACCGATCTCGGAGCGACCGCTATCAAGGCTGCGATCGAGCGGTCTGGCCTGGCAGGAAGTGACATTGATTACACAGTGATGGGGAACATGCTGTCGGCAGGATTGGGACAAACCCCAGCACGCCAAGCAGCGATCAACGCAGGTATTCCAAACTCTGTTTCAGCTCTAACGATTAACAAAGCCTGTGCTTCTGGAATGCAAGCAATTGTGCTCGCTTCTCAGTCGATCCAATTGGGTGAGGCATACTCCGTCGTTGCTGGTGGCATGGAAAACATGAGCGCAGCACCTCATCTGTTGATCAACAGCCGTACCGGCCAACGATTAGGCGACACGAATCTCATTGATTCAATGGTTCACGATGGGCTCTGGTGTCCATTCGAAAATCGGCACATGGGCGGATCTGCTGAAGCGATAAGCGAAAAATACGGCATAACTCGCGATCAGCAAGATGAGTTCTCAGAGCGCAGCCATCGTCTTGCCTCAAATGCGTCAGCCGAAGGGTTATTTTCCGACGAGATCACCCCAGTTAATGTGAAGGGAGGACGCGGTAAAGTCACCACGTTCGTTACAGATGAGGGGCCGCGCGCTGACACAACTCTCGATGGTCTCTCAGCTCTACGAACGGTATTTCCTCCAGGGATGACGGTCACTGCGGGTAATGCGTCATCGATTAGCGACGGAGCTGCCGCAGTCGTCGTTTCGAATGAAGCCTTGGCTGCAAACTGTTCGAGTGGACCAGTCGCTCGAATAACCGGATATTCGCACGCAGCGAACGAACCGGGAATGCTGTTCGATGCCCCTCGAATAGCTGTGACGAATTTATTAGCCAAGACTGGCCAATCACTCGATGAATTCGACCTCATTGAAGTCAACGAAGCATTCGCAGGTCAGGTACTCGCCAATGGTCAGGCTCTCAGTTGGGATTGGGATCGAGTGAACTTGCGGGGTGGAGCTATTGCGCTCGGACACCCAATCGGAGCGAGCGGTTCTCGAATACTTGTAACGCTGATGTATGGCTTGCAATCCACACATAGAAAAGAAGGACTTGCAGTCATCTGCCACGCCGGTGGTGGCGCAGTAGCTATGAGCATTTCGCTGCAATAGTCTGCTTCGTACCGAAAAGCACTTTGACTTTCGACCGTTACAATCGAGTAATCAACGTAAGGTCGATGCAATTGTTCTTGGCCTCAGTCTCAGAGCATTTCAAAATGAAATCGGTGTTGAACGGATTAATAAAGTTATTCGACCCGCCTGAGATACCTGAAAGAACCGAAACCCGACCGTAATTCGTACAATCAGTTACCGCTTCACATTCCGAAGGACTCTCGAATTTGCCACAACTAAAGTGCCCCTTAGACCAATCTCATCTGGTTGATTCCAAAACATCTGGAGAAGAGTCATCCACATGCGATCAATGTGACGGCGTTTGGATTACAACAACAACTCTTGAGTCTATGGAAGATAACGCAGCCAGCGACGACATGGTCAAAGGTCAGCGTCAATACGGCAAGCATGTCGTCGACCACGAGTGTCCGCACTGTGGCGATCAGATGATTCGATTCCGATATCGTGGCTATAACATTGAAATCGAAGCTTGCCCAAATGACGCAGGATTTTGGCTCGATAAGAGCGAAGACCGTGAAATTCGAGACGTTATGAAACAGCGTGGTTCAAATCTCGGCAGAGCAGCATCGGCTGAAAAGAGCTGGCATTCTGCTCGACGTGGCGATAAGGTCGGCGTTTTCCAGCGGTTGAAGCAGTTATTCGGGTTCAACTAAGGTTAAAATTGAATCATGTTTGATTCAGACCGAGGTAGCGCCGACATAACACTGTGTATCTTTCCGCATTTGCGCGAGTTCATTGCTATTGATGCCCGGGAAGATCGTCCGGGTGGTCCAGCTATCCTAAAGCTCTCGATTTCAAATGTACTTGGTGAGGAATTTTACTCCAAGGTCGAGCAAGATTTCTCGAAGCTGATCAGGCGCCATGATGCAGGCTTCCTTGAACTTATGGGGATGCCCCAGCAGGTTGAAGCTGTCATTCGCGCCAACTCATTAAAGAGGATCATCGCCGAGCTAGGAATTAACGTACCCCAAGACTCGAATGAACCCGGCGGAAGTGTTGGAGTACTATTTTTCGCAGGCACTCTACTTACATTCGAACAAGGACAGCTGCACGAGGCAACACGTGAATTGTTCGGGAAGAAGCTTTCTGATCAGGTCATAGATCAACTCAATGAACAGTTGTTTGGCCTCATGAAAAAAGAGCGAACTTCAATTCAGGAAACCACGAAACATGACCTCTCAGGGCTGATTTCCGGTAAAAGCGGTCCTTACGTCACTCTCTGGGAAAGAAGCGGGAAGTAACGCTTCCTCAGTTTGAGACGACGCGTGATCTGTATCGTCTGTTGTAGTTACTTACCAACCACCTGTGTCGAAGTTAGATCTTCGATGCCCAACATGATTCGATAGATCACCCTATGGAAGACTCCTTCCTCGATACATTTCTTGGACACCCAGCTGAAGGCAGCTTCATGGGTTGGCTCGCTGAAGGCGGTCTTTGGGCATTCCTAATCGCGGGTGGAGCCGTCTTTGCTTGGTGGATCGTCAGGATCATGCTCCGACGAGGATTGCGACAAGCAGTTCGCGGGCTAGATCAACACGAGGCTACTGCCGATGTTGGAATGGCGGTTCAAGCCGCAGACTCGTGGATATCCAATTTCCTAGTCGGTGCCGTGTTCGCAGGAGCAGCCATACTCGGAATTCTTTCCGTTCTCGGCAACAATATTGATCCTGCATTGGCTTATCTCAAAGACGCTGGGTCTGCGACTGCTAACTGGATAGCTACGGACGCTCTGAGAATCGTCCTAATCTTATTTATGAGTTGGGTCGTTACTCGAATCGCACGACGCGTAATCCCGCGAGTGATGTCGTCGATCATGCTAGGGCAGGCATCTACTGTCGATCATGACGAAGTCCTAAAGCGATCGGAAACACTGTCGAGCGTGTTTGTCGGCGCTGCTGTGGCGTTGATTTATGTGTCAGCGCTATTCATGGTGCTAACTGAACTTTCAATTCCGATTGGCCCAATTCTTGGTGGATTCGGAATTGCGGGTATCGCTGTCGGGTTCGGCGCTCAGTATCTTGTTCGCGATTTAATCGCTGGAATATTTATTCTTGCTGAGAACCAATATCGAACTGGCGACGTGGTGACTATCGCCGGGAAATCTGGACTCGTTGAATCGATCAACCTTCGTCGTACGGTACTGCGTGATCTGGACGGTCAAGTCCACGTGATCCCAAATGGTGAAATTACAGTTGCTTCGAACAAGACCAAGTACTGGTCACGCGTTAATTTAGATATTGGTGTTGCTTACAAAGAAGATATTGATCGAGTCATTATGGTCTTAAACGACGTTGGTGAGGAAATCGCCGCCGATCCTTACTACGGATTGATGCTAATAACGCCTCCTCAGGTATTACGTCTTAACTCATTGGATGATTCAGCAGTAACGTTCAAAATGTTGGGTGATTGCAAACCAATGAAGCAGTGGGAGATCATGGGTGAGATGCGGAAACGTATCAAGATTCGCCTCGATGCTGAAGGCATCGAAATCCCATTCCCTCATCAAACGGTTTACTGGGGTGATGCTCAGCCACCATTCCGGCCTGAAGTTGTCGCAGATGACGTTCGGGACATCGGGACGACCACGCAACCTCAGCCAACGCCCGCAGAGACAAGTCGTCCATCAACTGTCACAACGCCACAACGTCCGACATCGACGGAAAGTCGTGATGACGAGATGATGACTCCTGAACGGCGTGAAGAACTTTTGGCCGTTATTGCGATTGCAACAGCATCCAGGCTTGCCGATGCCACCATCGATATCCAAGCACGCAGTTTGCTAGTAGACACGTTCGACGGCGAGTAGGTTCGCTAACGGGAGCCTAGAATTACATTGAGCTATTCAAAGGCTCCTTGGATCAAGTCAGAGGGTTTGATTGATGAGATCGTCCCTTCAATTTGGTCAACTTTCACAGTTTGAATCCTTGTCGATTCAGAGTTGGCCGCTGACATGGCGTCAATCATTGCAGAAATATCTGAGAATTCGACTAGTGAAAAGTTTTTGAACAGTAGTTCAGTATTACCACTTATTTTGGCGCCACTTGTTTCTCTGAGCATCATCCCACTATGCCTCGTTTTGACCAAAAAGCCATCGTAAAACGATCTAGGATTTCTATCGATGGCCGGCACTGAGACCAATGTGTCGTAAACAGTTAGTCGAAAGATGTATCTATAGAAGTTGTTGTTTTATTGATATGAATAGGACTGAACTTCTCTGCTTACAATCGCTCGTCTAATTTCATCTGACGAGTGCTTGTACGTCACTTTGCTTTACTTATAACCGAGTAGGATTCTTAATTGGCGACTAACTCTGATTTTTACCGCGATGATGAGACCTAAAATTTGCCCTGCGCGTAACTTGCAAATCACTGATGAAAAGCGATTTTTACGGCAGTCGTTTCATATTTAGGACAAATTCAACCACTTGATCAACTTGCCGTCAAAGTTTCGATGGCGAAAATCATCTTTGACACATGAATTTACTGCTAACTAAAATCATTTGTTAGGTTTACACCAAATCATTACGTCGCGTGCAGTTCGGAGAAAAATGACCTCCAGCCCCCCAAAAACAGCAGATGAATTACGAGAGGCATTCCTTTCTTACTTCGAAGGACAAGACCACCTTCGAATGCCTTCAGCATCACTGATTCCTGCCGCTGACCCTACGCTATTGCTCATCAATTCGGGTATGGCGCAGTTCAAGCCATATTTCTCTGGTGAAAAAGAACCGCCACACCCCCGAATTACGACTTCGCAGAAATGCTTTAGGACAACTGACATCGAAGAGGTCGGTGATGACACCCACCTCACGATGTTTGAAATGCTGGGGAATTTCAGTTTTGGCAACTACTTCAAAAAAGAAGCTTGTGCATGGGCGCTTGATCTTTTAACGAACAGATTTGGTCTTGATCCGGAACGCCTCTACTACACCGTGTACACGACAGACGATGAAGCTGAGAACATTTGGAAAGAACTTGGAATTCCTGAAGATCGTATCTACCGGTTCGGCGATGAAGATAACTGGTGGGGACCTGCCGGAGATGAAGGCGTCTGTGGTCCCAGCTCAGAAATAAACTACTACCGCGGTTCATTGGATGACGTCCCAGCAAAAGACGATCCAATCAGAAACGGTGAATGGGGTCCGAATTATCACGATGATTTCGTAGAGCTATACAACCTCGTATTTACACAGTTCTACCGTGATCTAGACGGCAACGATACTGTTTTACCAGCGAAAAACATTGACACAGGAATGGGTTTCGAGCGCATGTTAGCGGTTTTACAAGGAGCACCCAATGTCTACGAAACGGATGCTTTCCGCCCGATCATTGCGCACGTTGAACAGCTTTCAGGTAAAAAGTGGGGCCAAGACAAAGAAGTAGATCGCGCTATACGAATAGTTGCAGAACACGCACGTTCGGCTTCATTCCTGATTGGTGACGGCGTAATTCCGGGTAACTCAGGTCGTGGATACGTCCTGCGTAGGCTTATACGTCGAGGCATGTTGTTCGGTCGAGAGTTAGGCATGGACACGCCCATGTTGTCGTCGATATCCAAAACGGTTTCCGACCACATGGGGCATGCGTACTTAGAACTAGTCGGTAACTTTGAATTCATAAAAGACGTCCTTGAACAAGAAGAAAAAAGTTTCTCCCGAACTCTCGAATTTGGTGCACTAGTTCTTGCAGGGATGATCGACTACAGAATTTCTAACCCGGATGCTGCAGAACAGCTCAAAGACGGCAAGAAGTTGAAGCTTCCAACTGGTGATGACGGACGTTCAGTGGGCACTCGGCTGGCAATTGTGGAACTCGAACGATTGGTTACTTCCGAGGATGCCGAAGCCATAGATGGATGGCGTAACAATATTTCTGGCACCGAATCGTTTGTTCTCTATGACACCTATGGATACCCCGTCGAAGTGACCGAAGAGGTTGCACTAGAAGCCCAGATGTCGCTAGACAAAGATGGATTCAGCTCAGAGATGGAAGCTCAGCGTGAACGCGGTCGTGCAGCCGGAAGTTTCGGCGGTAATGTAAATTCAACGCGTGTATATGAATCGCTCGGCGTTGAGGACACACCATTTGTTGGTTACGAAACGTTTGAGTCGAATACCTCAGTCATGGCCATCGTCAAAGATGGTGTAGCGGTAGACTCAGTAAATGAAGGTGACGAAGTTGAAATTATTCTTGGTGAAACACCTTTCTACGCAGCCCGCGGTGGACAGGTTGGCGACACTGGAGTAATTTCTGGTGATGGTGTCGAAGTAATGATCAACGACACTCTGGCTCCGTACGGTCACGTGAACGTTCACTACGGCACAATTACATCTGGATCGTTGAACAAGGGTGCCAAAGTCACAGCTCAGGTCGACGGAGAGCGACGCGAGCGTATTCGTCGCAATCACACAGCTACGCATTTAGTACACGCTGCGTTACGTGAAATAGTCGGTAGCCACGTTCGGCAAGCAGGGTCAGTCGTGGATCCTAATCGTCTTCGATTTGATTTCACCAACATTCGAGCGTTGACTAAGGAACAGATCAAGGCTGTTCAAGATCGAGTCAACGAAAAGATCCGACTCAACCGACTTGTTGAAGTTAATTTCACCACTTATGGCGAAGCAGTCGAAGAAGGTGCACTGGCTTTCTTTGGTGACACATATGACAACGAAGTTCGTACCATCAAAATCGATGCTCCGTGGAGTTATGAGCTATGTGGTGGAACCCACATGGATTACACCGGCGGAATCGGTACATTCGTGATCACTTCTGAAACCGGCATAGGATCAGGAATGCGCCGAATGGAAGCAATCACAGGGGTGGCTTCTGAGGAAGCTATTTTCGAGCGATTTAGAGCACTAGACACTATTGCTTTGAAATTCCGAGTGCCGATATCTGATGCAAGTGGTCGAGTCGACGAACTTTCTAAGGATTTGTCGCAAGCTCGCAAGCAAGTTGCTCAACTCGAAGAGCAGCTGCTGCAAGCCAGCGTCGGCGGAGGAAGTTCTAATAACTCCTCCAATAACTTTGACATCGAAACAGATGGCACAGTTATTCATGTCGAAGTTAGTGAAGTTACAGCGACGAATTTTGGAGCGCTGCGAAAAACCGGTGATCATCTGAAGAATCAGATAGGCAAAGGTGTTGTAATTCTTGGAAGTGTGATCGATGGGCGACCAATGGTTGTAGTGATGGCAACTGATGACACTGTGAAGGTCGGTATTCACTCTGGCAACATCGCAAAGGCCATTGCCGGCAAAATGGGTGGCGGTGGCGGCGGAAACCCTACAGTAGCTCAGGCAGGCGGTAAGAACGCCGAACAGCTTTCAGAAGCTCTTGGAGCAGCCGAAGAAATTATTCGTGAATCGCTAAGTGGCGGGGCAGGTAACTAGTCATCGCAGATAATGGCCGATTTCTCGGAGTGGACTACGGTGAGGCCAGAATTGGCCTTGCTATAAGCGACCCTACGGGTTTAATCGCAACACCTATAGACGCGATCAAAGCTGTAGGGTCGGCTGACGCTTCAAACATATCGACAGTTGCAGTCGCCCGAGAAGCTCGTGGAATCGTTGTTGGATTGCCACTGTCACTTGATGGTTCACGTGGACCCGCTGCTAGGAAAGTTAGTGCATTTTGTGCGCGATTGCGCAAAACTACTGATCTTCCAGTATTTACATGGGATGAGCGAATGACCACGGTTCAAGCACATTCCTTACTCAGAGAAGCTGGAAAATCGCCATCTAGAGCACGTGGCGCTGCAAGAGGCAAGATAGACTCAGCGTCTGCCGCAATAATCCTCGACTCGTTCATGCGGTCGAACTAAACCAGTCCGAGTACGGACACGGAGAGCTATGAGCAGCAATATCGGCGTTATGGGTCACCCCATTGGTCACACAAAATCCCCTGTATTTCATCAAGCAGGACTGGACGAACTCGGCATAAAAGAGACGTTCGAGGCTTGGGATGTAGCGCCGGAATATCTTGAAGAGAAAGTAGCCACTTTCCGTGCTGATGGCTTCCTCGCAGCGTGTGTGACACTACCGCACAAACAGGCTGTAATTCCATTAGTCGACGAACTCACTGAAGCCGCACAGGCTGTTGGTGCAGTGAATTGGATTTTCAATCGTGATGGCAAACTCGTTGGTCACAATACCGACGGTACCGGATTTTTGCGAGCACTGAAGGAAAAAGCCGGTTTTGATCCTAAAGGCGCTAACGTAGTTGTTTTTGGAGCGGGTGGTGCAGCAAGAGCAATAATTTACGCACTGAAAACAGCTGGAGTAAATCGACTTACAATTGCCAATCGAACTGTGGAAAAAGCACAGGCACTTGCATCCGATTTTTCTGAAGGAAAATTCAAGCCAAATGCCATCGGAATGAGTCGCGACGAACTTTCTAACTTTGTTCCGTATGCAAATCTCCTGGTCAATACCACGTCTCTGGGTATGGCTGGTGGTCCGGCAGAATTGGCGACTCCAGCAACAGCCGACATGATCTCGGCTGATGCCGTTGGATACGATATTGTCTACGCTCCACCGATGACTAAGTTCTTACGAGAAGTCGAAGAAGCTGGTGCTGAACCTTCAGGGGGGATGACTATGCTGGTGTTCCAGGGCATTGAGGGGTTCGAAATGTCGACAGGCAAAACAGCTCCAGTAGAGACGATGTTTGCTGCTATTGAGCAAGCTCTGAAATCTAGCTAAGCGGATTGCCGCTTGAAATAGTTTCTGGCAACTACTTATAATCGAAACCACCAAGCCCATCGTTACGAATAGCACATGAGCTTAGGACAAGTAACTATCGAACGTCTGTATTCACATTCGTTCACGAATTAGCAACGAGAACAATCACGAATGACGACATTTCGATACCTCACAGCTGGTGAATCACACGGTCCTGGCCTCACGGTAATTGTTGAGGGAATCCCTGCCGGTCTCGAAGTGACCGAGGAGTACATCGAAAAGCAGATGTCTCGTCGCCAGAAGGGCTACGGTTCCGGCGGTCGGATGAAGATCGAAAAGGATCGCGCCGACATTCGTTCAGGCGTTCGTCATGGAATGTCACTTGGTTCACCTATAGCAATGTGGATTGAGAACCGGGATTTTGCCAACTGGACAGACGCTATGTCGATTTCAGAAGTCGGCGACGATGTAGATAAGAAGGTCTACACAAAAATAGTCCCTGGTCACGCCGATTTTCCGGGTGCGCTGAAATACGTTCAGCATGATCTTAGAAACGTGCTCGAGCGATCTTCCGCGCGTGAAACTGCCGCCCGAGTTGCCGCTGGTTCAATCGCCCGACGACTTCTTGAGGAGATCGGAATCTCGATCCACTCCCGTTCTATTTCAACTGGGGATCAAGATGGTAGTTCGGTTGCTACTGAAGATGTTGATTGGAACGCTGTTGAAGCATCTGAAGTACGAGCATCCGATGACGATGCAGATGCTCGATTCAAAGCTGCTATAGATAAATCTAAAAAAGAACGAACCACAATCGGTGGAGTTTTCGAAGTCGTAGCATTCGGTCCACCTGTTGGTCTCGGGAGTCACGTGCATTGGGATCGTAAGCTTGACGCACGGTTAGCTCACGCTATGATGAGCATCAATGCAGTCAAGGGTGTCGAAATCGGAACCGGATTCGACAACACTCGGAAGCCAGGCCGTGATGTCCAAGACGTAATCGAACCAGATGCGTCTGATCCACGTAAATTTCGCCAAATTTCTAACAATGCAGGTGGAATCGAAGGAGGCATGTCGAACGGTAACCCGATCGTTGTAAACGTCGCAATTAAGCCGATCGCAACGATGACTAATCCTCTGCCTTCAGTTGATATCAATACAGGCGAGTTAGTTGATGCTGCATACAATCGCAGTGACATTTGCCAAGTGGCACGTGCTTGCCCAGTTGGCGAAGCAATGATGGCGCTAGTACTAGTCGAATCAATGCTTGAGAAATTTGGTGGCGATTCGCTTAGTGAAATCAAGAGGAATTACGCTGGGTACGTCGAATCTCATCAAGCGTTCGGCAACAGTTAGTTCACGACAGTCATCATCTCCAGAAGCAATCAACATTGACTGAAGCCAGCGTTCCTAAACCCAACATCTACTTGATCGGTCTCTCAGGCACTGGGAAGACGAGATCAGGAAGGCGCGTCGCTGAACTGCTTGGCTGGCCTTTTGTCGAGATGGACGGCGTCATCGAAGATCGTGTAGGAAAATCGATCCCTCGTATCTTCGAAGAAAACGGCGAAGAATATTTTCGTAATCTCGAAGCTCAAATACTTGAAGAAGTCGCCAGTCGCGGTGGTCGCATAGTATCTACTGGTGGTGGAGTTCCAATTCGGGCTGATAATCGTAAGGTTATGAAATTATCCGGTCTCGTAATTCGACTATGCGCCAGCCCTGAAACCATCCACCAACGACTGGTTAGTTCAGCTCTAAGGCGAGGTCGAACGCTTCGTCCATTGCTAGGCGGTGACGCACCAATTGAGAAGCTTAGAAATATGCTCAATGAACGGGAGGAAGCTTACTCGACCGCCAATGTTGCCGTCGATACTGAACGCAAATCTCATGATGAAGTAGCCGAGGCCATTGCTCGTGCATGGCAAGACAGCGGGATGGCTTAATCCAATGACTGACCAAGATCAAAATCTAGCGGCGATAGTAAACACGACTCAAGGTAGTTATCGGGTGATAGTCGGACGTGACGTTATCGACGATCTCGGATTCGAGCTAAAAAAGACCGGCTTACAGGGCAGGGCGTTCCTCGTAGCAGATGAGGTGATGTTCCCTAATCCGACACGACGAGCACAAGAAGCTCTTGAACGGGGTGGATACGCGACTCACTTATTGGCACTAGAAATAGGTGAATCAAACAAAAATCTCGAGACTGTCCAACTCGTCTACGATTGGCTCGCCGAACTTCGAGCGGATCGTGGCGACATAGTGGTAGCGATGGGCGGCGGCGTAACCGGTGATCTAGTTGGATTTGCTGCTGCAACATGGCTCCGTGGCGTAGCAGTTGTGCATGTGCCAACGAGTCTGGCTGCCATGGTTGATTCTTCAATAGGTGGTAAAACAGGCGTAAATATTCCAAATGGAAAAAATCTACTTGGAGCGTTTCACCAGCCGAAACTTGTCCTTCAAGACGTTGGGCATCTTGATTCACTTCCAGCGCGTGAGATGTCTGCTGGCTGGGCTGAGGCAGTTAAGCACGGAATTATTCTGGACGCTCAATTGCTGGATACGTTTGAACGACTTGCTCCGCAGATGCGTGCTCTTGAGGGTGATGAGCCAGTCGACGCCATTCGTAAAAGCGTCGCAATTAAGGGCGATATCGTGTCTGCTGACGAGTTTGAGACCGGTGATCACCGGATTCTGTTGAACTATGGACACACAATCGGTCACGCTATCGAAAAAGTTTCTGGGTACGGAACTTATTTACACGGTGAGGCGGTCGCCATTGGGATGATGGCTGCAGGCAAAATTGCCGTGCAACTCGGAATGATCGATACAAACCTACTAAATAGACAGCGCGCTGTTCTCGAAAGCTACGCTCTACCAACACGTGCAGTCGGACTAGACGTCAACGAAATGATCGAAGCAACGAAGAGCGACAAGAAATCACGTGGAGGAACTATTCGTTGGGTACTGCTTGAAGGGCCCGGTAAAGCGACTACACGATGCGATGTTCCTGAAGAACTCGTACGAGAAGCGATCCAAAGCATCCTAGACTAAATATCGAGGATCAGATTTCCTGCTCGCCAATACGGCAATTCCGAAACAATCTCTCCATCTGGTCAGAACAGTGCAGACCAGCCCGGCAAGTCTTCATCGACCGTAGCATATGCCCGAGTTGCGAGAGCGATACTCAACCCAACTTTTTCCCTCGGCTACCGTGCTTTTAGGTGCATGGTGTTCGCCAATAGTCGAATCGACTTCGCCATCATCTGTCTTGCAAGGAGCATATAGAGCGGATGCTGACGAATGGAACACGACAGTGTGCCAGGGTCGAGATATCCGGTGAGCGACATCTCAGGGAATACAGCCAATTCACAATCAACGTCAGCAGCCTCTCGGATGACTCGTTTATGAGTATCGAGGTTCATCTCTATTTATGCTTTGTGGGAATTGATGAAAGCAAGCAACATTTTGATAATTTCTTAGAGAATATAAATGCACCCTACCCAGTAAAACTGAGTAGGGTGCATTTATATATTTCAGACAGCCAACACTGCGACCGCAAGAGACCTAAGCGATACCGCCTGCAACCGCAGGAACGATACTCAACTCGTCTTTGTCAACAACAGCGCTATTTAGGCCATCCAAGTAGCGGACGTCTTCACCATTAAGGTAGATGTTAACGAAGTGGCGAAGATCACCAGATTCATCAACTAATCGCTCTTTTATACCAGGGTAAGCTGCTTCAAGGGCTACTACGACTTCACCAATGGTTGAACCATCAGCATCGACACTTGTAGCGCCATTGGTCAGTTTCCTGAGCGGTGTTGGGATTTTTACTGTTACGGCCATCAGATTTCCTGTTTCTAGTGAGTTATCTGATTTGAAATATCAGACTCAAATTATGTCTACAAATATGTTAGTTGTTATTTACTCAAATTCGTTGCGAGTAAATTTTGTTAATTTCTATAAGGCCGACACTAATACGTTAGCCAGCAAGAATATCTCCATCTAACGAACTTACGTCCGAGCCTTGATCTCGCACCCACTCCAAACCGCGTTCAATCTCATCTACTGCGCCTTCAATTTCGAGAATGACCCAGCCATTATCGGCATCGATATCAGCACGTCGTATATTGGTTACAACATCGAACTTCTGTCCGAGGTCATATATCACTGGGCTCTGGATACGCTCGGTTTTGAAAGTGAATTTAACTCTTCGGAAAGGCATTATAAAACTGGTGCTCCTGTCACTATTTCGTCGAAGGACCGTACAGTCGGATCGATAGTTAGAGTTTCAACCGAATCGGCAATAGCTTCAAGTGTTTTGAGTCCGGTACCTGTGATAAGTGCAACAGTTTCTTCGTCAGGACCGATCACGCCTTCACGTGCAAGCCGTCGAAGCGTCGAGATGACAACACCGCCAGCCGTCTCGGTAAAGATACCTTCAGTTTCAGCAAGCAGCTTCATTCCTTCGGCAATTTCGCTCTCTGGAACGATCGTGGCTGAACCACCGGTTTTGTTTGCTATACCAACGCTGTACATGCCATCTGCTGGCGATCCAATAGCGAGAGACTTAGCAATCGTGTTTGGTATCACTGGTTTAGGGTGTGCTTGACCTTCGATGAACGCCTTAGCTACCGGAGAACATCCGAACGGCTGTGCGATGTGCATTTTGGTATCGGCGTTCTCGATAATACCTAGCTGCGCAAATTCCTGAAGACCTTTGTGAACCTTGGTGAATAATGAACCAGATGCAACCGGCACGATAATGTGCTTTGGAGCATGCCAGCCAAGCTGTTCAGCAAGTTCGTATCCGATCGACTTACTTCCTTCGGAGTAGTATGGGCGCATGTTGATATTTACGAACGCCCATCGACGGTCGTCACCCAATTCGGAGCACAACCGGTTTACATCGTCGTAGTTTCCGTTGACAAGTACGACTGAACCAAATACTGCCGCTCCAAGTATTTTACCTCGTTCGAGATCGGCAGGAATGAATACCATCGTATTCATTCCTGCTTTGGCTCCGTGAGCAGCCGTAGCACCTGCTAGGTTTCCAGTGGAAGCACAAGCAATCGTGTCGAAATCGAATTCGACTGCTTTAGTTGAAGCTACTGAAACAACGCGATCCTTGAACGAATGCGTTGGATTAGCTGCGTCGTTTTTGATCCAAAGATTATTCAAACCCAGCACTTTACCGAGATTGTCGGCTTTAAGTAATGGGGTCATTCCTGCACCGATGTTTACAGCGTTATCTCGATCGGCAGGCAAAAGCGCGTCATATCGCCAGATAGTCAACGGACCATCTTGAATAGATTCACGGCTGATGTTTTTGGCGATAGCGTCGTAGTCGTAATTGACTTCCAACGGACCAAAGCAAAAGTCGCAAACATAGATCGGCTCTTGTGGGTAGTCGCGACCGCACTCTTTACAGCGCAGAGACTGGACGTATGGCAATTTCTAAACTGGACCTCTCAACGGAAGGAGTTGCATACATCACTTCCGGCAGTCCGGCCGGGAGTGACAACAGCAGCTTCTGATCCGAAGCTCGTTGATTCACCGACAACCTAAAGGATTCTTAATGAGAATCTGAATCACTTCAGGAAGTAGAACTAATAAACAATAATATGGGCGATAACCGTTAGCGTCAATTTGTCAGCGATTATTATTCTCAATTACGTGATTAGAGGCTGGATTACTTTCAGTCGATGGGTAGCTTATTCATTCGGACCTGATCGTATGGTGTGGG
Source organism: Dehalococcoidia bacterium (assembly GCA_026421185.1). Taxonomy (GTDB): domain Bacteria; phylum Chloroflexota; class Dehalococcoidia; order Lucifugimonadales; family Lucifugimonadaceae; genus Lucifugimonas. Next base: position 34,201 of record JAPKCH010000003.1, on the reverse strand, counting down.
GAAGTGGTTCACTAGCCATTGTCGACACTCAATTGGCTCATTGGTCGGAAGAGTACAGAGCGAAGGTCAAGGGCGGCAATCTACAGTGGTTACTAGACTTCTAAGGAGCCAATGCCACCGTTACTGCACCTATTCCGATAGCCGTAGCCCCAACGATTCTCGTTTTACCAACCGACTCTTTCAAAACTAGCGCAGCAAGCAATACGCCAAACACTATTGCCAGTTCACGAAACGGACCGACGTAACTGACGGGTGCAAGTGTGAACGCAGTTAGCACTAAGCCGTACGAGGTGAACTGTAATGCGCCGCCGGCCACTGAAATCTTCCAAGCTCGTTTGAACTCGGCGGTGAAATCGTTAGTCGAATAGGAACGACGAAGGATCGGAAGAATGCCGAGAGAGCCACCTATCTGAACCGTGAACATGTACAGCAAAGGTGCGACGTATTCGACGCCACGTTTGTCCCAATTCGAATAGGTTGCAATAAGTAACCCGGTAATTACTGCGAATGCCACACCACGGTCAGCAATAAATGATTTTGGGTGGAGCCAAATTTTGAGGCCTGTCGGTGACGAAGCCCCAACGATAATCACTCCTGCAAAAATGGAAACTATTCCTAGTACAGCGACCGCTGATACTGATTCATTCAGAACTAGTACGCCGAATATTGGGATCAACACCAAACCTAAACCACGAGCAATCGGGTAAACCACCGACATATCGCCGTGTTTATAGGCGCGCCCAAGTGTAAAAAAGTATCCGATGTGGAGGATCACTGTGCCGGAAATGAAGACCCAGCCGATTGCAGACGGTGGGGTGGTTACCAGATAGAAAACAGCGAACGGAAGGGCAATAACTCCTCCAAGAAACGCCATGAACCAATTCGCAAGTTCAGGAATTAGAGAGCGACGTACGAGCAGATTCCAAGAAGCGTGGCTTAATGCCGCAATTAAAACGAGAACAATCGCAGTGTTGGTCATAATCGGCTCACTAGCGAGATCAGGTTATCGGCTCTTCTGTTCGTGGTCGGATCTGAGCGCACAGTCAACCCGAAGTTCTACATTACCGCCGACGCAAGAATTCGTGATGTGTTTAACACCGCCAAGTGAATGAGTCATTACCAGTTCTTCAGCCCAACCTTTGGCGGTGACCATGATTACGGGGATGGGACATGTGCGAGTGTCGTCCTTCAGAGTTACAAGAGCGTCGAAGACATTGATTCGAGGCATTATGACGTCGAGAAGAACGAGATTGTGAGATTCCGAGACCGATATACCAAATACTTGATCACCATCCTCAGTTTCAACAACATCGAGTCCAGCGTCTTCAAGAATGGTTGCCAAATCTGATCTTAGATCGGGGCTGTCGTCAACGACAAGTATTCGAGCCAATAGCCTAGTCACCTCTGCAAAATTCATTAACATTCAAAAGTTTGCTAATACGTTCGAGTGAAACTCACTGCCCTGATTCTTCCACAGTTCGTTATTCTTTGCACAGAATCTTTACGTTACGGTAAATTACAGAACAGAACATCTGTCAATCTTTCAGAGCTGGTTCATTTGTACTACATCACAAGTTCTAATAGGTATAAACCTGAACGCTAATGCATTATCAAGATGAACGAACCACTGGGTGTCGCATATCAGATTCATGGACTTATCGAGGTTTGAAAACTGTCGTATTAGAAAACGAACTCTTGCGCGTGTCGATAATTTCCGACAAGGGTGCAGACGTCTTCGAGCTGACTCATAAAAAGACCGATACTGAGTTCATGTGGAGAACCCCTTGGTCAGTTCGTAATCAGAGCCTCTCAACTCCACCGACAGGCAACGGCGACAATATCTGGCACGATGCTTACATAGGCGGTTGGCAGACTATAGCTCCAACTGGCGGACCACCTCAAAAGTACGCAAATGCCGATTTAGGTCAACACACTGAGGCCACATTGATGCCTTGGGATACCGTGATTCTCGAAGATACCCCAGAACGAGTAAGTGCCAAATTCAGCGTGCGTACTGTTCGAACGCCGTTTTGGATTGAGAAAGTGGTGACATTGGAGGCAAATAGTCCTGTTTTGACGGTTACCGATACCTTGACGAATCAGGCAGAAGAAGAGGCAGAGGCTCAATGGGGACAACATGTAGCACTGGGAGATCCGTTTGTTACACCAAACTGTCGACTAGATATGGCCCCAGCCGATCACTTCGTTCCTGAACGTGGTGGCAATAGACTTCAAGATGGGCACGTTGGGAAATGGCCGACTGCAGTGGATCCTGAGGGTAACGAAGTCGATTTGACCACTTTCCCTCAGAAATCAGATCGACTAATGGACTACTCAGTTTTCAAGAACCAGAAAGAAGGCTGGTACGCCATCACGAATCCTGACCGCGGCGTCGGGTTTGGTCTCGCCTATCCAGTCGATCCTTTCAAGTACCTATGGTACTGGCAGGTATTCGGAGGTGGATCCGGTTATCCCTTTTACGGAAGAACCTATAATGTGGGGCTTGAGCCGTTCACAAGCTTGAGTGCAGGCATCCCCGAACCTGGATCGGATCAACGAACATCAATAGTATTCAAGCCGGGTGAAACTAAATCGGCTACGGTTCGAGCTGTCGTTTACGAGAGCACTAACGGTGTTTCGCATATTTCACAAGATGGTGAAGTAACTACGAGTTAGTCCTACTGTGAATAAGCAAAGGTCAGTGAACCAACATATTCATGCCAGTTCACCGACCTTTTTTGTTTAAGCCTCTGAAACTCTAAGCTTCAGCTAGAACACCTTCATCGGTCTGGTGTGCTCGAATCCAGTCCCAGTCCAAGGGAACACCGATTCCCGGACCGTCTGGTGCGTAGACATTTCCTTTGCTGTCGATTCCGTCGAGATCATCGTTATATCCGAGGTAGAGAGGCGCCTTGGTGCTTTTCACCTTTGGGTGAACGAGACCTAATTCGAAGAAGTTCGTATTTCTGATTGAAGACATGATGTGACGATGAACTGGTCCAGGCCCGTGAAGTTCCACATCAAGGCCGAAACCTTCGGATGCGTGGGCGATCTTCATAGCTCCGGTCACTCCACCGTCTTCGTGAGCACCAGCTCGAACGTAGTCGGTTCCATCAGCAACGATGAAGTCAACATGTTGTTCGAGCAATCGAATGTGCTCAGTTTGCAAAAGCGGTGTTTTCACCATTTGCCGAAGTTTACGATGAGCAAATTGTGACACACCACCGTCCTGATACGGATCTTCCCACCAGAAGAAATTGGCTTCATCCACAGCGTAACCAAGTTTGAGTGCGTCACCGAAGTTTTTAACCTCACAAGCCGGATCGATCAATAGATCCATTCGGTCAGCGAACTGTTTTCCCAAATTTAAAACATTGTCGACTTCACGCTTGATGTTGCTGCCTGCGAGTCCCCAGCCATGTACTTTGAACGATCTATAGCCCATTTCGTAACACTGTTCAGCGAAATCAGCGAAGTCTTCTTTAGTCTGTAGCCCTCCGTTTTCATCACCGTGGAGTGTCGATGCATACGCAGGAAGAGCCTTCTTCTCGCCGCCTAGTAGCCGATACAGCGGCTCGTCGTAGAGTTTTCCAGCGATGTCCCAAAGGCAGATGTCGATAACACCAACACCAAGCATGGCGCCGTGCCGTAATCCACGTTTGGTGTCGTTGTAAATCTTCTCTCGAGATAGCGCATCTTTACCGATAAGATATTCAGCCACTGTTTGTATATCGCTAATTGCTGGACCAATGTCGGGGTACTCACCGACGATTCCTTGGTCCGTGTGGATCTGGAGTACAGTGCCTGTTTGCTTCAGCTTGGAACCGGCTTCGTAAACCGTATTGAACGTGTTGTAGTCCTTGCCAAGATTTTCGAGTTCATGCTCGTACGTGGTGACCGAGACTTTTGTGATCTTCGGACTAGCTTTCATTTCAGACTCCCTACCCTTATTCAGGGTTTCTTCAAACGAGTTAGCTGATCGATTGATTAGTCAGAACCACAAGATGTGATCTCTGACTTTAATTGATTTCGCGGCGAGATTTTAGCACTTAAGAGTCAGGTAATCCTTGATGGAAGAGGTGATTGCAGTCCAATGAACCACGTGTAGAATTCCGACGATATTTAAAGAAATTCAAAGTCGACTGAACAATTAACATGCAAGCAATCGTCTATCACGACAACAAAGACTTACGACTCGAAGATATTCCGGAACCAGTTCCGCGATTGGGTGAAGCAAAAATTCGAATCACTGGGACATCCATCTGCGCAACTGATATCGAGGAGTGGCAGTACGGACCACTGTGGGTTCAGCATGGTTCGCCTAATGCAATGACAGGAAAGCAGACTCCGTTAGTTCTAGGTCACGAAACTGCCGGAACTGTCGTTGAACTCGGCGAAGGTGTCGACAACGTATCGGTTGGTGACCGCGTTGCCATCAACACAGTATTGACCTGTGGAACCTGTTTTTGGTGCATGCGTGGCCAACAAGCAGTTTGCCCGAACATGGCTGTCGCTGGATTTATGGCCGACGGCGGTCTCGCGGAGTTTATGGTTTGGCCTGCAGCGAAACTCGTTCCAATGCCCGATAGTATCTCGGATATCGAAGGTCCGTTACTAGAGCCAGCAACGGTCGCAGTCCACGGGGTTCGTCGCTCAGGTGTTCGGCCCGGCGACAATGTCGCAGTTGTAGGATGTGGCACGGTCGGACTGCTCACTATTCAAGCTTTCAAAGCTGCCGGTGCTCGAGTTATTGGGCTCGATGTACGTGAACAAAGCCTAGGTCTGGCCAAAGAGCTCGGAGCCGATGACATATTAAGTTCACGTGATGAAGAAAAAGCTGGAGTTGAACTACTGGCACTCACCGGCGGTATTGGACCAGACATTGTCGTCGAAACTGCTGGGGCTAAAGAAACCCCACGGATGGCGATTGAGTGGACTCGCCGCGGTGGTACGACTCTTCTCCTAGGGATTTATTCAACTACGCCTGAGATAAATTTCAACAAAGTGGTCGGTCTAGAGATTACTGTCATTGGATCGGTAGCAACTTCACCAGGAGATCTCGAAGCTGCTGTTGAATTGGTCGGTCAAGGCAAAATTAACGTAAAACCATTGATTTCAGATGTAGTGCCGCTGAGTAGAGCGATGGAAGATGGGTTCAAACGTATGCTCGATCCAAACAAAGATATTTACCGCATCGTGATTCAGCCCGGTTCGTAGAAGAAAGAGTGCCAAATGCATTATCAAGATGAACGAACTACTGGTTGCCGAGTTTCAGATTCTTGGACGTATCGTGGTCTGAAGACCGTGGTTCTTGAGAACGAGCTGGTGCGAATTACCGTACTCGCTGATAAAGGCGCTGATATTTACAGCTTCGTGCACAAGCCGACCGATACCGATTTCATGTGGCGCACGCCATCGGGAGTCCGCGATCCCCGTAAAACGGTCCCACCAACGGGTGACCCTAGCTCGATATGGCTAGATTTCTATGAGGGCGGTTGGCAGACCGTCGTTCCCCACGGCGGTTATTCAGATCAAGTCTACGGTGCTGATTTTGGTATCCACGGAGATGTAAGTCTCATTCCATGGGACGTTCAGGTGCTAGAGGATACAGCCGAAAAGGTAAGTGTTCGGTTCACCGCTAAAAGCGTCAGAATGCCGATGAAAGTCTCTAAGACATTGTCGCTCGTTTCGGGTTCTCCAACTCTCCGGGTCCACGAGTCGGTGACCAATGAAGGTGAGGAAGATCTCGATATTGTTTGGCTTGAACACATCGCCATTGGACCACCTGTACTTTCGGAAAAATCAAGGCTATTTGTTCCAGAATCTAAACTACTGAGTCATCCTGAAAGCATCGATCCAAATTCCAAGCTTGAACCTGATTATAGAGGCGACTGGCCTAAAATGAACGCCAAAGACGGTTCAGTTCTAGATTTCAGCATAATTCCACCTAAAGAAGACCGCTCGCTAGACATGGCATACATGACCGAAATGTCTGAAGGCTGGTACGCACTGCTGAACGGAGAAACCAATATTGGTTGGGCTGTCAGCTATCCGGTCGAGACATTCAAATATCTCTGGTATTGGCGTAATTTCGGTGGCGGATACGGGTATCCATGGTACGGAAGATGCTACAACGCAGGCCTAGAACCCTGCACAAGCTTCGGAAATGGCGGTATAAAGCAAGCCCAAGAAAATGGAACAGCTCTAAATATTGCGGCAGGAAAAACAGTTTCTGTGACAATTACCGCAGGTCCGTTCACAGGTTCAGGCACAGTAAAACGAGTGGATCCAGACGGCAATGTTTCGTTTGATAACCGGAACTAAACTACATTTTACGATCAGCTGAATAAAAAAGATTTTTATAAACTAGAAACTAAGCAATATAGACAGGACAACTTATGCGTAAGCGAATGTTTGGTGACTCAGGGCTGGAAACCTCCGTAATTGGCTACGGTGGCTGGCCGATGGGTCGAGGTATGTACGGTGATTTCGATGATGATCAGGCTATTGCCGCTGCTCGTACCTCGTACGAGGGCGGCGTTACATTGTTCGATACGGCTGCTGTATACGGTTGGGGCTACGGCGAAACCCTGATGGGCAAAGCGCTCAAAGGCATTCGAGAGGACGTAGTTCTTGTCACCAAAGGTGCACGTGAATGGGTTCGAGATAATCCAGATAACCGCGCAGCAACCGTTTCTGACTCTGACCCGAAGCGTCTGCTGGCGTCGATCGATGAGAGCCTGCAACGACTCCAGACCGATTACATCGACCTGTTTTTGATTCACTGGCCCGACCACGGCCGTTCATTCTCGGAGCCCATGGAAGCTCTCGAGCAGGCTAAGAAGGCTGGTAAGATTCGACACACCGGAGTCTCTAACTTCAATGTCAACATGATGAGTGAGAGCCGAGAGACAAGCCCGATTATCACGAACCAGATCGGGTACCACATTTTTGATCGTCGTCCTGAAGCCGAAGTTATGCCGTTTGTGAAAAACAATGGCATGGGCATAATGGCTTACGGATCGCTATCTCACGGTTTGCTGACAGGTACATGGGGTGCCGACAAGACATTTGGTGATGATGACTGGCGACGCGGTGGTGTCAACTTCGGCATCAACTCGTGGGGACCAGAGAACCTGGCTGCTAACGTTGCAGTTGTCGAAAAATTGAAGGTAATCGCTGCTGATCACGGCAAGACGATTCCTCAGCTTGCTATCGCTTGGGTACTAGCAAACGATGCGATTAGCGTTGCTCTTGCCGGTTCGGTAACTCCAACTGAAGCGACTGACAACCTCGGTGGTGACTGGGATATGCCGGCTGAACTAAGGAAAGAGATCGATGATCTAGTACTTGCAGAAGGCTCTGGCGTCGGCGAATCAGGTATGGAAATTGCAACGTAATAGTTGCTTGGTCCAAAACAACCTACAAGTACTAAAACATAACTGAGTAACCGCTTGATCATCGACACCCACTGCCACGCAGGGCAAAACTGGTTTCTACCTATCGAATCTCTTGAGTTCGAAATGAACCAGTCGGGTGTCGATGGTGCGGTACTCATTCAGCACGGCGGCACATACGACAACGATTACTTGTTTGTAGAAGCCGCTAAACGCGGTGATCGATTCAAAGTTGTCGTGTTGGTAGATCCAGTCGATTCTGATCCGCTTGGAACTCTTGAAAAACTATCAGAACAGGGTGCCGCTGGTGTGCGAATCGCCCCTGATGGTGAATTCAATGCGCTGTCTGACGTTACCGAGATTTGGCGTAAATGCGGTGAACTGGGACTTGTAGTCAGCTCAATTGGCGATGATAAACGTTTCTCAAGTGCGAATTTCAAGAAGATCATTGATGACTGCCCCGATACCCAGATCGTAATTGAACACTTAGCTGGCGTCGGAATTGCTGACGCTCCGTATACCGATTACAAATCGGCGCTCGAATGCGCCCAACGTCCGAACACCACGATTAAGGTGCCAGGTCTGGGTGAAATAACGTCGAGACCTCAGATATTGTTACCGGGTTTTCACTTCGACAACATTCCGCCATTGTTCGAGATGGCATATGAAGCCTTTGGTGCAGACCGTATGATGTGGGGCAGTGACTACCCGCCAAGCGCAGGTCGAGAGGGGTACCGAAATACTCTTGAAGGTGTACGAAATCATCCAGCATTCGCCAGTGGTAGTGATATCGATTGGGTACTTGGAAAGACAGCTGCGCGTGTATGGGGATTCTAGGACTAGTCGGTCTAGTCCGAATCTCTTCGCTTAGGACTGCTCAATCTCGAATCCCTGTTCAATCTATAAATCCGTCCTCACCCGTAGAACAATTCTGCCAAAAATCACACGGTTCCCGGTCTCAGTAGTAGGGTAGTTTAGTCAAACTCGATTAGAATTGAGTTGTCACACTCGAAAAAAGCCTGCATATCGCCCATAATTATTTAGCAAGATGACCTCTCAATTTGAGCCCGTTCGTCGGCTCCCCAACATGCAGGACGTAGGTCCAAAAGCGCTAGCTGCCCGAGATGCCACCATTTCGACCTTACGTGGTGCCTTCGGACTACGCGGTTATGACCGCATTGAAACTCCGATTCTCGAGCAAACAGAGTTATATATTCGTAAATCAGGCGGAGCGCTTTCCTCTCGCCTTTATGGATTTATCGAACCCGGTGGTGCAGAAGTTAGCCTTCGACCCGAGTTCACCTCTGCAGTTCTTCGCCAAACTGCCGATGACGCGGCGACTTCAACTCCGCTGAGGATCATGTACGACGGTCCTGTCTTCAGATATGCAGGACCAGAAGACGAAGATGGATCTAAAACTCGACAGTTCACACAGCTTGGCGCTGAACTAATCGGTGCGCCATCACCTTCAGCCGATGGTGAAATTATCGCCATGGCACTCGAAGGACTCGAAACGCTTGGAGTTTCCACCGTCCGGGTTGTCATAGGCCACGTAGGAGTCGTACTTACGGCACTCACTGAATTCAATTTGTCAGAACGTGCAAAGCTGTTTCTCATAAACAGCATTGCGGAATTGAAGAACGGCGAACTTGATGCAGTTTCAGAACGAGCTATTACGCTAGGCTTCATCTCCGATGCAGTAGTTGATGACGCTCAAGCAGCAGCCGATCGCGAACGCATTGCTTCGACAATCGAACAAGTGATGTCGGAAGGCATCGGTGTACAGCTTGGAAAGAACACCGGTGCTCGATCGCCAGAGGACATCGTTGCTCGACTCGCACGCAAAATGTCCCAAGCTGATAATCCTACTGATTTCAAACGGGCACTCAAAATGCTTTCCAATCTCGTACATGTCAATGGATCTAGCAGCGAGGCAGTGGCCGAAGGTATTAAAGTGCTGTCAGCGGCTGGAATTTCTAGTGACGTAGTCTCAAATCTTACTGAAGTCATTTCTTCAGCGGAAACCGAAGGTGTATTGAGCGATCAGATCAATGTAGATTTCGGTATGGCACGCGGCATCGCCTACTACACGGGCATGCTCTTCGATATTTACGCGGGAGATAATGAGGGAGAAACTCTCGGAGGTGGCGGTAGATACGACGGCCTCACACGAGCTCTCGGATATGACCGTGATGTACCGTCATTGGGCTTTGCCTACAATCTCGATGCAGTTATCGAAGCACTGGGCAGCAATTCTGACACTGGCGGTGAAACAATAGCGGTTTCACCAGCGAACGAAGGATCGATTTCTAGCGCTGTCGAAGCGGCTCGAAAGTTACGAGTCAATGGCAAGCGAGCAGCGGTCGATTTCCAAGATATTAATTCTGGTAGTGAAGGGCAGGGCTCGTAATGAGCAATCTTCGATTCGCCCTACCATCAACCGGAGCATTGTTCGACGGCACAGCAAAATTGCTGTCAGAGTGCGGACTGTCGGTTCGCCGTGCGAATTCACGGCGATACACAGCTGATATTCCAGCACTTCCAGGCGTCGATATTCTGTTTCAACGCCAATCTGATATCACGATAGAAATCGATGGCGGAAGCGCCGACATCGGTGTTGTAGGACTCGACAGGTACTACGAATCTCGGCTGGAACGCGGCGATACCGTTCTATTACACGATGGCCTTGGATTCGGTGCAGCGAAACTAGTGATTGCTGTCCCAGACGTTTGGCTTGACGTTACGAGCATGGCTGACTTAGCGGATATAGCGCTAGAGTTCCGTGCAAAAGGGCGCGATCTTAGGATCGCTTCGAAGTACGAACGTCTTGTAAAGCGATTTCTTGATCAGAACGGCGTGAACTACGTTTCGATGGTTCACGTTTCCGGTGGGCTCGAAGCGGCGCCAGTTATGGGCTACGCTGACATAATTGCCGACATCACTGCAACAGGTACAACACTCCGTGAGAACGGACTGCGCATTCTGGTTGACGGTGAGGTAATCGAATCTCAATCGGTAATAGTCGGTAACGGCCGGGCGTTGGCAAACGATCCTGAAAAGTTAGCGCACGCTCGACAAATATTAGAAAAAATCGAAGCAAGTTTACGAGCACGTAAATACCAGCGAGTTACTGGCGATATTCAAGGTGAATCCGAAGATGAAGTCGCTCGTCAAGTCCTGAAGCGTCGCGAGTTAGCTGGGCTAGATGGTCCAACCATTTCTGCTATACACACAGGCAAAAAGAGTAATTGGTTCACAGTTCAGGTATTGGTGCGAAAATCGGATCTTCCAGATGTAGTGAGCCACCTGCGAGATCTTGGCGGAATTGGTATCGCTGCCAACGACGTTCAATACGTGTATCGCGACAGATGTGACTCTTACGACAGGCTTGTGGAAAATCTGAAGCCATTCATAGATTCGGACGAATAGCCGTGAAACGTGTAATCGGTGCTTCAGCTGGAATTGAACACTTTAAACGCGATCGGAATATGCCAGCGTCAGCGGTTCTTTCTGATGGCAAAGGTCTATTTTCAGACAAGGTTTCGCCAAACGAATTCGCTGCACGTGTCATTGATATTGTCCGAAATGAAGGCGATGCAGGTCTGAAACGAATCAATACTGCACTCGATGGATCTTCGCCAGAAAATTTCGAAGTACCTCAGTCAGAGATAGACTCAGCTCTAGCAAATCTCGACCCTGCATCGACCGCAGCAATTGAACTTGCTGTAGAAAGAGTCAGAAAATTTCAGACCCGAGGACTGCCCAAGAGTTGGAGTGATGGAACAGGCAAAGTTGGCGAGCGCGTTACCCCTTTGGGATCGATCGCAGCATACGTACCTGCTGGTACAGCTCCATTGGCTTCGACAGTCATCATGACGGTAGTACCCGCCAAGGTAGCCGGAGTCAAAGAGATCATCGTCGCAACACCAGCGCCGGGTAACTCTATGCCACACCCCGCAGTTCTAGCGGCGGCCAAAATAGCGGGAGCCTCTCGAGTATTTAAACTTGGTGGCGCTCAGGCAATTGCAGCTCTGGCGTATGGCACTGAGTCAGTGCCTTCTGTCGATCTAATATGCGGTCCGGGCAGCGCTTGGGTAACAGCAGCCAAGAAGCTCGTATACGGAGATGTTGGGATAGATGGTCTATATGGTCCAACAGAAACACTTGTCATCGCTGATGAGTCAGCAGAACCACGTTTTACAGCATCCGATTTAATCGCCCAAGCCGAACACGACACTGTGGCTATGCCAATACTGGTCGCCCTCTCAGAAGAAATAGTTGAAAAAATCGAAGCCGAAATCGAACGTCAGCTAGAAGATCTACCAAGAGGTAGCATAGCGAGGGCAGCATTTTCGAATCGAGGTGTCGCCGTAGTCGTGGACAATACGACCGAAGCTATAGACGTCGCAAACGCAGCTGCGCCTGAGCACCTATGCATATTGACCGCAGATGCTGATGAACTTGTCGACAAAGTAACCAGCGCTGGCGGTCTGTTCGTCGGTGAGTGGTCCGCAGAAGTGATGGCCGACTATGTTGCAGGCCCGTCGCACGTTATGCCTACAGCTGGAACCGCACGATTCTCATCGGCGTTATCAGTGCGGAATTTCGTGCGGGTAACTCCGGTGCTCACATTCGATGATGAAACGTTCTTGAAATTATCTAAAGACGCTGAAATTCTTGCAAAGCTTGAAGGATTACATGGACACGCCGCCGCATCTGAATACCGACGCCGCCAAATAATTGGCGAATAATCGACTAATCCACCAAAATTCACCAACATGTCACAACTCGAAAAACTCATGCGGCCGCACATGGCCAAAATCGCAACCTACCACGGTGTCGATCCTTCAGCAGAACTTGCTCGTAAAGCAGGAATAAAGCCTGAAGACGTTATACGGCTAAACGCTAACGAAAATCCGTACGGAGCCTTAGACAAAGTGGCCGAATCGATTACAGGTCTAGATATTCATCTATACCCAGACTCTCAACAAAGAAAACTGAGAGCAGCGTTGAGTGACTACACCGGGCAACCGCCTGATCGAATCATCGCGGGTGCGGGTGGCGACGAAATTATCGATCTATTAATCAGATTATTTGTCGCACCGGGTCAAAAAGTTCTTGATTGTCAGCCGACCTTCGGCATGTACGCATTCTCGGCACGACAAGTCGACGCCAAAATTGTGTCGGTACCTCGTAATTCGACTTGGGATATCGACATTACGACAATGTTGGAAGAAATCGATGATTCCGCTCGAATCGTATTTCTTGCATCTCCGAATAATCCAACCGGCAATCTACTGACCGAGTCAGATGCCCGTGCGTTGCTCGAAACCGGAATTGTAGTTTGCGTTGATGAGACGTATTACGAATTTTCCAGAAACACGCTGAGCCACTTGCTTGATGAGTACGAAAACCTTGTGGTTTTGCGATCGTTCAGCAAATGGGCCGGCTTAGCCGGTCTTAGGGTTGGCTATGCAATGGCTTCGGTGAACTTGGTTCAGCACTTGATGGATATCAAACAGCCGTACAACATAAATATCGCCGGTGAAACGGCTGTATTGGCGGCTCTGGAACACAAAGATGATTTGCTGAAACGAGCGCATAGTCTCGTTGAACAGCGCAAGCGTGTCGAAGAAGTCATCGATAATCTTGACGGAATTTCGTATTATCCATCCGAAGGTAATTTTCTTTTGTGCAGATTTGATCGACGTACAGCCGAAGAAGCTTACGTTGGGCTCGCCGAGCATGGAATCTTCGTTCGGCGGTTCCCTCAGAGTGCCCTAGACAACTCCTTGAGGATCAGTGCCGGAACTCCAGAGCAGACAGACCGGCTAATCGACGCACTCAGAAGCGTTGTTTAGTTCGTACCGCCCCCGTTAGCATCATAATCAGCGCTTTAATAATCGTATACGGCGCACATTTGTCAGATAAAAGGCACAGGTATGTCCGAAAAAGAAGCTCGCGTTGCAACTATTGTCCGCGAGACCGGCGAAAGCAGAATAGCCGTTACCGTCAACCTCGATGGAACAGGTAAAGTTGAAGTCGATACACCAATCGGTTTCCTCAAGCACATGCTTAATCAGGTTGCTCGTCACGGAATGATTGACCTAAAAGTGGAAGCAAATGGCGACCTCGAAACTGGATCACACCACACCGTTGAAGATACTGCGATCGTACTAGGTAGGGCAATAGATCAAGCACTAGGTGACCGTAAAGGCATCGTGCGAATGGCAGATCGAACTTGTTCGCTCGACGAAGCATTAACACACGCTGTTCTAGACCTATCGGGTCGTGGTTACGCTGTGATCAACATGGGAAGCGATAACAACATCGGTGAGTTTCCTGCCGACATGGCTCGTCACTTCTTTGAAGCGATGGCTGTCGAAGGGCGATTCTGTCTGCACATACGAGTGCTGGCCGGGAAGAACGAGCACCACGTTATCGAGTCATCATTCAAAGCGTTCGCCCGGGCACTTCGTGATGCATCACGTATCGACGAACGTAATCCAGACGGAATCCCAAGCACAAAAGGCACGCTAACCGACTAGTTCTGCGGCGCCCTTACGAACTGGATATACCTAAATGGCTTCCAGTTCATATGTGTATGTTTCTATAACAAGATTAGCCAGTAGTTTCTCGCACATGGTCTTTACGTCTGAGCCGACTGACGTTTCATCGTCACCGTTGATCTTCACTTCAAAGTACTTTCCAGCTCGAACCGACTCGATTGAGTCAAAATCAAGCCGACCAAGAGCACGCGCGATCGTCAGACCCTGAGGATCGTTGACCGTTGGTTTTAGCGTTACATGAATCTTTGCGAGAAACATTCGCTTCTTTCTGTTGTTATATACGCGCTAACAAGGCTATTTCAGACCTAGACATCTAATTGAAACCTAGTACTGGTTCTGTATCAGGCTTTCAGGAGCTCGATCTTGGTACTCCTCGATAAATTCGAGGATCTGATCGATATCTACTTCATCTAGGTACAGGTGGTGACGCCAAGCGGTAATCGCAACCTTGCTAGGCAGACCTAGGTATGGAGACATGATGTACTGAGACGGGTTTCGAGGAAGAAGATCGTCGAGTGCCTTCACGATTTCAGGGCATTCTTCTTCACAGTCGTAGTGGAAACCAATTCCACCGTGTTCGAGGTTGTGGATAAGAATTTCGTCTGGAAGAACACCGTCATATTGTCCCCAACGAGCAGGAGATGGTAGACCCATCGGAGTTGTTGCACCGGCCCAGTGCGGACCAGATGTTGCAGGAACTACTGAGTACACTTCAGCGTACGGTGTATTCCCATCGATGTGTCCTCGACCATCATCTACGTCGAGCGCTATATGACCTTCGGTATTAACTCCTCTACTACCAGTGCTCTGTGGAGACAGGTTGGGCGATACGACAAGTGCCGCTATAAATACGATGGCGAAAAGAATTCCGCCGAACATTAGCAGCGATCGTTTTCGACGCTGACGTGTGCGGCTTCGTTCTCGCCGTTCTTCTCGAATTTGTCCTTTTGTCATGCCTCGGCGGCTTTCAGGACGGGTGGTTGCTTTGCGCTTTATGTCTGCCATACGATTCCATTTGTCACACAAAAATATGTGTCAGTAATTTCAAGAGATATCTACAATACCAGTGACTTGCCTGAGAGTCGCCGATAAGACTCTAGATATCTCTCTTGAGTCTGCTCAACAATTGAATCGGGCAGTACAGGACCAGGCGGTTCTCGATTCCAATCGGTATCAAGAAGCCATGCTCGTAAAAATTGTTTGTCAAATGCTGGAGGGAAATTTCCCGGTGTCCAATCATTTACATCCCAGTATCGACTCGAATCGGGTGTAAGGACCTCATCAATGATCGTTAGTTCCCCATCAACAAAGCCAAACTCGAATTTCGTATCAACCAGGATCATGCCACGTTCAGCCGCATAATCGTGAGCTACCTGAAATACCTCTATGCTTTTCTCTTCTAGGATTTGGTGCATTTCTACACCGACAAGATCCTTAGCATCCTTCGGAGTCAGAGGCATATCGTGTCCAGATTCAGCTTTCGTTGACGGCGTGAATATCGGCTCCGAGAACCTTTCCGCTGCTTTCATACCAGCAGGAAGTGGTTCTCCGTTCATAGTTCTAGATTCTTCATATTCAGCCCAAGCCGATCCTGCGATGTAATTCCGCACAACACATTCAATATCTAATCGTTCGGCTTTCTTTATCACCATTGACCTACGAGCAAGTTCAGGAGGCAGATTTACGAGAGCGCCGTTACGGTCAACGTTTGCCATTGCGACTTCGTCATCTGCGGTAGCAATAACGTGGTTGGGCATAACAGCATCAATTACGTCGAACCAGAACGATGACATCTGAGTGAGAATGACGCCTTTACCGGGAATAGGCCGATCCATAATCACGTCGAAAGCAGAAATACGATCTGACGCTACCATCAGAAGACGGTCATCTCCGAGGTCATATGTATCTCGAACTTTGCCTCGATAGAGCAGGCCGGGTAGGTTTGTTTCGAAGACAGCTTCAGTCAATTACTACCTCTGAGATTCCTACTCGTCGGTAAATGTGATCGACGTGTCCAAGATAGAAATTGTAATCGAACAAATCTTCTAGAGCTTCTGCAGAGACTTTGGCCGAAACAATGGGATCAGATTTGACTAATTCTCGGAAATCGATTTCTTCATCCCATGATTTCATCGAGTTTCTCTGAACAGCGTCGTACGCGTCGTCTCGATCAAGGCCGTGCTCAACGAGCAATAACATCACTCGAGGTGAGAAGACTAGACCTCGGGTTGATTCGAGGTTCTGCATCATGCGATCTTCGTGCACGACCATGTCTTTAATGATTCCGGTCATCAGAGACATGATGTAGTCGAGACCTAGAGAGGCGTCTGGAAGAATCATTCTTTCGGCGGATGAATGTGAAATATCACGTTCATGCCACAGAGCAACGTTTTCGAGAGCAGTAACCGAGTGTCCGCGAATAAGGCGTGCAAGCCCGCAAATACGCTCTGAGAGCTCAGGATTGCGCTTGTGTGGCATCGACGACGATCCCTTAGTTACATAGCCGGGTTTTCCAAACGGTTCTTCGACTTCCCGTACTTCGGTGCGTTGTAACCCTCTAATTTCGGTCGCCATCTTGTCGAGCGTTGCTGCAATGAGCGCCAACACTTGAACGTATTCGGCGTGCCTATCTCGTTGAATCACCTGATTCGATATTTCAGCAGGGGAGAGATTGAGTTGAGCACACACTGACTCTTCGATAACGGGCGGAACCGATGCAAATGTCCCGACAGGCCCTGAAAGCATGCCGACCGCAACGCGCTTGCGAGCGGCAACAAGACGATCTCGATTACGATTCATTTCAGCGAACCATAATGCGAGCTTCATACCAAAGCTCATAGGTTCAGCATGAATTCCATGAGATCGACCGATACAAGGTGTGTCCTTGTGTTCAATCGCACGTACACGAAGCGCATTGAGTAGTTCTACAAGGCCTCGTTCGAGCAAGTCGCATGACTGCGTTAACTGCATGCTTAGGGCCGTGTCTTTTACATCGTTCGAAGTGAGACCGTGGTGGACCCACCGACTTTCTGGTCCAAGGCTTTCACCGACCGCTCGTGTGAACGAAACGATGTCGTGTTTGGTCTCGTCAAACCAACGATCATAGGCAGCACGGCTGAACTTGGCGCCGCGAATCTTTGCCATATCCTCTTCAGGAACGACGCCTTCATCAGTCCATGCTTGAGACGCTGCAATTTCTACCTGAAGCCAAAGCTCGAAAGCATTGTCTTCCGACCATATAGCGTTCATTTCGGGTCGAGAATATCGTGGGATCACTGTTCTATTGAGCTCCATTGGCTGACGTCTTATTTACGACATAGCTAAGTACTGGTCCAAAATCTTCACCAAACTCCATTGCTGGAATTTGGTTTTCAATGCAATAAGAAAGTAGCCGGCCTCTTGCGAAAACTGTGTCGGCAGCATTTTTAGCAGCGCATTCGTCTGGACCTGTGCCATCACCGACAAACACGACTTCGATTTCCTCATCTTCACTCTTCATATCGTTGATCACTTTGCACTTGCAAGTAATCCAATCTCCTTCGCATTGATCGTCGGACGAAGGGTAATCGTATCGAAAAGGTGGGAGTTCTGTAACGTTCGAAATAACTTTTCCGCTGTGAACGTTAATGCGTCCCAGTTTGGAGTTGTCTAGCACCGGTTGAATATAAAAATCGAGTCCAGCAGAAGCGACAGCTACTTTTCCACCTACGTTCCATATATGTTCACAGACTTCATGCGCCTGTGATCGGATAGAAGCGCCTTCAACGGCTCTTTTCGACATCTCAGCGGTTGATTCACTCACCAGATCAAACACTTCTTCTTGATATTCACGAAGTGAAGTGACGTTGGTTTTAAATCGGTTACTAGCTTTTTTTAGTTCGGCCTCTGGTGTGAAGCCACGGAACAGCAACCCACCAATGAATGAGGTGACTAGTGTCCCATCGAAGTCGAATACAACGCTGATAGTAGCCACGATTAGTCTTGAATCGCACGTTCGGCTATGTCGGTTCGGAAACGCATGCCTTCAAATGAGATCTCATCAATACCAGCGTAGGCAGTTTTTCGTGACTCCTGAATAGTTTTTCCAGTTCCCACAACGCCTAAGACTCGTCCACCAGAGGTAATAAGCACACCGTTTTCATAACGTTTTGTCCCAGCGTGGAATACAACACCGTGGTCTGCGGCAGCACATATCCCCTCGATTTCGACGCCAGTAGGATACGAACCTGGATAGCCATCGGAAACCGCCACTACGAACGTGTGCGGGTCACTGGACCATTGCACAGTTTCGTTATCAAGCCTGTTTTCAGCGACGGCTAGACAAATTTCAAGCATGTCGGATTCAAGCATAGGCATAAGGATTTGAGCTTCAGGATCGCCAAAACGACAGTTGAATTCGATCACTCGTGGTCCAGATTCAGTGATCATTAGACCGGCGTATATCACTCCAGAGAATGAACTATTTTCTTTGACAAGAGCGGTGGCGGCGGGTTCGAGTATTTCCCTACGCACTTTGGCAGCCAGTTCGGCAGTCCAGAATTCCGGCGGACCGTACGCTCCCATGCCGCCGGTGTTTAATCCAACATCGCCTTCACCGATACGTTTGTAATCACACGAAGGAATTTCTGCTGATACGTGTTCGCCGTCGACGAACGCAAAGACGCTCACTTCTGGACCCGACATGCGTTCGGCTAGCAAGATACTTGATGAGGATTCACCGAATACTGCATCGTCGAGCATCCCAGTGATCGCTGAATCAAGATCAGCGTAAGTGTCGGGAAGAATCACACCTTTACCTGCCGCAAGACCGTCGGCCTTTACGACAAGTGATCCTTCAGGCTTTGACCGACCGTATTCCATAGCAGAGCCAGAACTAGTGAAAGCCTCAGATTCAGCTGTAGGAATTCCATATTTGGTCATTAAGTCGTCAGACCAGATTTTCGAACCTTCGATTCGCGCCGCTGCTGCTGACGGTCCGAATGTTGTTATTCCTGCGCTCCTGAGACGATCGCAAAGCCCATCAACAATAGGTTGATCAGGAGCGACAACTACAAGTTCTATCTTCTCTTCACTGGCATATGCAATCAGGTCGTCGTGATCATCGACGCCGATATTCACATTGGTTCCGACTTCAGCTGTTCCAGCATTGCCGGGCGCAATGAATAGTTCGGACAACTTCGGACTTTTGGCGAGCTTCCACGCCATAGCGTGTTCACGCCCACCTGAACCAACCAATAGAACTTTCAACTAAACCTCAATCAAAATTCAATGTACGCTCAACCGAATCCTATAGTGGAATTACTCCCACTCAATAGTTCCTGGTGGTTTGCTTGTGATGTCGAGCACTACTCGGTTAACTTCATCAACTTCGTTGACGATCCGGCTGGAGATCCTAGCCAGTGTGTCGTAAGGCAAGCGAGCCCAGTCCGCTGTCATAGCGTCAGCACTAGTAACAGCTCGAATAGCGGTGACGTACTGGTACGTTCGCTGGTCGCCCATGACCCCCACTGTCCGAGTGTTGGTAAGTACAGCGAATGACTGCCAGAGGCTGTCATACAAGCCGTCGTTCTTAATCTCGTCGATTACGATCCAGTCGACTTCACGAAGTATTTCAAGCTTTTCGAAGGTGACTTCACCCATGATTCGAATCGCTAGACCAGGACCAGGAAAGGGCTGACGGTTGACGCTCTGAGGAGTCAATCCTAGTTCAGCACCAGCTTTTCGAACTTCATCTTTGAACATGTATCGAAGTGGTTCAACCAGCTTCAAATCCATGTGTTCTGGGAGTCCACCAACATTATGGTGAGTCTTGATCTTGTGACTGGCCGTCGAATCGGCACTAGTGCTTTCGATAACGTCTGGGTATAGCGTGCCCTGCGCCAGATAATCGACTTCGCCAATCTCAATAGCAGCTTCTTCGAAAATTTTGATGAACTCGGCACCGATAGATTTACGTTTTACCTCCGGATCAGTCACACCCTTGAGTGCGTTCAAGAATCGTTCTGTGGCGTCTACGAATATTAGGTTCACACCGAGCTGACTTGCAAATACGTTCTGAACTCGGTCGGCCTCGCCTTTTCGCATAAGACCGTTATCGACGAAGATACAGGTCAATCGATCACCAATCGCTCGGTGAATCAGTGCTGCAGCAACAGTGGAATCGACTCCACCAGAAAGAGCGCATATTACCTTACCGTCGCCAACGCGCTCTTTGATGCGCTCGATGGCATCTGAAACGAAGTTCTTAGGCGTCCAGTCACCGGCAGCTTTACATACTCCAAATAAAAAATTACGCAGAATTTCTGCGCCTTGAGGAGTGTGGGCAACTTCGGGATGAAATTGAATTCCGAAGTACGTACCTTCCTCGTTACCCATCACTGCGAGGGGAGAGTTCTCTGTATATGCCATCGAACGAAACCCAGGTGGTAACTGCTCAATTCGATCACCATGGCTCATCCATACTGGAACTTCATTGTCGAGTCCGTCGAATAATATGTTGTCTTGGCCATCTTTGTGAACAACAGCATGCCCGTACTCACGCTCGATACCACGCTCGACTTTACCGCCAAGTTGATGAGCAATTAGCTGCATTCCGTAACATATGCCGAGAACAGGCACGCCGGCTTCGTAAACCCAAGTCGGTGCCATCGGAGCGTCGTCTTCATAAACACTATTAGGTCCACCAGAGAGAATTACACCAATTACATCCTGCTCATCAAGAATTTCTCTACCTGCATCGTGAGAAACGATCTCACAATATGTATTCGCTTCTCGGATTCGGCGAGCAATAAGACGGGAGTATTGAGATCCAAAGTCGATGATGACAATAGTCTTCATCCGTTCGTCGATAGGCGGATTTCCGCCAGTGGTACGGTCGGCCTGAGCAATCTCGAGATAAGTACCTACTTCGATATCGTCTGAAGTCGATACTCGTCGGGATGAATCATCAGTTGGGTTTTGGGCCATGGCATAGTTCCCCGATCGTTGTAACAAAACAGGCTATCCAAATGTCATATTGGACACCTCACGCGGTTGCGATGGCGCGCCGTGCGACTGAATCCTTTAAGCCTGAAAGATAAATTTACCCCTTCCCGTCGGTTGCGTCACCGGTTAAGTTGGATAATTTCCATCAAACCATATAGAGACCAACGTGTTCGGGATCGTTAAGATAATCGGATGTTAGTTTCAGCAGATGAATTAGGATTGAACCAATCCGTAGAGACAATACTCAGGGGTGAGCTTGTAGCGTTCCCGACCGACACCTACTTTGCCCTCGGAGCAAACGGGTTGAATCCACGCGCTATCGAGGCTGTTTTTCGCACCAAAGGTCGTAATCCCGGCACTCCGGTCCCATTGTTGATTAGCGATATAAATATGGTCGGTAATCTAGCCAGTGAATTTCCTAGTTCACTAAAAAAACTAGCTAAAGAATTTTGGCCAGGTGCTCTGACTGTTGTATTGCCAGCTGCAGAGATAGTTCCATCAGTTGTTTCTGCCGGATCGGGCACAGTTGGGTTACGAATTCCTGACAACAACATTGCCAAAGAATTGATTCAACGATCAGGTGTACCTATTACCGGAACAAGCTGCAATTTAACTGGACATGATCCGATAAAGGATGCCAGCGAAATTGATCAAATTTTCGGGGGACTTATCGCCGTTTGTTTAGATTCAGAGTGCGGCAACAGTACAGCCCCAAGCACTGTGGTTGCATACGAGGATAAAAAGATCATCCTCTTGCGCACAGGTGCAATTAGTGCCGAATCTATACAGAATATAGTTGGTGATATCGTCGTGAAGTAACCACTCTCGGTTACCCTTATTCCGCTTGAAAACTTCATCTCAGCTCACATGGTATGTTTGTGGGCAGACCTCTTCCTCATAGTTCGGAGAATTTGATTGCCATTCACGGGGACACTCCCAGGACTCTCTAGCGACGATTCAAACCAGTTCGAATCTGCGCTCAAGAAATTCGTTGACGCACGCGAACTACCGCTGTATAAAATTATGGCGTATCACCTCGGTTGGGTCGATCAAAATGGCGAACCTGAACCCGCTGTGGTTCAGGATCGTTCGCACGGACATCTAGTTCTATCTGTAGCGAAATCCACTGGAAGCGACAATATCTCAGCTATGCCTTATGCAGTAGCAGTCGAGATGCTCTACAACTTCCTTTTAGTTCATGAAGACGTTCAAAACGCAAACACAGAACGTAATAATCGGCCGACAATCTGGTGGTCATGGGGACCTGCTCAAGCTATTAATGCAGGAGATGGAATTCATGCTATGGCGCGAATGTCTATTTTTGAGCAGAGAAATGCCTCAGGCCCAGCTGCTGATCCCCGAAACATTTCTATGGCGCTCGAAGCTCTCGACAACGCCACTCTTGAGGTGTGCGAAGGCGAATACCTAGATATTTCGTATCAAGAACGCGCTGCCGTAAGTGTTGATGAAATAGTCACGGTGGCGCGAAAGCACGGAGCGCTATACGGTATCTCGGCCAAGCTCGGTGGTATTGCATCTGCAGTTGATGACGAAGTACTGGATGCCTTGTACCGATTTGGAAATGCACTAGGTACAGCCCAGAACTTGAATATTGACCTGAAGGCGTTATGGCCTGATTCAGGCACTGAACGAACTGAAGTTCAACGAGGTCGACTTCAATCTAAGAAGAAGTCCCTTGCTACTGCCCATGCCATTGAAAATGGGACACCAACTACTCGCCGCCGACTTGGCGAGATATTCATGAAGCGAGTCCTTGACCCAGCCGATCTTGATGAAGTCACATCGATCCTGGCTGAAACTGAGAGTAAGGTATTCGCTGAAAGTCGAATCCAGACGTTGGTTGATGAAGCGATTGAGACGTTGTCATCCGCTGGTTTATCGGCTGATCAACAGAAAACACTGATCGATAGTGCGAAATTGATCATCGGATAGATACCGAGAAGATGTCCTTCATGAACAAACGATCTATCAGAGACGCAGATGTAAACGGCAAGACAGTTTTGGTCAGAGTCGATTTCAACGTGCCGATGCGTTCTGGTGTCATTTCAGACGACTCTCGGATTAGGGGAGCACTTCCTACTTTAAATTTCCTTAAGGACGCTGGTGCAAAAATCGTGGTTTGCTCGCACTTCGGACGGCCCAAAGGTCAGTTCATTCAGGAAATGCGTCTCACCATGGTTCGTGAGCGTTTGTCTGAACTGCTTGGCACTACAGTCGTCAACGCCTACGGTCCGACCGGAGAAGAGCCTGCTCAGATCATTGGCAATCTCAATTCGCGTGAGTTTGCACTGCTGGAGAACTTGAGGTTCGAACCAGGCGAAGAGCAAAACGACGAACAGTTCTCAAAACACCTAGCGTCATTGGCCGATATTTACGTGAACGATGCGTTTGGTAGTGCCCACCGAGCACATGCGTCTACGGTGGGTGTTGCCAAACATCTTCCGGCCTTTGCTGGACTATTGATGGAACGAGAGCTTGAGATGCTCGGTAGTTCATTGGAAGGATCGACAGGCGCAACCGTAGCGATTGTTGGCGGAGCAAAAGTCGCCGATAAAATTCAAATCCTTCGACATTTAGCTAAAAAAGTCGACACGATCCTTGTTGGCGGCGGCATGGTTGCAGCGTTCTATGTAGCTCAAGGTAATACCGGTGGAGCCGCTGCGATCACCGACGAAGATGTGACTGCCGCCAAAGGATTACTGGAATCCGGCGGGGCCAACGTAGTGCTACCTGCCGATGTAATTACGGCACCGGATTTCGACGAAAATTCACCAGCTACTGTTTGCGAATCTACGGATGTGCCAACCGATGGATTTATCCTAGATATAGGGCCACGATCATCGAAGGAATACGCTCGAATAATTTCACTTGTGGACACAATCATCTGGAATGGGCCTATGGGCGTGTTCGAATGGGATGAGTTTACAAAGGGATCAACGGCGATAGCGAAAGCAGTAGCCGCAAATAAAAAGGCGACATCAGTTATCGGTGGAGGTTCGACAGCAGAGATTGTCGGATCTATGGGTCTTGCTGACCAAATCACACACGTTTCGACTGGTGGCGGTGCTTCTCTCGAATTCCTCGAAGGCAAAACGCTTCCAGGCGTAGCTGCGCTCGACGACCGAACCGACTAATTGAACAGACTTAGAATCACCGAGGAATAACTCATCTCAAATCGCATACCAGTCATCGCTGGCAACTGGAAAATGAACACCGACGTAGAGTCAGGTCTGAACCTTGTTAAGGAAATCCACGAATTGAGCAATGGTGTTGACGGCGTCGATAAGCTCGTTTGCCCGCCATTCATATCAATAGTGAGTGTCGCCCAAGAGCTAGACGGATCAACTATTCAAGTCGGCGCACAGAACGTCAGCTCTAATGCAGATGGTGCTTTCACGGGTGAAGTATCAACGTCGATGCTCAGCGGCTTGGTCAGCCATGTAATCGTTGGTCACTCCGAGAGACGTGCATTAAACGACGAGACCTCCGAACGGATTGCTACAAAAGCGATTGCAACTGCAGAGGCTGGATTGATACCGATCCTCTGCGTTGGTGAAGATCTTGGAGTTCGAAAGTCAGGCGAAGCAGCAACTTTTGTTGCAGATCAATTAGAAGCCAGTCTCGTAGGATTCACTGCATGGAACTCATTGATAATCGCTTATGAACCGGTGTGGGCTATCGGTACCGGAGAATCAGCGACATCTAAGCAGGCTCAGGAAATGACTGCCGTTTGTCGTGAAGTAGTGCGCAAATTGTCACCATCAGCAGCAGGCTCCGTTCGAGTTATTTACGGCGGAAGCGTAAATTCAGGCAACGTTGAGGAACTGCTCGAACGACCTGACATCGATGGTGTCCTGGTCGGTGGAGCGAGTTTGAAAGCAGATGAGTTCTCGAAGCTGATTGCAGCTGCGGGAACGAACTAACAAACCGCTAGTACAAATCTTCCTCTTGAATCAATCAACTAAGCCCAAAGTAGTAGCCGTTATAGGAGCTACTGCCACTGGCAAAACCGCGGTTGGAGTAGAACTGGCGACTGAACTTGGTGGCGAAGTGGTCAACGGTGACTCACGACTCTTTTACCGAGGCATGGACGTAGCGACCGCAAAGCCCACGCTTGCGGAGACAAAAGCTGTTCCACATCATCTAATGGACTTTCTCGATCCAAACGAGCAATTCAGTCTTGGCGAGTACTTAAAAAAGGCTAGAGCAGCGATTGACGAGATAGTCAGCCGAGGGAAACTGCCGATCATAGTCGGAGGGGCAGGCCAGTACATCTGGGCACTAATCGAAGGCTGGGAAGTACCTGAGATTGAGCCGAACCTACAACTTCGAGCTGAACTAGATACCAAATTCAAAAATCACGGTGTCGAACGGCTGTCGGATGAATTGCAAAGACTTGCGCCCGAGATCGCCGAATCGACGGATTTGAAAAATCATCGGCGAATTATCCGTGCAATAGAACGAGTCTATTCTGGAGATTCAACTGCCGACTCAGGTCATCGCAAAGCCGATGAAGAACCATTTGATTCTTCTCTCGTTGGCCTATCTGTAGAACGGAGTGTGTTGCACCAACGGGTGACTGATCGGCTAAAAATGATGCTGAATAACGGTTGGGTGAATGAAGTCGAGGGGCTGATAGAAGCCGGATATTCAAATAACGACCGGGCACTGAGTGGTATCGGATACCGACAGATGATCGGACATTTATCTGGCGAATACGATCTCGAAGAAGCAGTTCGATTAACTGCAGTTGCGACCAATCGATTAATTCGCCAGCAAAGCAATTGGTTCAAGTCCGGTGATGAACGAATTAGATGGTTCGATATGACTAATGACTCCAATCAGACCAAAAAGTCAATCATTGAACGCACAATTGCATGGCATACCAACTAGTATATTCAACGCAATATCAAGAACGAAATATCCAATACACAACACTAAATATTTACATCAATACTAAATTCGCAGAATTAAGAATTTATCCATAGAATTACTTGTTGATTGAACCGATATCACTTAGAGACTCAGGAGAAGTAATGTCCGTAGAGTTCGCAAAATTGCACGCAGCTGGAAACGATTACATAGCGGTTGATGGTCGTGGAATCGATCGAGACTGGGGAGCCTTATCGAAGGCAATGAGCCTCCTAGCATTCGGCGTCGGATCCGATGGAATTGTTCTCGTTCAAGATTCAAAAGTTGCTCAGATTAGAATGCGGGTCTACAACCCAGACGGCTCAGAAGCCGAAATGAGCGGCAATGGCATACGGTTGTTCTCAAAGTTCGTAATCGATCGAAAGATTGCGCTCCCTAGCGAAGACGGACTTACGGTCGAAACAGGTGGTGGAGTACGGACCGTTTGGCCGACGATGGAAGGCGATAAAATGGTCGCAGCCAAAGTGGCAATGGGTATTCCAACTTTCGTTCCATCAGAAATACCTGTGGACACATCTCAAACTGGTGACTTAGAAATCATCAAGGAATATCCAATTCAGGCAGGTGACCGAGATCTAAAGATCACATGTCTCGCAGTTGGTAATCCTCACGCGGTGGTTGTGATGGACGAACCTGTCGAAGATTTCCCGCTACTCGAAGTTGGGCCATATGTTGAAAGCCATAAACTGTTTCCGAACAGAATCAACTTTGAAATCGTAAACGTAATTTCTAGATCAAAAATACGTGCTCGCATATTCGAGCGCGGCGCTGGTGAGACGCTATCTTCAGGAACGGGTTCGACCGCATCCGCATCTGCCGCTCGTGCACACGGACTCGTTGACGATGCAGTCGACGTTATTCTCGACGGTGGTGTACTTCGGATCTCTTGGGACGAATCAGGCGAAGCATTCCTTCAAGGACCAGCGGTGGAAGTCTTTACCGGAGTTTGGTCCGACTAATCCTGCCCGTTCTTACTGCCATTCGACGGTAGGCAGATCACATGTGAACTGTTCTCTAGTTTACGATTGTTCACCTTCAACAGCACTAAATTACGAAATCGCTTAAAAATTACGGATACAAACGAATGAAATTTGCTGAACGAGTTGAAAACCTACCCCCATATCTATTTGTGGGCATCTCACGAGCCATTGCAGCAAAAAAGGCTCAAGGAATTGAAGTTATTTCATTCGGTATCGGCGATCCGGATATGCAAACTCCCAGCCCAGTACTCGATGCACTAGTCGAGGGATCAAAGAAGCCAGCGAATCACAAATACCCTGAGAGTGAAGGTCTTCCTGAATTCCGGGCACGAGTGGCGCAGTTCTACGACGATCGATTCGGCGTGAAGCTTGATCCGGATACTGAAGTGATCAACCTAATCGGCGCTAAAGAGGGCATCGCCCACGCTGCTTTATGTTTCATCGATCCTGGTGACATTTCGATCAGTCCAGACCCTGCATACCCGGTCTACGAGATCGGAACAATGTTCGCTGGCGGCACTACTCACTTTGTAACCCTCAAAGAAGACAACGGCTACCTCGTCGATTTCAATGACATCCCAACCGATGTTGCGAAGAAGGCAAAAACTCTCTGGATCAACTACCCGAACAATCCAACCGGCGCTATCGCACCATTGAGTTTTTTCGATGAAGCTGTTCGATATTGCAAAGAGTTCGATATCGCATTGCTCCACGACGCCGCATACACAGAAGTTACTTACGACGGATATGTAGCTCCAAGTGTTCTGCAGGCTGATGGAGCCATGGATATTGCCATGGAATTCCACTCGCTATCGAAGACAGCCAACATGACTGGATGGCGAGTCGGATTTGCTTCAGGTAACCCCGACATGGTCAACGCTTTGATGCGAGTGAAGTCGAACATAGACTCCGGTCTTTCGCAGGCAAACCAAGAGATGGGTATCGCAGCGCTCGATCTTCCAAAAGAGTGGATCGATACCAATAACGAGGTATATCGAAAACGCCGTGACAAGGTAGTCTCGGTGTTGAACGAGATCGGCGTACCAGCTGTGGCTCCTAAGGGGGCTTTGTACATATGGACTCCGATTCCAGCCGGATACACGTCGGCTAAATATGCACAGAAATTACTAGATGAGGTCAACGTAGTAGTAACTCCAGGTAACGGCTACGGCCCCGGTGGCGAGGGATACATCAGG
This sequence comes from Dehalococcoidia bacterium, assembly GCA_026421185.1. Classification (GTDB taxonomy): domain Bacteria; phylum Chloroflexota; class Dehalococcoidia; order Lucifugimonadales; family Lucifugimonadaceae; genus Lucifugimonas. The sequence goes on along the minus strand of JAPKCH010000003.1, from coordinate 6,122 downwards.
CTCTCATTGACGATCCCTGACGATCAAATAGACGAAGGACTCCGTCGTCTTTCACAACTGCGGGCTAACTCTTAGTTCGTAGCTAGTAGGAAATAAAATCGCCCATATGGCAAAAAAACGTACACATTCCACAGGCCCGTTCCGAGAACGCGCAATTTTGGTAGGAGTGAGCGTTCGAAATCAGGGCGATTACTGGGCATTGGAAGATTCACTTGCCGAACTTTCAGAGCTCGCCCGCGCTGCCGGTGCTAATCCGATAGAAAGCTTTAGTCAGACGATGAACAAGCCTTCGCCGACTTACATCGGCAAAGGCAAAATCGACGAACTGATTCACGCTGTCAAACACTCGGAAATCGATACCGTGATTTTCGATGATGAGCTTTCGCCTAATCAGCAAAAGACTCTCGAAGACAAACTTGGTGTGAAGGTCATCGACCGAACTGCGCTCATTCTCGATGTTTTTGCGCAACGTGCGAGGTCACGTGAAGGTCGATTGCAAATCGAACTCGCTCAGACCGAGTATTTACTGCCGAGGCTGGCTGGTCAGTGGTCTCACCTTGAACGGCTTGGTGGTGGTGTTGGTACAAGAGGTCCGGGTGAAACTCAGATCGAGACGGACCGACGTCTCGTTCGTCGCAAACTTAACCGTGTAAAGAAAGAAATCAAACAAGTTAAGTCGCAACGAGATCAGCAACGACTGCAACGAACCGGTGGTGATGCCAAAATTGTGTCGCTTGTTGGATACACAAACGCAGGTAAATCAGCGTTGTTCAACAAGATCACCTCGTCAGGCGTGATCGAACGTAACCAGTTGTTCTCAACTCTAGATACGACTACTCGCCGTATGTGGCTCGAATCGGGAACTCAAGCCACAATCAGTGACACGGTTGGATTCGTACATAAATTACCACCGATATTGGTAGCAGCATTCCGTGCGACGCTCGAAGAAACACTCGAAGCAGATCTATTGCTCCAAGTTGTCGATGTATCAAGCCCATACGCCGTCGAACAGGCACAAGTGGTATCTGATCAGCTTATCGAAATGGGAATAGGGGACACGCCAAAGATTCTAGTCCTTAACAAACTAGATCTTGTCGCCGAAAATGCTGATGACTCTTTGAATCTCAGCGTGCTAGACGAAATCGATGTCAAAGAGTTCGCTCATGTTGTGACTACCTCAGCGACAAAAGGTTGGGGCATCTCAGATTTACGAAACGCCATCGAAGCTGAAGCAGCAACAATGGGAACAGGTAGTACTCCCAAACTCATCGGCACCGAAATCTAATATTTCGAATCAGTTGCCAGTGCAGGGCGGCGTAATAACAGCACTAAGTCAAAGTCGCACTATCATTGTTATGTAAAGTACAAGGTGCATTTCAGAAGCGGTATACCTAGTTATTACCCATTCCTCGTACCTTTTTCGTGTTCATCCGTACATTGAAAGCTATATTGCGAGCGTATCCTCGATTGCATAGTTATTTTATAGATCGTCCCGTACTGTCATTTCGACCACCCATCATCCGAAGATATAACCCCCAATATGAATTTCGAGTCCACTCGTTTTAGTTCAATCAAGCTCATTTCAGTTATTGCTTTAGCGCTAATCGCAATACTGCTAATTGCTGCTTGCAGCAATTTAGAGAATCCAAGTCCTGTCGAAATAAACGACGACCCCATCATTCTTTCAGACGGCTCAGTGGCTACTCCAACGCCTCTGTCTATTGCTAGCGAGCCTGCGGCTGTCCCTGATGGTCTCCAAATCGTCTGGGAGACCTACTCGATATTAGTTAGTGAATATGTGGTCCGAGAAAACATCGATCCGAACGCGCTGGCTGAAGCTGCTGTTATCGGGATGCTAGATTCAATCGATGACCGCTACACGGCATATATTCCACCTTCAACATTCAAAATCGACCAAGATGGTTTCCAAGGGAATTTTGGTGGAATCGGCGCACAGGTTGCGGCCTCTCCGGATCGCAATGGTGTGATCATCACAAAGCCACTGCCTAATACGCCTGCTGAACGGGCCGGTATCAAAGCTGGTGACCGAATTCTTGCGGTGGATGGCGAAGACGCCCTAGGCTGGAGCGTTCTTGAGGCAGTAAACAAGATTCGTGGCGAAAAAGGTACCGATGTTGTTCTAACCGTTGAGCATGTTGGAAGCCTTGATCCAGTTGACATAACAATTACCCGCGACACGATCGAAGATCCTAGCGTATCAGTGACTAACGTCGCTGACACAGACTATGGTCGAATTCGAATTTCGCAGTTCACTGCCGAGACTCCTCGAGAGGTTAGAGAAGGTGTTCAGGAGTTGATAGACGACGGTGCAAAAGGGATCATTCTTGATCTCAGAGGCAACCCTGGTGGTCTTCTTTCATCGACGGTAAACGTCGCATCTGAATTTCTCACTGAAGGACTTGTCACCTACGAAGTAGATTCTCGTGGACAACGTCAAGACTGGAAGGTCAAACCGGGCGGTAAGTTCCCGGATATTCCACTTGTAACGCTTATTGACAACTTTTCCGCCAGTGGATCTGAGGTCCTCACCGGAGCCCTACAGGATCACGGTCGGACTGTGGCGATCGGCACTAACACCTTTGGTAAAGGTAGTGTGAACCTACTTCGTGGACTTTCAAACGGCGGTGGTGTTTACTTGACCATCGGTCGTTGGTTCACTCCGAATGGACGAGTGATCGAAGAAGTTGGTATCGATCCAGACGTTGTTGTTGAAGCTGTAGATACGGTAGGTGGAGCAAATCCACAGACGAACGATTTCTCGGACCCTCAGATTGAAGCAGCAATCAAGCAGCTTGATTTCCAAATAAGTCAGCTTGCAAGTGCACCCTAAATTTGCTGGAAACTGGAGTGCAGATACCATTTGGATTTATCGAACGGAGTCCTAGGAGTTAAGAGATTCAGGGTTTGATCGCGTCTTAGAACGGTTTCGTGCATTTGAATCTTGTTATCTATGCGTACTGCCCTGTTTACTCAAAAAACCGTAGAATCGAACAATGGCCGATATCGATACACAACGCGCACTCTCTACAAATAGACGTGCCCGCTACGATTATTTCATCAATGAAACGTTCGAAGCGGGAATGGTGTTGCTTGGCTCGGAAATAAAATCGGCTCGTGAGGGGCGAATGAGCATCGCAGAAGGCTACGTGTACATCAAGAACGGTGAAGCGTGGCTAGAAAACGCTCACATCCCTCAATACGCACCTGCCGGGGAGCATGGACAGCACGACCCTACCCGCTCCCGGAAATTACTCTTAAAAAAGAAGCAACTCGATCATCTCTATGATCAAGCCAACCGCGATGGGCAGACCATCGTTCCGCTAAAGGTCTACGTCAAAAATAGGGTAGCCAAACTACTCGTTGGCGTCGGTAAAGGTAAGCGCCAGGTAGATCGTCGAAATACGATCAAAACCCGTGACGCCAAACGCGAGATGGATCGAGCAATACGCTCTAAGATTTAGTCGCTATAGGAATCTCTGTACCGCGGTATCGATGTGACCTTTATATCGTCACCATTCCAGACAATCAATCCCGTCGTTATGCCCTCAAAACGTCGTTGACCTCGATTTGTAGTCATCTTAACGTCCGTCGGCATGTTCCCTTGAATGCCAGCGATACAGAGATTCAGTTCCGGTATTGAGAGGAGCCATGCATCACCTGATCCGAACTCAAGCCGTGATTCGTCAATCTCTATTGGGCTCACATCGGAGTGCACAGCGATCTTTGAATCCAGCTTCGGCAAGCCCAAATCGCCTTGTTCCGTGAATCGACGTACCAATTCTCCCGAAACGAGGTTTAGCTCAAGTCCCAAAACCTGTCCAGAACGACTGTATTGAGTGGTAAGAACCCGTTGATTTTCAGTTCCGATTCCAGGCGACTCTCGTAGATCCGTGGCAGAATCGCCGCTAGAGAACATTTCCATGAACCTAGCCGGCGTCTCCCACTCAGATCGCTCCACAATCTCTGAGTAAAAAGCGCAATATGGTAATCCTTGGAAAAATGCTCCAGGATTTGCAAGTTCCCAAAAGGTTTTTTCAGGTCCTGCATAGTTGTTAATGTTCAGGGAGATCATCCCATCGCGTTCGACAAGCTCGATCTGAGGTCTTGAAGTAATCCCAAGATTGCTAAACCCAAGCACACGAACGCCTATCAGCAAGGATTCGGTTACAACAAAAACGTCTGATCCAATCGGAACATCGACCGGTAGATCGCCAACGAGATCGCCGTTCACGTAGACGCACTCGACAGATGCAGCGTCCGTCCAAACCACAGCGAGGTACGCCCGACTGTGAGATCGCTCGGCTCCGAGCATGTTCGACATCGCAATACAGATAGCCGATGAACCACGCTGGACTCCACGAAATTTGCCTTGCTCAGGAAACACATGATCCCAACCCCTACTCGGAGTAATTCGGTAGTTCCCGAGCCATGCGTCATCGTGAACATATCGGGTCGTCATCGTTGCGATTCGATCAAGGTTCGGGGCTGAATATCGCAAGTCAAATGATTGTGACTGCGCAGCTATGAACCGGTTCGCCTGAGTCGATAGTTCACGAGAAGCGACTCCAAGCGAAAATGATTTGCTGTGGTGGGTTGAGACAACTGTTTGAGTATCTACATCTGATGTCTCTACAACATCTTGCGGCAATGTACGGTGTTCGACGATGTCGATCATCCAACTCGGGGCAAGTCCGTCATCCACTAACTTGTTCAATCGATCAAGTTCGGACGCACCATTTGCTAAAACGGAATCGCTATACGCTCGACCAAATGGACCCGCCCATCTACGAGTTTCGGGATTGATTCGAAGCCCCACGCTTAAAGCGATTCTCGCTGAGGCGACAGTCGCAATAACCCGAGTATTTTCATCCGTGGTGTTCGATGCCAACCTGCCGAGAACTTCGATGGCGAGACTTGTATAACCGGGACTGTTGTACTCAGTTGTTATTCCAGATTTACGAGTTTTGTCGAACCATCGTCTCAGCTTCAAGTAACCACGTTCCGCTATTTCCGTGTCGCCCAACAACTCGCCACCGAGGATCGAGTTACAGATGTCTTTGAGAACTATATTTGTGTACAACAGATTTACGTCAATCTGAGCAATTGCCGCCAACCCATTTCGAATAGCGGTGTACATCCGGTCTCTCGTTTGTAGAGAGAGTCGGTCAGAGAACTCCCAAAGTAGCGGAATAAAGCGGAACATCATGAATTCGACCGCGTTCAAATCCTCGACTACCTCTGATTCTTTCTCCCAAAGAAAGTTCCCGAAATGCGGATCGTCTTCATCTGTGATCTGGCAGTCGAGAACCGCCACAATTATCTTTTCTACGGTCGAAACGTCGACCCAAGAACTATCTCTCATTAACGATTCTGCAAGTGCAGCCGACGTGTGTACCGAATGGAATAATCCGTTCTCTTCCTGATGTGCGATCAGGTTGGTAGAAGGATCGAATTCGGAAGGCAGATTCATGGTTATGTGAGTTCTCTAGCAGGTTGATGAATTTTCGGTATAAATATCGGCGCAATTCTAACGAACGAACTAAGTTTTGGACATCGTGCTTCGAAAATTAATCAGCTGACTATAGCTAAGTACCATTCGCCATAGTTCTGGTCTACTTTCTGGGTACTGGAGGTTCAATACATAGATCCCCCCTACCTTCGTATTAATCACCATTCATCTATGATGCCGTAGGCTATAGACTTAGCGTTGTACTTGGGGACGCGTGGTTTCGACAGGGAGATCACCGCTCGATTGCGGGTCGTGGCGCCGTGCACCACGTAAAAAGCGGCAAAAAAATAAACGGCGAACGTGAATTCGCTCTCGCAGCCTAAGGGCAGCGACTTTCGACCTACCCCCCGTCTGACGGGTTAGGCTCGAGAGATGAAATGTCAGATTGCGTTGTTTGGGTAGCTAGTGACAAACAACTAAGGCTCCACTAGCTGGTCGCTGCGCTTGCTACGCCGATGGGGCGGGTACGGCGACGAGAAAACCACCGACGGCTACACTCGTAGAAGTCAAACCGGGAACCTTTCTGGACGGGGAGTTCGACTCTCCCCCGTCTCCACCAAGAACACAATAGAAGGCCCTGCCCTCTCGATTC
>JAPKCH010000075.1 GCA_026421185.1 Dehalococcoidia bacterium | reverse complement strand
CGTTTGAGCAGCGGTAGTTGCGGTCGGTGTTGGTACTGGTGCTGGTGCTAGCGGAGTCGATTCAGGAGCGACTGTGTTGGTTGGTTCCGTTCTGGTCATGCTGGCAGAGACGGTTGGGATTGGTTCGTTTGACTCGACGCAGGCGGTAATGAGTAGTGCGACGATCAGTAAAGTGACGGTCGCGAGTCTTCTCGTTATGGAGTTCTTGGTGCATGTTGCATATGAGTTGAACGATTTTTCCATTTGATCAGTGGTTGGCACGACGTTGCTCCTCGCAATGACAATGTTTGTTGTCAATTAGCGCCTATACAGTTCGGTCATTTGTGATTATGAAAATCTATCCGAACGGATTATTTTTGCGCTATGAAGTCGGTTTAGTTCGGTAAGGCTGGCGACTAAACACCCATAATTGAACGTAAATCGGTGAGAACAGCTTCTAGAGTTTTATCGTCGGGTGTCTCAGCGTAAATTCTTACGAGAGGCTCAGTTCCGGACATTCTGACTACGCCCCACGAGCCTCCAGCGAGGTTGAATCGCACGCCGTCACGGCGGTCGTACGACTCCAATGCCAGTCCTCCCAGGGTTGCTGGCGCAGCCGAAGATACCTTTTTAGCTAAATTGGTGCGCTGTGATTCTTCGTATGAAACATCGATTCTGCGGAAGGTATGCGGCCCGACGAGGGCGTGAAGGTCGGTTAGTAGCTCTGACGATTTCTTTCCGCTCATTACCATTGCTTCAAGGAAAAGAAGGCCTGAAAGCGATCCGTCGCGTTCAGGCACATGGCCTTTGAATGCGTAGCCGCCACTTTCTTCGCCGCCCATTGAGCAGCTGTTGTCGATCATAGTTGGGCCGACAAATTTGAATCCGATGGGCGTTCGGTAAACTGGTGCGCCGTAGTGAGCCGAAAGCTTGTCGACCATTGATGACATCGTGATGGTACAAGCTACTCCGCTGCGTTCGTTTCGGCGACCCATGAAGTGGTCAGTGAGTATGGAGAATACTTCGAGAGTAGTTAGGTAGCGTCCGTTTTCGTCGACGATTCCCACTCGGTCGGCGTCACCGTCGAGTGCAATACCTACATCGGCTCCAAGTTCGATCACTGCTACTGACAACGGTTTTAGGTTGTGCTCAATCGGTTCGGGTTGGTCCATTCCAGGGAAGTTGGGGTTGTTCTCGGATCGAATCTCTGTGACTTCAATTGCACCGTCGGCGAGCATTTGAGGAAGTATTCCGGCTCCCGATCCGTGCATTGCGTCGACTACTACCTTTAGAGGCTTTGCCTTAATTGGGGCGATGTCGATCACTCGGTGAAGTTGTTCTATGTAAGGCGTAATGACGTCGAAGACGGTGTTTGTAGCTTGTTTGCCAGCAATATCGGTAGTCTTGCCATCGAGTACTTCAGCCAGACGTTCTTCGATCTGTGCAATTTCGGCGGGCGTTGCGGATCCGCCATCTGAAGATTTCACCTTGAAGCCGTTCCACTCGGGTGAATTATGGCTTGCGGTGATCATCACACCGTTGGCTGCCGAGTGATCTACTACTGCGAAGCTACACGCAGGGGTGGGTGCTGCAACATCGAACATGTGCGTATAGATGCCGTGTCCATTCACGACTTCAGCGACAGCTTGGGCGAACCGTGGAGATCCATATCGTGTGTCGAAGCCCACGACCAAACCTTGATCGGCTCGGTTCGTAGCTATGAGATTTCTAGCGACAGCCTCCGCACACGCTCGCACGTTGGCAAAGGTGAAATCTTCAGCGATGATCGCTCGCCAGCCGTCAGTACCAAACTGTATGTTGGGTCGGTCGGTCATTCTGGGCGCAGCCTTATCTCGTTAAATGAATCGGGGCAGTCTGCAAAGTTCACAGACTACCCCGAGTTTATTCGAGCTATCGAACGGGTACTAGGCTTTTAGAGCCGCTACTCGATCGAGTTTCTCCCACGGGAGATCAAGGTCATCTCGTCCGAAGTGACCATATGCAGCAGTCTGTTGGTAGATTGGTCGACGGAGGTCGAAGTGATCTATGATCGCCTGAGGTCGGAGGTCGAAGTTGGCTTTCACCAGTTCAACCAGCTCAGATTCTGGCTTTGCGCCAGTGCCCTTAGTGTCGACCTGGATCGAAATAGGAGTTGATACACCGATGGCGTATGACAACTGAACTTCTGCTCGTTCGGCAAGACCTGCGGCTACTAGGTTTTTTGCAACCCAGCGTGCTGCGTATGCTGCTGAGCGGTCGACCTTCGTTGGGTCTTTACCTGAGAATGCGCCTCCGCCGTGGCGAGCGCTTCCACCGTAAGTATCAACGATGATCTTTCGACCGGTTAGACCGGCATCACCAACTGGGCCGCCAATAACGAACCGACCCGATGGGTTGATGTAGTACTTGGTGTTTTCGTCGAGCAGATATTGAGGAACCACTTCACGAATGACGTGTTCCTGGATATCTGCTGAGATTTGTTCGTTGGTTGCTTCAGGATCGTGCTGGGCCGAAATGACAATAGTGTCGACTCGAACTGGCTTATGATCCTCTGTGTACTCGATAGTTACCTGACTCTTGGTGTCGGGTCTAAGGTATGAAATGGTGTTGTCGCGTCGAACATCAGTCAACCGTTTGGTCAACGAATGAGCGAGTGCGATTGGAAGTGGCATGAATGTAGGGGTTTCGTTGGCGGCGTATCCAATCATCATTCCCTGGTCGCCAGCGCCAACTTCGTCTGCTGCATCCTCGCCTCGAACTTCGAGTGCTTCGGTTACACCAGCCGAGATGTCGACTGATTGTTCGTCGAGTGCGATGAGGACTGAACATCCGTCGCAGTCGAATCCGTAAGAAGGATCGTCGTATCCGATTTTACGGATGGTATCTCGAACAATTCCACGGATGTCGACATCTGCGTTTGTCGTGATTTCTCCGAATACCAGTACGAGTCCGGTGGTGATAGACGTTTCACATGCGACTCGGCTCATAGGATCTTGAGCTAGGAGTGCATCCAGAACACCGTCGGAAATCTGGTCGGCCATCTTATCTGGATGACCTTCTGATACAGATTCGGATGTTAGTAAGTAGTTTGTGTTGACCATATTTTCTTAAATAGTCCGTCTCGTTAGTATGCCCCGGCAATTCTAATGAAGAATTACCGGGGTCATTTTATCTAGTTATCTAGCCGGGCGGTAACTTAAGTTCCGACTTCCCAGCTATTTAGGTAAACGTCTTGCTCGGCAGTAAGCGTGTCGTAAGACATACCCATTGCACCAAGTTTGAGGCTTGCGATGTCGGTATCGACTTCAGAAGGCAGGGTGTAGACACCGGGGTCGAGAGTCGTGTGGTGGTTCATGATGTACTCACCTGCAAGGGCCTGGTTCGCAAAGCTCATGTCCATTACTGAAGGCGGGTGGCCTTCGGCTGCACCAAGATTGATTAATCGACCCTGTGCAAGTAAGAAGACTTTTCGTCCGTCTTCGAGTGTGTATTCCTCAACGAATTCTCTAACCTGTCGTTTTGCTTCAGACATTGCTTCGAGTGCTTCAACGTTGATTTCAATGTTGAAGTGACCGGAATTGGCAACAACAGCGCCATCTTTCATGTTTTCGAAGTGCTTGCTGTCGACTGCCTTCATACCACCAGTAACGGTAAGGAAAATATCGCCAATCTTACAGGCTTCGTCCATGCTCATGACTGAGTGCCCATCCATCACTGCCTCAAGAGCCTTCACAGGGTCGACTTCACACACAACAGTGTGGGCGCCCATACCTTTGGCCCGCATTGCAAAGCCCTTACCACACCAGCCGTAACCAACGGTGACAACAGTCTTGCCCGTGATGAGCATGTTAGTTGCACGGATGATTCCGTCGAGTGAGCTTTGGCCTGTGCCGTAGCGGTTGTCGAACATGTGCTTGGTCTGAGAATCGTTTACTGCAACGATTGGGTAAGCAAGCTTGCCTTCACCGTGAAGAGCCTTCAAGCGAATAACACCGGTGGTGGTTTCTTCCATACCGCCGAGTACACCCTTAAGAAGATGAGTCTTGTCTTTGTGGAGCATTGCTACCACGTCGGCACCATCATCCATGGTGATCTGTGGCCCAGTGTCGACAGTTGCCGACATGTGGTCGAAATAGGTCTTTTCGTCCTCGTCCTTGATGGCAAAGATAGGAATACCAGACTCAACTAGGTGAGCTGCGATATCGTCCTGAGTTGAAAGTGGGTTCGATGCACAGAGTGTGAGATCGGCACCAGCTGCCTTCAGTGTGTGAGCAAGGTTCGCAGTTTCTGCTGTGATGTGTAGACAACCGGCGAGCTTGATGCCTTGAAGAGGCTTTTCTTTAGCGAATCGGTCTTTAATAGTTCGCAGCACGGGCATTTCTCGTTCTGCCCATTCTGCGCGAAGTCGGCCTTTTTCGGCAAGACGTATGTCTTTAATATCGTAATCCATGATTTCTCCGGACTTGTACAACGCCCAGTTCTAAATGAAAGGGAGTTGCGTAATTGGAAGTTAAGTTTTGTGTCCGGGCGATGGGCGCTTTCGTCGCCGTCAGCTCAGTGGGTTTCTAGGGTGATCGGATTAGATCCCTTAGAGAGGGATCCATTTTAACGGATTTAAGTTAACGGATTGAAACGTGTGAGATCGACGAATGCATTGAAACGTTCGTCGATCTCAGATTTAGTCATATTCTTTATTCGGTCTAGACCAAAGTCTTCGACAGCGAACGAAGCCATTGTGCTACCAACTATGGCCGCAGTGCGTAGCGATTCTTCATCGACTTTATCGACAGAAGCGAGGTAACCCATGAATCCTCCAGCGAAAGAATCGCCAGCGCCGGTTGGGTCGATGACCCTTTCTAGTGGGTAAGCAGGCGCCGCAAACGAGAAGTTATTACCAAATAGTGTTGCACCGTACTCACCGCGTTTGATCACAGTAGAGCTGGGACCTAGTTTGATAATTGCTTTTGCAGCGTCAGGGAGATGATCTTCTCCAGTTAGCTGCTTTGCTTCTTCTTCATTGATTAGAAGCGTGTCGACCTTGCTAATGAGTTCAGTAAGAGTTGGCTTTGCAATATCGATCCAGAGATTCATCGTGTCGTTGGCAACCATTTTTGGTCGGGTATCCATAGCGTCGAGAACTTTTAGCTGAAGCGCAGGGTCGATGTTTGCCAGGAAGAGGTATCGCGCGTTTGCGTGCGCTTCGCTTAGTTCCGGCTCAAAATCTCCGAACACATTCAACTGTGTATCAAGGGTGACAGCAGTGTTGATGTCTTCCATGTACTCGCCGGTCCATCGGAAAGTTTTGCCATCGGCCTTCACGAGACCTGAGGTATCGATGTTGTGGCTTTCGAGCATCTCAATATCGGCGGGATCGAAATCTTCGCCCACTACACCGATCATTCCTACGTCTGTAAAGTAGCTCGCAGAGACAGAGAAGTATGTGGCTGCGCCACCGAGTTGAGATTCGCGTTTACCTACAGGGGTTTCGACCGCGTCATACGCGATCGAACCAACAACCAAGATTTTCATTTTTTATCTCCAAAACAAATCGCTCCAACGAACCATATGTTCTGGAGTCGATTAGTGCCTGCTAAGGAAGTGTTACTTCTCGCCGCCGGTGGAGTAGGGGAGTCCCTTTTGGATCCACGTACCAGTACCGTCTTCTACGTTGAAGAGACGATCGGAAGTGGCACCCATTGCTGCGGCGTATTCCGCTGCTAGACCAGAGCGTGCTCCGACTTCACAGATAAAAAGGAGTTTTCCTTCTTCAGGGATTTCTGCATACCTAGGGATAACATCATCGACTGGAATCCATAGAGCGCCTTTGACATGGGCGCCTGCATATTCATCATCTCGGCGTACATCTATAACGGTTGCACCCTCGGATTTCACCAATTCGTCAGCCTCTTCAGCTGAGACTCTGGTGTACGGCTCGCCGGGAACGTTCCTTGCCATTGGTTCTGGGTCCTTAAAAATGAGTTTTTAGAAAACTATTAAAAATCGTAGTTGATCCCACGTGCGTGCGTGCGCGTACGTGAATCCATATAGGCGGTTGCAGTCTGTTTAGTATATCGAATCATCGGGTCTGAATTCGATTTTGGTAAGGAGTAAACGTAGTCGTTATACCCTCAGCTTTTACAATCTTCTGTAAAACCAAAGGATAAGACCTTCATGTTTGCCTAATTTTCCGGTTGACACTTCCAATAAGTGGGTCATAGACTTATTCTTCTGTTCGGAGATACAAGTGATTTTACAACGTATTCGAACGGCACCTTAACAATTGAACAGTGGACAGAAAGAACGTCAACTTTACGGAGAGTTTGATCCTGGCTCAGGACGAACGTTGGCGGCGCGCATAATGCATGCAAGTCGAACGAAGTCTCATCCTTCGGGATGTGTACTGAGTGGCAGACGGCTGAGTAACACGTGAATGATCTGCCTTTGGGCGGGGGACAACAGAGAGAAATTTCTGCTAATACCCCATGTGGTCTGCAGTCTAAGGCTGTAGACGAAAGGTGCCGGGTAACCGGTTTCCGCCCTTAGATGAGTTCGCGGCCTATCAGGTAGTTGGTGGGGTAATGGCCTACCAAGCCGAAGACGGGTAGCTGGTGTGAGAGCACGACCAGTCAGAGGGGGACTGAGACACGGCCCCCACTCCTACGGGAGGCAGCAGCAGGGAATCTTCCACAATGGGCGAAAGCCTGATGGAGCGACGCCGCGTGAGGGATGAAGGCTTTAGGGTCGTAAACCTCTTTTCTCAGGGAAGAGCAAGGACGGTACCTGAGGAATAAGTGACGGCTAACTACGTGCCAGCAGCCGCGGTAATACGTAGGTCACAAACGTTGTCCGGAATTATTGGGCGTAAAGGGTCCGTAGGCGGTTCGGTAAGTCTCCTGTGAAATCTTCAGGCTCAACTTGAAGAGGTCGGGGGATACTGCCGGACTAGAGACAGACAGAGGCAAATGGAATTCCCGGTGTAGTGGTGAAATGCGTAGATATCGGGAGGAACACCAGTGGCG
>JAPKCH010000074.1 GCA_026421185.1 Dehalococcoidia bacterium | reverse complement strand
TGAAGCAGTTCGGATATTTCGTGACAGAGTCGACTCGGCACATGTCGGAATACACACCGTACTTCCGAACCAATGAAGAGACGATTGAAGAATTCAATCTGCATCAAATTCGCCAAGATCTTCAACGTCGAACTACGCGTATAGACGATCACTACATACAGCTTCTTGAAGATGCGAATACCGACAGACGTCTTACCGCTGAGCGATCAGAGGAATACGCATGCCGGATCATCGAAGCGATGGAATCGGACCGCCCAACGGTTATCAACGGTAATGTTCCGAACGAAGGACTTATCGATAACCTGCTTGATTTCAGCAGCGTTGAAGTACCTATTCTCATCGACAAACTCGGTTTCCACCCTATGGCTGTAGGTGAATTACCGGGGCAGCTTGCAGCACTGAGCCGGTCAAATCAGGCTGTTCAGCAGTTGGCGACACAAGCGATTCTTGATGGCGATCGCGAAGCAGCGTTTCACGCTATAGCGCTTGACCCACTGACTTCTGCGGTTTTGTCTCTTGGAGAAATTAGAGATATGTTCGATGAAATGTGGACTGCTCACGGAACTGAACTGGCTGGTTATTCGTAATGCCAGAATTGATGCGAGCAGCAATAGCTGTTGAACGTGGAGTAGTTCGATGCGACGAAGTCGAAATACCTCGGCCTAAGAAGAGTGAAGTCCTAGTACGTACTCGTGCCGCATCGATATGTGGCAGCGATCTGCACATGGTCAACACTGGCTGGGCAATGCGGGCGTTTCCTGCGATGGCGGGTCATCCTGGGCATGAAGCGGTCGGTGAAGTTGTCGAATCTCGCTCAAAACGGTTCACCGTTGGGGATATCGTTCTCACCACACCGCATATTTGGAACTCGCGTTGTTTTGCTGATTATCAGGTAGTTGATGACGCACATGTGCTGAAACTCGACGCTGATGTTGAACTAGATAAAGTCACGATTGCTCAGCAGTTAGGCACCGTCGTTTACGCGGCGAAACGACTACCTGCTTCACTGGCAGGTCAGACTTGTTTGGTTGTCGGGCAGGGAAGCGCTGGCCTGTTGTGGGATTTCACTCTTAGGAAGCTCGGTGCTGAAAAGATTATTTCGATAGAGCCGCTATCGTGGCGACGGGAATTGGGCGAATCATACGGAGTGGATCAGACCATCGATGTGACCGGTGATGCCGCTGTAGCTAATGTTAAAGACCTTACTAACGGCATTGGAGCCGATCTCGTAATCGAGGCCGTTGGAACGACACCAACGCTTTCACAAGCATTCCATCTCGTTCGCGACGAAGGACAAGTCGTGTTGTTCGGACTCCCTGAGTCTGAGGATCCGGTTCCTTTCGACTACTCTCAAATGTTCAAAAGCCGCGCCGATGTTTTCACAGTTCTTGGATCTCAGGACGAACTAGGGCTTACGAGTTACAGCGAGGCTGCACGGCTAATCAGTTCGGGTGAAATCGACGTTGAGCCGATCATTTCACATCGTGTCAACATATCGGAAATCGACCGAGCGTTTGGGCTTGCCAATGACCGAGTGGATGGCGCCGTGAAGATCGGTATCACGTTCGATTAGGCTCGACGATTGTCTGAAATTTTTCGAGCGAAGCCAGAGGTATCCCGTGTTTGGGCGCAGGTTCACTAGTAGTAGGCAAATCCTGCGATCATCCCGGTAAGTCGGATAGCGGCTTAGAAGTATGGTGATCCTTACGAACCATCACTTCGCGTGAATAGAACTCGTCGGACCATCCGATCAAGTTCTTAACAGCCTCATCGAAAAGCATTTTTCCTTTTTCAGCTGTAGCGACTAACGCCTCTCCACAAATACCGGAATCTGTGTACTCACTGGTCCATGAAGTAACCGAGACTGGCCCGGCACTCCACAGGTCGATCCATTGGTACGGCGACTTGTGCTCGTGAAATTTAATGTCCTCGTTGACTGCTTTGTCCATCTGGATTAGATCGGCGTCCATATGTAGGGCCATCGAAGTTTCAGCTTCGCCGGAATGAGCGCATCCACCCGGGAATTCCGACTCGCGCCACGTCTTCATAAATTCAGGGTCGGTTGCTGTGAGGTTCCACCATGAGGTCAAAGCGATGTTCGCGTCGGTTTCAACGTTTGCACGTCGGCAGGCTAGATCAAGAGGGGGCATATTCGAGCCGTGCCCGTTGATGACGATAATCCGACTGAAGCCGTGGTAGGCGAGTGATTTCAGGATGTCTACGATGTAGCGACTGAACGTCTCGTTATGAATGGTGATCGAACCCGGAAAATCCATAACGTGAGTCGTGTATCCATACGCAACTGGAGGCATGAACAATAACCGGTCTTGGTGCTGTTCCGATGCCTTCTTCGCCACTTCCGTTGCGGTCCATCGGTCCATCTTCACCGGTAGATGTGGGCCGTGCTGCTCCATCGTTCCTACCGGTAATACCGGGATTAATCCTGCTTCGACCGCCTGATTCATTTCAGGCCAAGTTAGGTCTTCGTATCGCCATTTTCCGTTGATTGCCATTTAAAACTCCGTGAATAGATTCGAATTAGTTATTGTCGGAGCCTAGAGGGCTCCGAAATCGTCGGAGCCATTACCATGAGCAATTACGGCGTCTTCGTCGATTTCGATACCGAGGCCAGGACCATCGGGGATCGGAAGCATGCCGTCAGAGTCGAGGAGCATGGGCTTAGAGAGAATTCCGCTTACGTAAGGTGCTGGGTGCCAGTATTCGAGATAACGCCCATTAGGCATTGAAGCTGAAAGCTGAAGGTCGGCAGCTGCACCGACGGCAGTGTTCCAGCCATGCATTATAACCTGAACGTTGTTGTCATACGCCCGTTGCCATATTTTCCTCGACTCCGATAGACCGCCACAGATTGTCTGATCAGGCTGGAGAATATCGCAAGCCTTCTGGTCTATAAACGGCTCGAAGTTGAGGCGACCTCGTATTACTTCACCTGTCGCAATACGGACTGGCGACACCTCTGTGAGGCGCTTGTAACCGTCTATGTCGTCGGCGCGGAGTGGCTCTTCGAACCACGAGACGTTGTAATCCTTGAGCATTTTGGCGGCTTCGATTGCCCACTTCAGATCACCATGCCAGAACACGTCTGATCCACCGGGGTCGACCATCAATTCACAATCATCACCGATTGTCTGACGAGCAATCCTAACCAGTTCTTCATCGTGTCTCAGGTCGCGTTCTCGACCGAAAGTACCCCAACCGAGCTTGAACGCTCGGAAATTCTTGTCGAGTCCAGATTCGAGACTACTGACCATCTCATCGACAGGCCATGAGAAGAGCATCGAGGCGTATGGCTTGACCTTCTCAACATATCGACCGCCGAATAAATGAGAGATGGAAAGACCTGTGTGCTTACCGAGAATGTCCCACAGGGCATGGTTTACAGCTCCGATGTAACTTGTAACCGCTCCACCTCTGCCATACCAGAACGTCCACTGATGCAATCGCTCTGTGACAGATTCAGGCTGTAAAGCATCTTCTCCGATCAAATGTGGCCAAAGAACTTTCATCGTTGCTTCGACCATTTCCCATCGAACGCCAGAGCAACCCCAGCCAGATATTCCGCTTTCGGTGTCAATTCGAATCAGCGTCTGATCATATCCCCACCAACTAGGATGAATAGGTGTACCTACCCGTAATTCGGGCCGTTGACTGACAAGTGGGAAGACTGTGACGTTCGTGATTTTCATGAATTTGGAGCTCGCTTGTTACTGTGCTGGATTGACATACCCTGCCGGACTGTCAAAATTTAGCATCGCTAAGTCGATTCCACATAATCAGGAACCTGAAGCAAAACTTCGAGATGGATCGTGGACGGGTTATTACTTCCCCAATTACGCAAAGACTAGATGGTATTCTTTGCTCGGAGTGTAACGGTATTCAAGATTTTCGTATAGAAATGAGTGACTGACGATGGATGCAGAAATCGCGTTACTAAGAATTTTGCACATCTTGCCCGGAGTTATATGGGTGGGTAGTGCAATATTCGTCGCATGGGTTGTTCAACCTGCGCTGAAGAAAACAGGCCCTCCGCATGCTGGCGCATTAATGTCCAACATGCTGAAGCCATTGATGATGACTATTCATGGTTCGGCAGCGGCAACGATTTTCTTCGGTATCGTGATGGCGTTCCGGGTTCCGGGTAGCGATCAACTGTGGTCAACCAACTGGGGCACGATGATCTGGCTTGGATTTGTTCTTTCCGTTATCGGTTGGGGCGCTGGAGCTTTCGCTGGGCTGACCAATAAGAAAATGGTCCGTATTGGTGCTAGTCTTCAGGGTCAGCCGTCTCCAGAACAGGGTACGGAAATCGCCCGACTTCGAGATCGAGCCATCCTGTTTGCAAAAGTAGGTTCATTGCTCGTTCTTGCGGCCGTTGTTTGCATGGCTCTAGTCAACCACATATAGTCAATTCCGTAGAAAGATCGAATTGGACGTCGGTTTAGTAATTACACGAATCATCCATGTTGTTTCAGGGTCTTTTTGGGTGGGGGCTGCAATATATCTTGCAGTTCTTTTGGAACCCCGAATTCGATCGACATCAACTGATCTTGAACGCCAGCTACTAAACCGGACGAGCAAGCTCAATAGTCTTTGGATTACCAGCGCATCAATCATCACGATCGTGACTGGCTTCGCATTGGTATCAATAACGCCGGGGCGCAATATGTCTGATCTGGGATCAGGCGGCTGGGGCACAATGATTCTTGTAGGACTCATAGCCTCAGTGTCTGCATTCCTCGTTTCTGGTTGGGCCGGGGCTTTCGCTGCCAAACTACGACGAGGACTTGAATCTGGTGATGCTTCTAAGGCACAACTGGCTAGCTACCGCAAAGGGCTTTCGATGCTCGGGTATGCAAATGCCGTACTGGTTGTGATTGCTGTCAGTACGATGGCTACTGCTCGATACGCCTAAAGGTCTTTAACGAGCTGATCCGTCTACACGTAAAGGCCAAGTTGCCCACCGCCGAGAAGAAATAAACCCGCCGGGTTGCTTCCTGGAAAATCGATGGCTGTTGCCGGTTCAAAATTGGACATCAAACGGAATCCATTTGGAGAATGCCGTTCTGTAACTTCTAGAGCGGTTACCGATGTCTCTAGGATGCTTCCAGATTCCCATAAATCACGTTGGCTGGACTTGTCGACTGGTGAAATGTTCGCAACAAATGGTATTTCTTCAATATCGTATTCGTCGACAGCAATTCCGCTCTGTACGTCCAATCTAGTTTTCATGCTCGCCGACTGAAGTTGTCGTGATGTGCCTGACACGAGATGGATGTGCCCATGTGACTGGCTTTGGTGAGCCTGTAATCCGAAATTGGATATAGCTTTGTATCCTTCATCACCACAGTGCTTATCCCCCATTTCAACCGCCATTTGTGCGGCATCTTTTAGCACTTCAGTTGACCACAACTCTTTCTGAGTCATGTGAACAGTGGGCACGATTAATAGCATTACTCGCTCCCATTTTAGCCGATTGTGAAAACAGGCAATTAAAGAATCACTTGTCGGTGTTGATTCCCAAGTAGCCTCAGAATCTCCAGCGACTATCGAGCAAAAAATGCAATCGTCAATCCCTGCATACGGAATTTCGAAGCTCACTTGCGAGAAGACTTGCGAGCGGCCGCTGGGCGTGGTCGAGGTGTTGCCCCTCTGTGACGGAAGTCAGGTGCAGAGAGATATCGTTCAGCCACTACGTTTGCGTCGCTCAGTCTTGAGATGATGGCATCCGAGTATCTTGAAGCAGAGCGATCGTTTGTTCCACCGATGGATTCGAGCGTCGTACGGCTTGTAAACACCGTAGGCATCATCGAGTCATGGCGGTGAACAATCAGTTGATAAAGCTTTTCTTCAGCCCATGCCGTTGACGCTTCGGCGCCGAAATCATCCAGAATTAAAATATCTACATCACGTACTTGGCTGAAGATGTGATCGAACGACTTGCCACCGGCAGGTCCGTATGAACGGCGCAGATCATCCAGTAGATCGGGTACAAAACGGAATAGCACTTCACGACCCTGTGAGATGCTTTCACTTACGATCGAGGCTGCAAGATGAGTCTTCCCGACGCCCGTCGGCCCTGCAAGATATAACCATCCCGAAGGATGTTCGGCAAATACTTTGGCGGCTGCGTGTGCTTCAGATAGTGAACGTTTCTGTGCCGTAGTAGCACCGGCTGCACCTTTCGGCGTGAAGCTATCAAAGGTCATAGCCTCAGAAAGTCGAGTCTCGAGTCCTGAATTCCTGATATCTGGCATGCCGCTTCCGGCTTTGATATGTACAACGTTTGAGAAATATGGATCTCCGAGGCGAGTTCGCAGTCGGTCGCCAAGCTCATCGAATCTTATTCCAGTTGTTACAAGAGTCGGAAGTCGGCGGTTATAACGGTGAGTGAGTATCTGATCAAGCTTTTCGTCAGCCCAAGCTGTCGCAGATTGAGCGCCAAGATCATCTAGAATCAGAATTGGAGCTTCTATAGCTTGAAGGAATATTTCGTCATATTGCGCACCTACTGCTGGATCGAACGCCGAGCGAAGGTGATCAAGAAGATCTGGCACCGAGACAAAGCGAACTGGCTGATCAGATTCGACAAGTGCGTTACCCACTGCGGCAGCCAAGTGGGTTTTTCCAGTCCCTGACGGACCGCACAGAACTAGCCATCCCTGCATATCGGTAACGAACCGTTGCGCAGCGTGATACGCCTCTCTGAAGCTAGACGGTTCCGAGAACGTGTCGCGTGTGCCCAGTTCGACCGTGTCGAAGGTTAGACGTTCGAGAGGACCGAGATCGGAATATTGCCGGATTCGGTCCGACGACTTAACACCCCAAACTCGCTCCTGGCATTGGCAAGGGATAACTGTCCGGGCTGAAGCCGGCGCTTTTTCATTCGGAGCGACTACGAACCAACGCTTGTCATCGCAAATATCGCAATGAATCTCGCTGTTAGTTTGCTCCTCGAGCTCGCTGTCGTTTGAGGTATTCCTCGTAGAACTGGTCTG